>JBPYFM010000078.1:0-27723 GCA_051986435.1 Solirubrobacterales bacterium | reverse complement strand
GGTCGGCCAGGCATCCGCGGCACCACGGCGCGCCCGCGGGGAGGGACGAGGGAGCGACGACACGCCTCCGTCACCCGATCCCGGCCGCGATACGCCCTGCGTGGATAACCCGTGCCATGGCCCGGGTTATCCACGCAGGGCGAGACCGGCCCTCCCGGAACCCGCACGGAACCGTGGAGAAGGACACCGAAGGCGCACGAGGCCACGCTTCCGCGCGCCTTCCGTCGGCGGTCGGGCCTCCGGGCCGCAACCCATAGACCTTTGTAACCCACAGGGTTACAAAGGTCTATGGGTTGGCCGTGGCGGTCGGGAGACGTCACGGAACCCTCACGCCTCCGTGGAGAAGCCCACGGAGGCGTGACGAAACCTCGGCGTCTCCCGCACCACCTCCCGACCTGGGCGGCTGATCGGGGGTCACGGCCTGCCAGGACCCCCGATCAGCCGCCCCGGGCGACAGCTTCCCCCGGCGCAGGCGCCCGAGGCGCCGGCTTCCGCCCGGGCGGCAGCTTCCCGGCGCAGGCACCCGAGGGGCTGGCCGGCCCGCCGCCAGCGCCCGAGGGCCGGCCGGCCCGCCGCCGGCCCCCGAGGCGCCGGCTTCCCCGCTGCAGGACCGAGGTGCCGGCCGGCCGGCGGCCGCTCACTCCCGAATCGCCTCGGCGGCCAACGTCCACACTTCGTCGGCGGCGTCGACCACGGCGCGGTACTCGTAGAAGCCGTGGACCATCCCGGTGAAGCGGATCGAGCGGACCGGGACGCCGGCTTGGGAGAGGCGGCGGCCGAAGGCCTCGGCCTCGTCGCGCAGGATGTCGTGCTCGGCGGTGACGATCATCGTCGGGGGGAGGCCGGCGAGGTCCGGCTCGCGCGCCGGCGCGGCCACCGCGTCGGGATGGCGCCCCCCGAGGTAGGCCGCGGCGAGTTGCTTCAGGTCTTGGGAACTGAGCCACTCGCCGCCGAGGCCTTCCTCGCAGCTCGGGTAGTCCCAGCCGATGTAGACGGCGGGGCAGAGGAGGACCTGCAGGTCGATCGTCGGCCCTCCCGCCGCCCGCGCGCGCAGCGCCATCGCCGCCGCCAGGTTGCCGCCCGCGCTGCTGCCCATCGTCACCAGGCGCTCGGCCCCCGGCGCGAGCTCCTCCCGGTGCTCGGCCACCCACCGCGTCGCCGCCCAGCAGTCGTTCGGCCCGGCCGGGAAGGGATGCTCGGGGGCGAGCCGGTAGTCGACCGACACGACCGCCGCCTCCGCCCGGTCGGCGAGCACGCGGCACTCCGGGTCCGACAGCGCGACCGACCCCGCGCACCAGCCGCCGCCGTGGAAGTAGACGACGAGCGCGCCCGCGGTCCCGCCGGGCAGGTAGAGGCGCGCGTCGATGCTCCCCTCGGCGGTCGGGATGGTCAGCTCGCGGGTCTCGACCGCCGCCGGCCCGCGCCCCTTCAGCTCGAGCTCCCGCATCTTCAGCTCCCGCACCTCCGGCCACTCCAGCCCCACCAGGTTGGCGACCCCGAGCGCCCTCGCCCTCTCGATCAGCTCCACTGACTGCCGGTCGAGTGGCATCGGCGGAAGGTACAGGACCGGAAACAGCGTTAAAACGTGACCAGCTCGACCGCGAGCGCGGCGGCCGCGGCCAGATCGTGCCGGGACGCCGATGGGCTCGGCGCCTCGCTCCCGTGCACCTCGCGGTTCAGTCGATGTCGAGGACGACGAGCCCGATCGCCGGGCCCTTCGCCCCGGTCAGCTGTCGCGCCGCCGTCTGGATCGTCGCCAACGTCTTCTCGGCCACGATCTCCGGCCGGTTCAGCGCATTCGAAACGGTCCCGACCGACGCCCCCCGCGCGCTCGGCGACGTCGAGGGTGGGGCGCCTCCGGCGACCGAAGGAGCGGTGCGAGCGCGAAGCGCCTAGGACCCGGCGGGGAGCGCCGCGACCACCCGCCGCCGCGGCAGCGGCGCGGGCAGGAGCAGGGCGGAGAGGCAGACCATCGAGAACGCGGTGATCTGCAGGGCGATGCCGAGGGGGCTGGGGGAGAGGGGGTCGCCGAAGACGAGGATGCCGCCGACGATCTGGATCGCGTTGGCGACCAGGCCCATCAGGCCGATCGTCTCGATCGCGCCGCCGCCCTGCAGCGCGGCGACCGCCGTGTACTGGGCGCAGGCGCCGCAGGCGACGACGATCGCGATCAGGGCGGCCATTCCGACCGGGCCGCCGGCGCCACCGGTGGCGGCCTTGATCGCGATCCCGGCGAGGGCGAAGAGCAGCCCGGCGAGGACCGCGCGCAGGACCCCGCGCCTGGCGGTCAGGCGCTCGGAGCGGTGGCAGAGGGCGATCGCCGTGGCGATGAGGATGAGGCCGCCCTCGAAGCCGAGGATCGCGGCCGGCGAGAAATTGGAGTCGGAGCCGTGGAAGCGCGGCAGCGTGACGACGAGGAGGACGAGGCCGACCGCGCCGACCGTCAGCGCCAGCCACTGGCGCCGCCCGACCGGGTCGCCGAAGAGGCGCTGCGAGAGGACGGCTAGCGTCACCGCGCCGCCGGCGAGGATCCCTTGCACGAGCGAGATCGGCGCCAGCGAGAGGGCCGCCACGTGGGCGAGCCAGGCGAGCGCCGCGAGCGCCCAGCCGGCGACGAACCAGCGCGATCCGGCGAGGTCCCGCAGCGCGGCCAGCGGGCGGCCGATCTGGACCGCCCGGGCGTCCTGGCAGCCGCGGTGCTTCAGCAGCGCGGCGAGGTTGGTGGCCAGAGCCACCAGCACCGCGAGCCCGATCCCGATCTCCATCCGGCGGTTTCTAGCAATGCCATCTAAACCGGGTCTCAGGAACGGGTAAAGCGCTCAGAAACGGCGCCGGCATCCTCGGCGCGGCCCTCAGTGCGGTGCCGCTGCGGCGGCGCCGCGCCCCGAAGTCGGTCGCTCCCGCCCCCAGGCGGTCCCCGACCCGGCCCTGAGCATCAGCCCGAACGAGCGGCGCAGCCCGACGTCGGCGATCAGCGCCCGCCACACGGTCAGGCCGGGGTGGGCCGGTTCCTGCGCTCCGGCCGCGGCGAAGCGGGCGTGCTCGACGACCAGGGCGAGCTCGGCGGTTGCGGGGCCGATCTCGGTCAGGGCCGGGTGCAGGCTGCGCAGGGTGGTACGGGGGCCGGCGGGCTCGGGCGCGAGCCGCACCAGCAGGTCGGTCAGCCGCGTCCGCGGGCCCTGGCGCCGCCGCGCGAGGCGGGCGCCGGCGAGGAGGAGGACGAGGAGCAGCGCGGCGCCGCCGATGAACTGGACGACGCCCCCGCCGGTCCCGGTCGGCGCCGCCGTGCCGGCCTGCAGCAGGTCGAGCCCCGGGGACACGTCGGCGGGGGCGGCGACCGGAGTCGGGTTGAACGGGACCCAGCCGACGCCGGGGAAGTAGACCTGGATCCAGGCGTGGGCGTCCTCGTCGCGGACCGCCCAGCTGTCCTTGCCGATCTGTTCGCCGGTGGCGAAGCCGACGACGACGCGGGTGGGGACGCCGGCCACGCGCAGAAGGAGGCCGGCGGCGCCGGCGAAGTGCTGGCAGTACCCGCGATGGGTGTGGAAGAGGAATTCCATCAGCGGTTCGAGGCCGGGCTTGCCGACGTCGGTGGTGTAGTGGTAGCGGCCTTCCCGCAGCAGGTAGTCCTCGACCCGGCGGACCACGGCGAGCTCGGATTCGACCCCGTGCGAGAGGCGGTAGACGAGGTGGAAGAGGCGCGCCCAGTCGGTGCCCCGCAGCGGCAGCGGCAGGTCGGTCGCCAGTTCGGCGAGGGGGTAGGGGATGTAGCGCGGCGGCGGCTCGAGGCCGATCTGCGTCAGCGGCTGGTAACGCCTCCCGGTCGGGACCGGGATCCGCGCCAGGCGGGCCGCGCTGACGTTCACGGATTCGGCTTCGACCCGGTAGGTGTCGCCTTCGCTCGGCGCTTCCGGGAGTCCCTCGCCGCCGCCGCGCTCCATCACCACGCCGCCGGTGCCGCTCACCGAGTCGATCCTCCCGGGGGAGATGATCAGCCGGTTGCGCAGGCCGCGCACTTCGACCTTGACCGTGTGCTTGCGCGCCGCCGGTTCGGGCAGGTGGGAGTCTTCGCGGGCGGCGAGCCAGCGGCGGTTGTCGAAGGCCTCCAGCACCTGCATCTGCCAGAGCGCCGGGCGGTGGGCGGTGACGTCGAGCATCACCGCGCCGGTGCGCCGATCTTCCAGCGGCCCGTAGGTCTGGGCGGTGTCGAGTTCGTGGAACTGGGCGAGGTGGTGGGGGTGGTCGAAGGGCTGCCAGCCGGCCCGCGGCGCCGCTACCTGGGCGCCGAAGAGGGCGACCGCGCCGACCATCGTCGCCGCGCCGAGGATCGGGACGAGCCGCCCGCGGGCCATCCGCAGGACCACGGCGACGAGGACGATCGCCCCCTGCCAGGCCGCGTCGGGCGTCTGCTGCATGGCGAGCGCCGCGCCCAGCGGGACCAGGAGCAGGACGAAGCCGACCAGCGAGCGCTCCCAGCCGTCGCCGCGCCAGAGCATCCCGGCGAGCCCGGTCGCGGTCCCGCCGATCAGGAGCACCGCGGCCAGCGCCCAGGCCTGGATCACGGGGGTTCCGGTTTCGATCGTCGGCAGCGCCTGGATGCCGTCACGGAGCGCCGCCACCGTCGTGTCCCAGGCGCCGGGCGCGAGCACCCCGACCGAGAGGCCCGCCGCGACGACCGCGCCCGGGAGCCAGGCGACCGCGAGGACGACCGCCGGGCGCGGGCCGAGGGCGCCGCCGGCGGTGAGCGCGGCCACCGCGATCACCGGCGCCAGCCACAGCAGGCCGGTGCCGAAAGCGCTCCACCAGGCGGCGCCGCCGCCGACGCTCAGCAGGATCAGCGCGGCGGCGTCGCCCCAGCGGAACTCGGCGCTCTCACGCGATGCGGCGTTCCGGTCCATCTCCGAAGCCCGTTCGCTCCAGCGGCACCACCTCGGGCGGCAGCCGCGGCCCCGGGGGCTCGGCCAGCGCCGGCGCCTGGGTCGCCCTTATATGGACCGCGCCGGGCGGGGCCGATCCGGGGGCCTCGCGTGTGCCGCGCGCGCTCGCCAGCCGGCGGTGCACGGTCGGCCATCCCTCGACGACGTTCTCGACCGGGATCGGCAGTCGCTCGCCGGGGAGCAGCACGCGGCAGCCGCCCGCCCGGGCAAGGCCGTGGATCCGCCCCGCCGCCGCGCGCAGGGTCCAGTCGACGGCCCCGTCGGAGGCCGCGCCGGAGAGGTCGACGACCACCAGCGGCATCCCCCGCGGCGAGCTGATCACGCGCCGCTCCTGCCATTCGCCCGCCCGCGCCACGCTCGGCCAGTGGATGCGGCCGACCGGCGTGCCGCGCGAGTAGGGCTGGAGGCCGTCGGGCTCGGGGTCGCCGCCGGGGTCGGCGCCCTGCGGGAGCGGCTGGTGCCCGCTGTTCGCGGGGGCCGGCAGGACCAGGACGACGGCCGGCTCGCCGGCGCTGCGGCGGCGCGAGAAGAGGCGCAGGTCGTCGCGCACCCGCACCGCCGAGGGGCCGATCAGGTGCGGGCCGGGGCGCTCGATCGTGAGCCGTTGCGCCGAGCAGTTTTCGATGCGGCGCCAGCCCCCGTCCTCGTCGCGGACCTCGGCGTGGACCGGCAGCCCGCGCAGCCCGGCGACGTCGAAGCGGAGCGTCAGCGGGCGGCCCTCGACGATCTCGGTCTGGTCGACCGTGCGGGTGACCCGGACCTGGCGCGCGGCGACCGCGGTCGCCAGCAGGCATCCGGCGACGACGAGGAGGAGGCCGAGCGCGAAGGCGAAGAGCGCGATCGAGCCGAGCAGGGCTGCGGTGAGGAGCAACGCGAACCCGAGCAGCTCGGTCGCGAGGCCCCGTCTCATCGCGCCGGGACTTCCTCCAGCGCGTCCTCGACGATCGCCAGCTGCGCCTCGGCGGCGGCGCCGCCGACGGTCTGGATGCGGTGCGCGAGGATCGGCCCGGCCAGCGCCTGGACGTCGTCGGGCACGACGTAATCGCGACCGTCGAGCGCCGCGTGGGCGCGGGCGGCGGCGAGCAGCATCAGGCCGCCGCGCGGACTCGCGCCCGCCTCGCTCAGCGGGTGGCGGCGGGTCGCGTCGAGGAGCGCGACGATGTACTCGAGGAGCGGGCGGCGCGCCTCGACTTCGGCGACGGCGGCGATCGCCTCGGAGGCCTGGGCGAGGTCGGCGACGGGCGGCAGCGCGGGCGGCGGCGGCGAGTGCAGCAGGTCTGCCTCGGCGTTGGCCGAGGGGTAGCCGAGCGAGAGGCGGGTCATGAAGCGGTCGAGCTCGGCGGGCGGCAGCGCGTAGGTGCCGTCGAAGCCCGCCGTCGGGTTCTGCGTCGCGATCACCGTGAACGGCCGCGGCAGCGGGTGCGCCTTCCCTTCGATCGTCACCTGCAGCTCGGCCATCGCCTCCAGGAGGCCCGACTGCGTTTTCGGCGTCGCGCGGTTCAGCTCGTCGACCAGGACGACGTTGGCGAAGATCGGCCCCGGGTGGAACTCGAAGGTCTCCGTGCTCGCCCGCCAGATCGTCGTCCCGAGGACGTCGGAGGGCAGCAGGTCCACCGTTCCCTGGATCCGCGCGAAGCGCCCGTCGATCGAGGCGGCGAGGCTGCGCGCCAGCTGCGTCTTGCCGACCCCCGGCCGGTCCTCCAGCAGCAGGTGCCCGCCCGCCAGCAGCGTGCAGATCACCACCTGGAGCATCTCCGGGTCGAGCTGCATCCCCCGCGCGATCCCTCCGGCGAGCCGGTCTCCCCAGGCGGAGACGTCCGCATCGGAGAAGCGAACCTCGCGCAGCGTCGCCATGGCACCAAGTATTGCGGACGCCCGGATTCGCCTCAGGAGCACCCTCCGCCCCCGTCAACATTCGTAGAGGTCGCGGGGGAGCGATGAGATGGGGGTGGCGGCGGTGGGGCCGACGACGAAGGTGTCGGCCATGTAGCCGATCCCGCGGCCCTCGTCGTCGATGACGAACGGGTGGAGCGAGAGGACCATGCCGCTCGCGAGGGGCTCGGCGGGCGGGGCGTCGCGGTCCTGGACGACGTCGAGGCCGACCCAGGGCTCCTCGATCACGTCCTGGCCGATGCCGTGGCCCGACCAGTAGGCGCAGCGGGTGCCGTGCTCGGCGGCGGCGGCCTCGATCGCGGCCTGGGCGGTGCCGGGGTCGGCGCCCGCTGCGAGGGTGTCGCCGCCCGCCTGCAGGCCCGCGGCGACCGAGGCGTTGAGGCGCCGGGCGAGCTCGGTCGGCGGGCCGATCGAGACCATGCGGGAGAGCTCCATCCAGTAGCCGAGCGGGCCGATCAGCTCGAAGGAGAAGGTGTGGACGTCGCCGGGGCGGAGGACCCGGTCGGCGGGGATGCCGAAATGGCCGCCGACCTTGCCGTCCTCGCGCTCGCGCCCGTACATCGTCAGGAAGAGGAGGTCCTGTCCGCCCTCGGCGAGGGCGACGCGGGCGGCCTCGGCGCCGATCCGGCGCTCGGTGATGCCGGCGCCTGCGACTTCGAGGATGCGGGCGAAGGCGGCCTCGGCGATCCGGGTCGCCTCGCGGGCGCCCTCGGCCTCGAGCGGCTCCTTGGCCGCGCGCACCCGCTCGAAGGCCATCGTCGCGTCGACGATCTCGGCGTCAGGAAGGGCGGCGCGGACGGCGAGGTAGTCCTCGACCTTCATCACCTGCCCGAGGCCGACCACGCCGACGCGCCGCGCGCCGAGCTCCGCCAGCGCCGACGCCAGCCCCTCGCCGAGGTTGCGGGCGTAGGCGACCTCGATCGGCCACGCGCCGAGCGGCTGCAGCGCCAGGTTCTCCGGCAGCAGCAGCGAGGGGTCGCGGCCGGGCGCGGCGAGCGCGTAGCCGTAGCGGTGGGCGAGGTCGAAGTCGCCGACCCAGCGCAGCGTGCCCTTGTGGCCGCGGTAGTCGTTGGCGGCGAGAACGAGGGCGTCGAGGTTCTCGGCGGCGATCAGGTCTTGGAGGCGCTGCCAGCGGCGTTCGCGCTCGGTCTCGGGGAGGGGGCTCATGGCGCCGCCAACGCTAGTCGTTTGCGCAGTCGAAGGCATTTCGTGTCGGTCCCGGTCGCCGACGTGGACCGGGCGAAAGCCTTCTACCGCGATGTGCTGTGCCTCCAGAGCCCCGACTGGGACGCCGGCCGGCCGGAGGTCGAGACCGGCAACGTCTCGCTCTACCTCGTCGACCCGACCGTGATGGGCCAGGAGTTCGCCCCCCACCTGGCGCCGATCGCGCTGCGCTACGCGCCCTGACCCGGCGATTGCCACGGCGGCCGCGCCGGCTTATGGTCGAGCGATGCCGAGCGTTCTGATCTCCGGGGCGAGCCGCGGGATCGGCCGGGCCACCGCGCTGCGCCTGGCCCGGGCGGGGTGGACCGTCTACGCGACCGTCCGGCAGGCGGAGGACGGGGAGGCGCTGGTCGCCGAGGCGGCCGGGCACGACGTCCACGCGCTGCAGCTCGACGTCACCGACGACGCGCAGATCGCGGCGCTCGACGCGGCGCTGCCGCAGCGGCTCGAGGCGATCGTCAACAACGCCGGGATCGTCGTCTCCGGTCCGCTCGAGTCGCTCTCGGCCGAGGAACTGCGCGCGCAGTTCGACGTCAACGTCGTCGGCGCGGTCGCGCTCACCAACCTGGTGCTGCCGCGGCTGCGGGCGGCGCGGGGGCGGATCGTCTTCGTCTCCTCGCTGAGCGGCCGGGTGTCGACGCCGATGACCGGCGCCTACAACGCGTCCAAGTTCGCGATCGAGGCGATCGCCGACGCCTGGCGGCTGGAGCTGCGCCGGTGGGGCATCAAGGTCGTCCTGATCGAGCCCGCGATGACCGACACCGACCTCTGGCGCAACGCGCCGGAGACGCTGGAGACGGACGTCGCGGGGATGACGCCCGAGCACCGCGACCTCTACGACGGGCACCTGACCGGCATGCGGCGGACGATCCCGCGGATCCAGAAGATGGCGAAACCGGTGGACACGGTGACGGCGACGATCGAACGCGCGCTGACCGCGGCGAAGCCGAAGGCGCGCTACCCGGTCGGCGTCGACGTGAAGGTCCAGGCGGCGCTCAGCGCCGTCACCCCGGCGCGCGTGATGGACGCCCTGAACGGCCGCCTCACCGGCACGCCGGGCGAGAAGCTCTGACCCACGTCAGGTCGCCGATCGCCGCCGCCAGCAGCCCGGCGCGCCGACCGCGACGGTCAGCGCCGCGAAGAGGAGCCGGGTGTCCCGTCGAGCTCCCACCCGGTCAGGAAGGCGGGCACCGCTCGCCGTCCGCTCCCGCTCGTCCGCGGCTCGGGCCTTGCCCGCCTACTGGAAGATCTCGGTGGTGCAGTCGCCGCCGGGCAGGTGGATCTCGTGCGGCCGCGCGCCGCCGGTCTGCTCGGCGAAGTCGACGAAGAAGTCGGGGTCGAGCGCGTAGGTGCCGTCGGGCCGGCGGTCGAGTTTCGTGACCCAGCCGCGCAGGTCCGGGTAGAACTGGTTGTCCCAGGTCGAGTAGAGCGAGTTGGAGACGTAGACCCGCTCGCCGTCGAGCGAGTTCTGCAGCATCTGCGGGCCGCCGGTGAGCGCGCCGCCCGTCTTCGGATGGCCCTCGTCCTTGCCGAGCAGCCCGCCGAGCCAGACCTGCGACTTGAGCCGCGGGTTCTGCGGGTCCGACACGTCGTAGTGGCGGAGGTCGCCGTGCAGCCAGTTGGAGAAGAAGAGGTCCTTGTCGTCCATCGAGAGGACGACGTCGGTGATCAGCCCCGGCACGCCGCCCTCCAGCGGCCAGCCCTCGAGCGGCTCGTTGACGATGTCGATCACGGTCTCCGCGTCCCAGGACCCGTCGTCTTTGTGGAAGCGCTTGACCGTGCTCGACAGCGTCACGCCGACGAAGCCCTGCAGCGAGTCGGGGTCATGCTGCCAGCGCAGCTCGAGCGGGATCCAGCCATCCTCGCCGAGGTCGAGCGACTGCACCGGGCGGCGCTCCTCGAGGTCCCAGAAGTGCAGTTTGCGGCCGTACTTGCCCGCCGCGACGTCGCCGGGGTCGAAGCCGTCCTTGAAGGTGTTCGGCGCGCCCCACTCGCTGGAGACGAGCGTGTTCTGGCGCGGCTGGTACCAGAAGTCGTAGTTGAAATCGAGCCCGCCCGAGTCCTGCTCCCAGCGCCCGGCGATCGAGAAGTCGCGCGCGTCGAGGGTGGCGAAGCCGCCCGGCGCGTTGCCGTCCGCGTCGCCCAGCATCGAGATCGTGACGATGTCGCCGGGCATGCAGTGGACGGTGTGGGGGGCGCTGAGGCCGAGCTTCTCGGCGATCTCCGCGCCCTCGATCACGGCCTTGATGCGCGGGTGTGCCGGATCGGACACGTCGAGCATGTGGATGCGGCCGGAGCGGAAGCCGGGGACGATCAGCGTGTCGCGCCGAAGGCTCGAATGGCAGGCCGACGAGCAGGCGTTCCAGCCGAAGTGGTGGAGCTCGTCGCCGACGTTCGGCATGTCGACGCGCCCGACGACCTCGCCGTAGCTCTCCGAGGCCGGGTCGACGTCGATCACCGCGACGAAGTCGGGCTCCTCGATCCCGGTCCCCTCGTACAACGCCGCCACGTAGATGTAGCGCTCTGGCGCCTGTGCCCGAGCGTCGGCGGGCGAGGCGTACCCCGGTCCGCCGTGGCCGTTGCCTGCGTGCCCTGAGTGCTCCATCTCGTCCTCCTCCGGTCGGGTTCCCACCGTCCCGCTGTACCCGATGGGTGTCAAGTTGGACCCGTCGCCCGGCGCTGGGGCCGGGCGACGGGTGAGGGACGATCCGTCGGAGGCAGGCCGCCCTCAAATCGCCGCGGCAAGCCGGCTGCGGCCACCCGGCAAAGTGCCGCGGCCCGGCTAACAATATAAAGTTGACCTACATAATCAGTAAGGGCTAAGGGCTAAGGGCCTGGCCATTAGGCGCGAGGTGCCGCAGGGCGTCCTGGGCGCCTCATGGGGGTCCTGGCAGGCTGTGACCCCCATGAGGCGCCCAGGACGTGAGGCTTTCGTGGGGGAGGCGGCGAGGGTTCGTCACGAAGTGCACGGGTCCGCCACGAACTACGGGATCTCGTCAAGGTCTCTCAAGGATCGGTCCCCCGCGACGGCCGCGACGTCATGCCTGTGGCGCCTAACTCGCGTATAGAGCGAGTAAGGCGCCACGGCAGAGGCCTGGGTGGCTCTTCGTGACGGGGCCCAAGATCGGTGGCGGTTGCGTGGGCCTTCGGGGCGCCTGCCGGGAGGGTCGGGTCCCTTAGTGCCCTTCGAGCTGCCGCGCCAGCGACAAGAGCAAGGCCTCCTGGCCCTCGTGGGCGAGGAACTGGGCGCCGATCGGGAGGCCCTTGGTGGTGAGGCCGTTGGGGACGCTGATCGCGGGCCAGCCGGTGACGTTCCAGGGGAAGGCGAAGGGGCAGGATTCGCTGGCGGAACCGCCGGTCGCCCAGTAGCCGCGGCCGTCGTAGTGGCCGATGCGGGGCGGGGGAACGGCGGTGACCGGGGTGAGGACGAGGTCGTGGCGCTCGAAGGTGCGGCCGAGGCGGCGGCGCAGGGCGGGCTCGGCGGCGCGCGAGGCGCGCAGGGCCGGGCCGGAGAGGAGGGCGCCGAGGCGGGCGTGGACGCGGGTGCGGGGCTCGAGCGCCCTGGCGTCGATGCCGTGGTCGCGCACCCAGTCGCGGACGCCGACGGTGCCGCGCGGCACCAGGGCCGGGGCGACGAGGCCGTAGTCGAGGTCCTCCTCGACCACTTCGTGGCCGAGCGCCTCGAGCCGCTCCGCCATCGCGAAGGTCGCGGCGCGGTGCTCGTCGCAGAGCCGGTCGTGGATTCCGAAGGGGACCTTGAGGCTGATCGCGATCCGCAGCCGTTCCGGCTCGCGCGCGGCGGCCTCGGCGAAGGGCTCGGCGGGCGGCGCGGGCTGGTGCAGGTCCGCGGGGACGTTGCCGGCGACCGCGTCGAGGAGCAGCGCCGCGTCCTCGGCGCTCCGGGCCAGCGGCCCGAGCACGGTCAGCCCGTGGAAGGCCTCGGCGTCGGGCCAGGTGGAGATCCGGCCGCGCTGCGGCTTCAGCCCGACGAGGCCGCACCAGGCGGCGGGTATGCGGATCGAGCCGGCGCCGTCGGAGCCGATCGCGCCCGCGACCAGGCCCGCGGCGACCGCGGCGGCGGCGCCCCCGCTGGAGCCACCCGGCGCGTGGTCCTCGTGCCAAGGGTTGCGGGTGGCGCCGAAGGTGGGGGACTCGGTGAAATGCCACTGGCCGACCTCGGGGGCCTGGGTCTTGCCGACGACGATCGCGCCCGCGCGGCGCAGGCGGCGCACCAGCTCGGCGTCGGCCCGGCACTCCTCGACCTCGCCGCCGCAGCCGAACGGCGTCGAGTGCCCGGCGAGGTCGACGTCGTCCTTGATCGCGACCGGCACGCCGAGGAGCGGCGCGTGCGCGCCGCCGTCGCCGCCACGCAGCCGCACGTCGGCGCGGTCGGCTTCCTCGAGCGCCGTCTCGGCGCAGACGACGCGGAAGGCATTGAGGCGCGGCTGGGTCGCCTCGATCCGGGCGAGCGAGAGGCCGACCAACTCGCGCGAGCTGACCTCGCGCTCGGTCAACAGGCGGGCCTGCTCGGCGAGCCCGCTGAAGGCGAGCTCCGGCGCCGAGGCGGCGTCGGGAAACGGCGCCACCGCGACGGCCGGCCCCCCGGCCGCGGCCGTCGCGGTGCTCTTTGTTCCCTGCCCGAAACTCGCCATGGGGTGCGGGAAAGATACTAGATCGTTCGAACGAACGAGTAATCCGGGTACGATGCCAGGCAGTGCCTGCCCCGACCAAAGGACGCGAGGCGGCGGAGGCCGACCGGCGCCCGGCTCCCGACACGACCGACCGCCCTCGCGCTCCCGCGACCACCGACCGGCGCCGCGCCCCGGAGACGCGCGAGCGCATCCTCCGCGCGACGCTCGCCCTGCTCGCCGAGGAGGGCACCGCGGCGCTCTCGAACCGGCGGATCGCGGGCGCGGCCGACGTCGCGCTCGGCTCGCTCACCTACCACTTCCCCAGCCAGGCGTCGCTGCTGCGCGAGAGCCTCCTCTTATATGTGGGGGAGGAGGTCGAGCGGCTGGAGGCGATCGCCGCGACGCTGCGCGAGCGCGCCCCGAGCCCGGAGGAGGTCGCCGCCGAGGTCGAGGCGCTTGTCGGCCGCCCGAGCGGCGGCCCCGGGCCCCTGGCCGAGCTCGAGCTGCACCTGCAGGCGGCGCGCGACCCGGAGCTGCAGGAGGCCTCGGCCCGCTGTTTCGCCGCCTACGACGGCTTCGCCGCCAGCGCCCTCGGCGCCCTCGGTGTCGCCGACCCGGCCCGCCACGCGAGCTCCTTCGTCGCCCTCATCACCGGCCTCGGCGTGCGTCGCCTCGGCACCGGCGCCGCCGACGCCGAGGCGGTGACCGGCGCGCTCCTCACCCTGCTGCGCGGCGCCCTCATATCTACTACGTAGTTGTAGTAGGCTGGCGCGAATGGCGGTCGAGGACCAGGCCCTCCGACGCACCGAGGTGATCACCGGGCTGCCGCCCGGCCCGCGCGCGCCGGCCGCCGTCAACACCGCCCGTCTGATGCGCCGGCCGCTGGAGACGCTCCTCGCCTGGCGCCGCCGCTACGGCGACCTGATCACGGTGCCGCTGCTGGTCTTCGGCGTCGGCGTCTACGTCGCCGACCCGGACGCGATCGGCGAGATGTTCAGCGGCGATCAGTCCGACCTGCGCGCGGGCGAGGCCAACGCGCCGCTGACGCCGGTGCTGGGGAGCCGCTCCGTGCTGACGCTCGACGGGCGCGAGCACCTGCGCCAGCGCCGCCTCCTGCTGCCGCCGTTCGGCGGCGCCGCGATCGCGACCTTCCGCGAGGTGATCCGCGAGGTCGCCGCGGCGGAGGTCGACGGTTGGCGCGCGGGCGAGCGGCTCGTCGTGCAGGAGCGGATGCGGGCGCTGACCTTCGAGGTGATCTGCCGCGTCGTGTTCGGCGTCACCGAGCCGGAGCGGATCGACCGTCTGCGACGAGCCCTGATGGCGGTGATCGACATGCAGGCGCTGCTTCTCCTGCCCGACGCGCTGCGGCGCGACTTTCCCGGGAGCCCCTGGGGCCGCTTCCGGCGCCGGCTCGCGACAGCGGACGGGCTGATCTACGAGGAGATCGGCCGGCGGCGCGCGCAGGCGGATCTGGACGAGCGCGCCGACGTCCTCTCGCTCCTGCTTCGCACCCGCGACGACGACGGCGAGCCGATGAGCGACCTCGAGCTGCGCGACGAGCTGATGACGCTGCTGCTCGCCGGCCACGAGACGACCGCCACCGCGCTCGCCTTCACCTTCGACCTGCTCTTTCGTGCGCCGCGCGTGCTCGCCCGCGCCCGGGAGAAGGACGGCGAGGGGCGCGACGCCTACCTGGACGCCGTCGCCACCGAGTCGCTTCGTCTGCGCCCGGTGATCGACGCGGTCGAGCGGACGCTGACCGAGCCGCGCGAGATCGGCGGCCACCTGCTGCCCGCCGGCATCCGGGTCTACCCGACCATCGCGCTCGTCCATCTGCGCGAGGACCTCTACCCGCGCCCGCTCGAGTTCCGCCCCGAGCGCTTCCTCGACGGCGACGCCCCGTCCTACGCCTGGCTTCCGTTCGGCGGCGGCATCCGCCGCTGCATCGGTGCAGCACTGGCGCGGATGGAGATGATCGAGGTGATCCGCGCCGTCGTCGATCGGGTCGACCTCGAGCCGCAGCGGCCGCGGCCGGAACGGGTGGTGATCCGCGGGATCACGCTGGTGCCGCGGCACGGCACGGTCGTCCGCGTGCGCCGCCGTGCGACTACGACGGCGTAGTAGGTTGGGGCGGTGAGCCCGAGGAACCCAAGCGGTGGTTTCGGCTTGCTGGAGGGCGCGGTGATGGAGGCGGTCTGGAGCGCGGCGGGGCCGGTCTCGGTCCGCGAGGTAGTCGACGCGCTGAACGAGGGTCGTCGCGAGCCGTTGGCCTACACCACCGTGATGACTGTCATGAGCCGGCTGGCCGAGAAGCACCGGCTGACCCGGCGCAAGGAGGGGCGGAGCTACCTGTACGAGGCGAACGCCGCCGACGCGGCCGGTATCGCGGTCAAGGACCTGCTGCGCGACCACGGCGACGCGGCGATCGCCCACTTCGTCGAGGAGGTGCGCGGCGACCCGGCGGCGATCCGCCGCCTGCGCCGGCTGCTCGAGGACGCCGATGGATAGCGCCGACCGTTGCTTCGCCTTCCTGGTCGGGACCTCCTTGGTCTTCCTCGGCTACGGCGCCTGCGGCCTGGTCGCCTTCGCGCTGCTGCCGCTCGTCGGGGGCGAGCCCGGCGCGAGCCCGGCCTTCGGTGTCGTGGCGCTCGGCCCACTGGTCGCGTTGGCGGGGACCTCGGCAGTGCGGGCGGTGCGCGCCGCCTGGCGCCACCGCACCGACAACGCCCGTCTGGTCGGCGTGGTCGAGCGCGCCACCGTCGTGCCGAGCGCCGAGCTGCGGGCGGCCGCGCGGGAGGCGGGCCTCGACGGGCGAGTCGTCCCGGTCGGGAGCGCCGCCGTCTTCTCCTTCGTCTACGGGATCCTCCGTCCCCGCGTCGCGATCTCCACCGGGATGGAGGCGCGCCTCTCGCCGACCGAGCTGCGGGCGGCGCTCGAGCACGAGCGCTACCACGTCCGCAACGTGGACCCGCTGCGCGAGCTGATCGGGCGGATGCTTGCCGAGGCGCTCTTCTTCCTGCCCCTGGCCGCGTCGCTGCACCGTCGCTACGCGACCGAGAGGGAGCTCGCCGCCGACCGTCGCGCCGCCGCGATCTGCGGCCGCCGTCCGCTCGCGGGCGCGCTTCTCGCCGCCCTGGAGAGCCCCGCGCCGACGCCGCGGACGAGCGTCGCGCTCGCCGATTCGGCCCTTCTCGCGTCGCGGCTCGCGCAGCTGGAGACCGGTCGGCCGGCGAGGGTCGCCGAGGTCGGCGCCCGCACCGTCCTGCGCTCCGGGCTCGGCCTGGCGGCCGTCGTCGCCCTCTTCCTGGCGGCCGTCTACGGGGTGGGCGGCAGCGCCGCGGTGGCGCGTCTGGTCGCGAGCGAACTCGCCCCCGCGAACCTGCTCGCCGGGACGGCGGTGTGCGTCGCCCCGCTCATCTGCCTGGCCGGCGCCGGCTACGGGCGATTCGCCTGGGGCGCGCGACAGGCGCTTCCGCCGACCTGAGGTCCGCCCGCGGCGGGTGGGTCAGCCGACCAGCGCGACGGTCTCGCCGGGGCGGACCGGGCGCAGGCGCTCGGCGAGGCCCGCGTCGGCGAACGCCGCCTCGAGATCCGCGGGCGAAGAGGTGAAGTGCGCCCAGCCCTCCTGGTGGATCGGCACGATCTGGGCGTCGCCGAGGGCGCGCGCGGCCTCCACCGCGAGGGCGGCGTCGAGGGTGAGGTTGACGCCCGGGCCCCAGGCCTCCGGCACCTGGGCACCGCCGGCGAAGAGGACCGCCGCGTCGAACGGGCCGTGCTCGGCGACGATCTCCTCGACCAGCGCCGGCGAGGCGTTGTCGCCGCTGACGTAGACGCGCGGCAGGTCGGGACCGTTGAGGACGAAGCCGATCACCGGCCCGTTTTTCTCCCAGCCATCGGGCGGCCCATGATGGGCGGGGACGGCGACGATCCGCACCCCGCCCTCGAGGTCGACGCCGTCGCCGGGGGTGAGCCCGACCGCGACGCCGCCGAGGCGCTCGGCCCCGGCGTCCGTGGTCAGCGCCAGCGGCACCTCGTCGAGGATCGCCCGCCCGCCGTGGTCGAGGTTGTCGGGGTGGTGATCGTGGGAGAGCAGGACGACGTCGACCGGCAGGATCTCCGCCGCCGGGATCGCCGGCCCGACCAGCTTGTGGAGGACGACCGGGGTGCCCGGCCGCGGGTAGTCCCCGGGGCCGTCGAAGGTGGGGTCGGTGAGGATGCGCAGCGGCCCGTACTCGATGAGCGCGGTCGGGCCCCCGACGAGCGTGAGCGTCGCACCTTTCACGCATCGGAGGCTAGCGCGCGGCGATCGTCCCTTTTCGGCGTCGTCGGCTGACGCCCCTCGGGCACCTATGCTGGGAAAGCGATGGAGAGGCTTCTCGTCCGCTGGATCTGCAACGTCGTCGCCCTGTTCGTCGCCGCCTGGATCCTCTCCGGCGTCAGCTACGGCGACCAGTGGTGGACGCTCTTCATCGCGGCCGCGGTCTTCACCCTGGTCAACGCGTGGGTGAAGCCGGTGCTGGCGGTTCTCTCGATCCCCTTCATCGTGGTCACGCTGGGGCTCTTCTACTTCCTCATCAACGTGCTGATGCTCTACCTGACCGACTGGATCGTGCCCGACTTCGAGATCCGGACCTTCTGGTGGGGCGTGCTGGCGGCGATCATCGTCAGCATCGTCAACGGGCTGCTGAACCTGGCGATGCCCGACGCCGACGACAGGCAATAGGTCACCCGGGACGGCTGTAGAGTGTCGGCCGTGAGCTCAGTGCTGACCGAGCGGCGCGAGTCGACGCTGTTGATCACCATCGACCGTCCGACGGTCAAGAACGCGCTCGACCTGGCGGTCGCCGAAGGCATCGCCGCGGCGCTCGACTCGCTTGACGCGGACCCCGACCTCGCGGTCGGCGTGCTGACCGGGGCGGGCGGCAACTTCTCCTCCGGCATGGACCTGAAGGCGTTCGCCGCGGGCCAGAAACCGGTGATCGAGGGGCGCGGGCTCGCCGGCTTCGCCGAGGCGCCGCCGCGCAAGCCGCTGATCGCGGCGGTCGAGGGGTACGCGCTCGCCGGCGGCTTCGAGGTGGCGCTCGCCTGCGACCTGATCGTCGCCTCGCGCGAGGCGACCTTCGGCCTGCCCGAGGTCCGCCGCGGCCTGCTCGCCGCGGGCGGCGGCCTGGTCCGGCTGCCGCGCCTCCTGCCGCCGCGCGTCGCCGCCGAGATCCTCCTCACCGGCGAGTTCGTCGGCGCCGAGAAGATGGAGCAGCACGGCGTCGTCAGCCGGCTCGCCGACCCGGGCGGGGCGGTCGACGCGGCGCTCGAGCTCGCCGCGAAGATCGCCGCCAACGCGCCGCTGGCCGTCGCCGGCGCGCGCCGCATGCTTCAACTCGCCCCGGACCTCGACGAAGCCGCGCTCTGGGAGGAGATGCGCAAGCTGAACGCCGAGGTCGGCAGCTCCGAGGACGCCCTGGAGGGCGCCCGCGCCTTCGCCGAGAAGCGCCCGCCTCGGTGGCGCGGCCGCTAGGGCTTGCCGTCTTCCAGCAGGGCGACGACGGACTCGGAGATCACCTTCACGCCGTTCGCCAGGGCGCGCTCGTCGATGTCGAATTCGGGGTGGTGGTGGTCGTGGATCTCGCCGGCCTCGGGGTCGCGGGCGCCGAGCAGGAGGAAGGTGCCGGGGGCGCACGCCTGGAAGGCGGAGAAGTCCTCGCCGCCGAGGATGAGCTCGCCTTCGTAGACCGCCTCCTCGCCGAGGGCGCGGCGCGCGGCCGCGGCGACGATCTCGGTCGTCGCCGGGTCGTTGACGACGGCGTCGTAGCCGCGCGTGTAGGTGTAGTCGCAGGTGGCGCCGTGGGCGGCGCAGATCGCGGTCGCGATCTCGCCGATGCGGCGCTCGAGCACGTCGCGGACGGCGGGCGAGAACATGTTCGTGCCGCCTTCGAGGCGGGCCGTCTGCGGGATCACGCCCACCGACTCACCCGCCTCGAACCGGGTGACGCCGACGACGGCGATCTCCTGCGGGTCCACCTCGCGGGCGACGATGTGCTGCAGGTTGGTGACGATCTGCGCGCCGATCGCCAGCGGGTCGATCGCGTCCTGGGGCTTGGAGATGTGGCCGCCGCGGCCGCGCACGACGATCTCGAAGACGTCGCAGGAGGCCATCACCGGGCCGGGGCGCACCGAGACCTTGCCGAGCGGGAACCAGGCCCAGAGGTGTTGGCCGATCACCCGGTCGACCCCCTCCATCGCCCCCGCCGCGACCATCTGCGAGGCGCCGCCCGGCAGCGCCTCCTCGCCGTGCTCGAAGAGGATGCGGACGTTGCCCGGCAGCTCGTCGCGCACCGCCGCCAGCACGGTGGCGACGCCGAGCATCATCGCCGTGTGGCCATCGTGGCCGCAGGCGTGCATCACGCCCGGGTTCTTGGAGGCGAAGGGGAGGCCCGTCCGCTCGGTGATCGGCAGCGCGTCGTGGTCGGAGCGCACGGCGATCCGCGGGCCGGGGCGGCCGCCGCGGAGGTCGGCGACGACGCTGGTCGGGGTCGGCCGGGAGACCTGGGCGAAGCCGCCGATCCGTTCGAGCTCGGCGACGATGAAGGCCGCGGTCTCGGACTCCTGGTAGGAGAGCTCGGGGCGTTCGTGCAGGTAGCGGCGGCGGTCGACGACGCGCGAGGCCAACTGGGCGTCGACCCGGGCGCCCAGGTCGGTGAGGGGGTCGGCGGACGGGCTGGGGGTGGGCGAGGTCGTCATCGTCTCCTCCTGATGCTGCGTCGAAACGTCTACGAGGCACCGCGCTGCGGTGTAGATTAACGCGGTGGCCAAGGACGCACTGATCGTCGGCGCCTTCGAGGCGCGCTACGAACGCCACGCCCCGCCCGCGCGAACGACCAAGGAGCTCCTCAAGGAGTCGGCGCTGGGCGCGCTCGCCGACGCCGGCCTCGGGCTGAAGGACGTCGACGGCCTCGGCGTCGCCTCGTTCTCGCTGAAGCCCGACCACGCGATCGACCTCGCCTGGCACCTCGGCCTCAGCCCGCGCTGGCTGATGGAGGACCCGCACGGCGGCGCCGGCGCGCTCAACCTCCTGAGCCATGCGCTGCGGGCGATCGAGGCGGGCGACGCGGAGACGATCGTCCTGTGCTCCGGCGACCACCTCGACCGCGAGGCCTTCGCCGACCTCGTCCGCAACTACAACCGGGTCACCGCCGAGCACCTGTCGCCGCTGAACTACGGCGGGCCCAATGCGCTCTTCGCCCTGCTGACCCAGCGCTGGATGGATGCGCGCGACCTCGGCCGCGGGGACCTCGGCGCGATCCCGGTCGCCCAGCGGGCCTGGGCGGGCCGCAACCCGCTCGCCGTCTACCGCGAGCCGCTGACGATGGCCGAGTACCTGGAGACGCCGCTCCTCGCGCCGCCGCTCTCGCGGCTCGACTGCGTACCGGTGGTGGCGGGCGGCGACGCGATCGTCGTCACCTCGAGGCCCGCCGCCGGTCCGGCGGCCCGGGTCCGCGCCCTGCGCCAGATCCACAATCCCGACCAGCAGGAGGGCGATGGTTTGACGACCGGTTTCGCGCAGATCGCCGAGGACCTCTGGGACGCCGCCGGCGCGCGTCCCGAGGACGTCGACGCGGCCTACCTATATGACGACTACCCGGTGATGGTGCTGGCCCAGGCGCTGGACCTGGGCCTCGTGCCGGACGACGACGCGCGCCGCTGGCTGCGCGCCACGGTGCTCGAGGGCGGCTGGCCGCTCAACACCTCCGGCGGCCAGCTCTCCGCGGGCCAGGCGGGCGCCGCGGGCGGCATGCACGGGCTGGTCGAGGCGGTGCGCCAGCTGCGTGGCAAGGTCGAGGAGGAGCGCCGGACGGGGGCGGAGCTGGCGCTGGTCGCCGGCTACGGCATGGTCCTCTACCGCCACGGCGCCTCCCACAACGCCGCGGTCCTGGAGCGGGTGGGATGAGCGCCGGCCGAGCCGCCGCGGCGGAGCGGACCCGATGAGCGACCTCGCGATCCCGGCCTGCGCGAACTGCGGCCACGCAATCTGGCCCCCGCGCCTCGCCTGCGCCGTCTGCGGCGCCGCCGAGTGGACCGAGACCGCGGCGTCGACCGGCACGCTGCTCGACGTCACCGAGGCCCCCGGGTACGACGGCAGCCCGACCAAGATCGGGACCGTGCGGCTCGACGCGGGGCCGCCGGCGATCGCAGCGCTCGACGACGACGCGCAGCCGGGCGACCCGGTCGAGGTGGAGCTCGTCGAGGGCGCGCTCCGCGCCCGCGCTCGGCGCGCCGCGAAATAATCTGCACCTCATCCCGCCAGGGTGTAGTCTGTCGCCGCATGTTGCCGATCGACACCCCCCGTCGAAGCGGTACCAAGCGGTGCGGCCCACCGTCCCCCCACGGTGCATCTCCGGCCGCCCGGGCGCTCCCCGATGCGACGGCCGTCCGCGCCGCCGGGCTCTCTGCGGTGTCCCGGTGCCGGGCGGCCGTCGCGGAGCGCTGCACCACACTCGGCGGCACCGCCGCATAGTCGTCATCACTCAAGAGAGCGAGGAGCAACGATGCCCAACACCTCCGTCACCGATCTGATCGCCGCCCTCGCCGCCGGTGAGGTCGAGGTCGTCGACCTCACCCAGCCGCTGAGCGAGAGCACCCCGGTGCTGCAGCTGCCGGACCCGTTCGCCAACACGCCGCACCTGTCGCGCCGCGAGCTGAGCCACTACGACGACCTTGGCCCCGCCTGGGCCTGGAGCGTCCTCGAGCTCGGCGAGCACACCGGCACGCACTTCGACGCGCCGATCCACTGGGTCACCGGCAAGGACGGCGCCGACGTCGCGTCGGTCCCGGCCACGCAGCTGGTCGGCCCCGCCGTGGTCATCGACAAGACCGCCGAGGTCGAGGCCGACAACGGCTACCTGCTGACCGCCGAGGACCTCGACGCCTTCGAGGCCGAGAACGGCCAGATCGCGCCCGGCAGCTGGCTCCTCTTCAAGACCGGCTGGGAATCGCGCGCGCAGGACGAGGCCGCCTTCCTGAACCTCGGCGAGCAGGGCCCGACCAGCCCCGGCCCCGACGTCTCCGCCTCGAAATGGCTGGCCGAGCACCCCAACGTCGTCGGCTTCGGCTGCGAGACGGTCGGCATCGACGCGGGCTCCGCCGGCGGCATGGACCCGGCCTTCCCGCTCCACAACTTCCTCCTCGGTGCGGGTCGCTACGGCCTGACCCAGCTGGCGAACCTGACGAAGCTGCCGACGACCGGCGCGCTGATCGTCGTCGCCCCGCTGAAGCTGGTCGACGGGACCGGGAGCCCCTCGCGGGTCCTCGCCTTCGTCCCCCGCTAGGTCGACCCCGAAGATGACCGCCCCGCCCGGCGCCGCTGCCGAGCAGCCGGCCGCCGACCCGATCCTCGCGTCGGTCCTGCAGCGCCGCGTCGTCGCCGTCTCGCGGGAGATGGCGACGGTGCTCATGCGCTCCTCCCGCTCGCCGATCTTCAACGAGATCGGGGACTTCGTCACGGTCATCTTCGACCGTGACGGGCGCACCCTGGCGCAGACCGAGTTCGCCTCGATCATCGCCTTCGGCGCCGCCCCCTCGCTGCGGGCGATCATCGAGGAGTTCGGGGGCGACGTCCACGACGGCGACGTCTTCATCCACAACGACGTCTACAGCGGCGGCAACCAGTTCGCCGACGTCGGCATCTACACGCCCGTCTTCCACGGCGGCGAGCTGGTCGCCTGGACGGCGAGCAAGGGGCACGTCGCCGACGTCGGCGGGATGACGCTCGGCGGGTACGACCCGGAGTTCCGCGAGGTCTGGCAGGAAGCGTTCCGGATCACGCCGCTGCGCATCCACTCCGGCGGCGCGCCGATCCACGACGTCGTCCGCCTGGTGCGGGCGAACGTCCGCCTCGACATCACCTGGGACGACGTGCAGGCGATGATCGGCGCCTGCACGATCGGGCGGCGGCGGCTGGTCGAGCTGCTCGACCGTTACGGCGCCGCGGCCTTCGACCGCCACATGGACTTCGTCATCGAGGCCGCCGAACGGCAGGTGCGCGCCGAGATCGAGCGCTGGCCCGACGGCATCTACCACGGCGAGAGCTACATGCAGTCCGACGGCATCGATCCGGCGAAGCGGCTGCGGGTCGCGGTCGAGGTGACGATCGCGGGCTCCAACATCACCTTCGACTTCTCCGGCTCCGACGACCAGGCGGCCGGCTTCACGAACATGCCCGCGGCGTCGGCGATCGGGGCGATCTCGATCGCCTTCATGATGCTGCTCGACGCCTCGGGCCTCTCGATCCCGACCAACGCGGGCCTCTTCGCCACGATGGAGACGAGGTTCCGCAAAGGCTCGCTGATCGACCCCGAGTTCCCGGCGGCGAGCGTCTTCGGCAACCAGATGTGCGACGAGGTGCTGGAGTCGATCATGACCGCGTTGGCCGAGCCGCTGCCCGACCTCGTCTGCGCCGGCTGGAACCAGTTCCTGCCCGCCTCGCTCAGCGGCGTCGACCCGCGCACCGGCGAGGTCTACGTCGACCTGCTCCTGTTCTCGCGCGGCGGCTCGGGCGCGATGAAGGGCACCGACGGCTACGACGGAATCGGCTTCACCGGCACGCCGGGGTCGATGCGCTCGCAGGACATGGAGATCTTCGAGCTCTCCACCCCGCACATCGTCGACTACGTCGAACTGGAGACCGACTCGGCAGGCGCGGGGGAGTGGCGCGGGGGGTATGGGACCCGGACCCGCTTCCGCTTCGAGGGCGAGGGGGTGCGCGGCTCGACCCTCGGCGACGACTCGGCGGCCGAGGGCGCGGCGCCCGCGCAGGGCCTCTTCGGCGGCGAGGACGGGCGCCTGAACGTGCTCCGCCTGATCGAGCCCGACGGGACCGAGCGCGACTGGGGCTCGAAGGAGGGCGTCCAGATCCCGCAGGGCACGGTCTGCGTCTCCAACCATGGCGGTGGCGCGGGATACGGCGACCCGCTGAAGCGCGATCCCGGCCTGGTCGTCCGCGAGGTGCGCGAAGGCCTCCTCAGCGGCAAGCGCGCCCGCGAGACCTACGGCGTCGCCGTCGACCCCGAGGGCTCGTCCCACGACCCCGCCGAAACCGCCCGCCTCCGCGCCGAGGCTCGACGTTGATGGGCCGAAAAACCACGATATGGCGCACTTTTCGGCCCATCAACATGGAGGTTGGCCTGTGAGTTACCGGTTGGGGATCGACGTGGGGGGGACGTTTACGGACTTCCTCGTGCTCGGGGGGGAGGCGCCGCTCGTGCATAAGACGAGCTCGACGACGCACGATCCCTCGCTTGCGTTCGTGCGCGGGCTGGAGGAGATCGCGGGGCGGCTGGGACTGCCGTTCGAGGAGTTCGTCGCCCAGATCGAGCTGATCGTCCACGGCACCACCGTCTCCACCAACGCGGTGCTGACCGGGAACGGGTCGAAGACCGGGGCGCTCCTCACCGAGGGCTTCCGCGACACGCTGCGCCTGCGCGACGGCACCCGCGCGACTCCTTACGACAACCACCTGACGCCGCCGCAGCCGCCGGCCCCGCGCGAGCGCACCCACGGCATCGCCGAGCGGATCGGCCCGGAGGGCCAGGTGCTGGCCGAGCTCGACGAGGCGGGCGTGCGCGCCGCCGCCGAGGCGCTCGCCGCCGACGGCGTCGAGGCGGTCGCGATCTCCTTCCTGCACTCGCCCCAGAACGCCGACCACGAGCGGCGCGCCCGCGAGATCGTCGCCGACGTCATGCCCGACGCCTACCTGACCGCCTCGCACGAGCTGCTGGAGCAGATCCGCTACTACCCGCGCACCTCGACGACGGTCCTGAACGCCTACGTCGGCCCGATCATCAGCGGTTACATGGAGCACCTGACCGGGCGACTGCGGGACCTGCGCTTCGGCGGCGTGCTGCTGATCATGCAGTCGAACGGCGGCGTCGCGACGCCGGCGGAGATCTCGCGCCGCGCCGCGCTCTCGCTGCTCTCCGGCCCTGCCTCCGGCCCGACCGCCGGCCTCCATCACCTCGCCGACGCCGACGTCGACGCCTGCCTCACCGTCGACATGGGCGGCACCAGCTTCGACGTCGCGATGGTCCTCGACGGCCGGCCGGTGACGATGACCGACGGGACCGTCGCCGACTGGCCGCTGGCGCTGCCGACGATCGACATCCACACGATCGGCGCGGGCGGCGGCTCGATCGCCGCGGTCGACGAGGGCGGCCTGCTCTCGGTCGGCCCGCGCAGCGCCGGAGCCGAACCGGGCCCCGCCTGCTACGGGCGCGGCGGCACCGAGCCGACGACCACCGACGCCGACCTGATCCTCGGCTACCTCAGCGCCGACAGCCCGCTGGCCGGCGGCGTCCCGCTCGACCTCGAGGCGGCGCGGCGTGCCTTCGCGCCGGTCGCCGAGGCGCTCGGCGTCTCGATCGAGGAGGCCGCCGCCGGGGCCTACGACCTGATCAACGTCGGCATGGCGACCGGCGTCCGCGACATCACCGTGCGCCGCGGCCTGGACCCGCGCGACTTCCCGGTCGTGGTCGCGGGCGGTGCCGGGCCGCTGCACGCGGCGGCGATCGCCGCCGAGCTCGAGGTCGCGCTGCTCTTGGTCCCGCGCGAGTCCTCGATCTTCTGCGCCGCCGGGATGCTGATGTGCGACTTCCAGCATGACGCGGTGCGGGCGCTGAAGGCGCCCCTGGCGGATCTCGATCCGGCCGCGGTGGGACGGACGCTGGAGGAGCTCGCCGCCGCGGGTCGCGAGACCCTGCATGGCGAGGGGGTCGCCGACGAGGCGATCTCGTTCGCTGCCTCGCTCGACCTCCGCTACGCGGGCCAGTGGCACGAGCTCGAGGTCCAGCTCCCCTGGGAGCCGGGCGCCGCCCCCGATCTGGGGGCGATGGCGGGGCTCTTCAACGCCGAGCACGACCGCACCTTCGGCTACTCCTCGCCCGGCGACACGATCGAGTGCCTGGCGCTGCGGTTGAGCGCCCGCGGGGCGACGCAGAAGCCCGACCTCGGCGCGATGGACGAGATGGCCTCCGGCGTGCCGGACCCCGTCACGCACCGGCCGACGTGGTCGGCGCGCAGCCGCGCGATGGTCGACACGCCGGTGTACGACGGCCACGGGCTCGTCGCCGGCTTCGAGGCCCGCGGTCCCGCGATCGTCGAGCTGGCGACGACCACGATCGTCGTCCCCGCGGGCTTCGACCTGCTGGTCGACCGGCGCGGATCGTTCGTCCTCGCCGCCGGGGAGCGCGGCCGCAAGCTCGCCGACGAGCTTTTGGGGCCGCCTGCACTCGGTAGGGTAGGCGTCTGACCGGGTTGCCATGCCGACTGACGATCTCGATCGAGCGCTGGCGGGGAAATCCCCTTTCGATGCCCATTACGGGCTCGAGGTGACCGCCTGCGGTGAGGACGGGGTCCGGGGTCGCCTCCCGGTCGCGCCGCACCTCCATCAGCCGACCGGGATCGTCCACGGCGGCGTCTACGCCAGCGTCGCCGAGGCGCTCGCCTCCTGCGGCACCAACTGGGCGGTGACGCCGAGCGGCGACATCGGCCTCGGGATGTCGAACGACACGCGGTTCCTGCGCCCGGCGACCGAGGGCGTCCTCGACGCCGTCGCCACGCCGATCCACCGCGGCCGCACCACCTGGATCTGGGACGTGACGATCTCCGGCGAGGATGGCCGCGTCCACGCCGTCAGCCGCGTCACCATTGCCGTCCGTCCCCGGCGGAATGCTTGACCGGTGAACGCCGCGTGACGACCGCTCCCGCCCCCGCCCACTCCAATGGGACGATGCGCTCCCAGGATCTGGCCATCACGATCCTCGGCTCGCACATGCGGCGGGCCGGCGGCCGGGTCTGGTCCGGCGGGATGGTCAAGTTGATCGGGGAGTTCGGCTTCTCGACCGAGGCGGTCCGCGCCGCCCTTTCGCGCCTCGTCACCCGCGGCATGCTGGAGCGCCATCGCGACGGCCGGATGATCAACTACGCCCTCACCCCGCGAGCGCAGGAGCTGCTCGCCGAGGGCGATCGCCGCATCTTCAGCTTCGGCCGCCGCGCGCCGGGGGCAGACGCCTGGACCCTCCTCTGGCACACGATCCCCGAGGACCGCCGCGTCGAGCGCTCGCGCCTCGCCTCGCGCCTGCGCTTCCTCGGCTTCGGCTCCCTGCAGGACGCGACCTGGATCGCGGCCAGCGATCGCGAGGAGGAGGTGCGGGCGCTGATCGATCAATTGGACGTCGGCGACTACGTCTCGATCTTCCTCGCCCGCATGGCGCGCGGCTCCGAGCAGGCGATCCTCTCCTCCGGCGCCTGGGACCTCGACGCCCTCGGCCCCCGCTACGACGAGTTCCTCGAGACCTTCTCGCCCCTCACGAAAGCCCGCGCCCGCCGCGAGCTCTCCGATCGCGAAGCCTTCGTCCTGCGCACCCGCCTGATGCACTCCTTTCGCGGCTTCTCCCTGGTCGACCCCGAGCTGCCCGACTCGATCGCCCCCCTGCTCGACCGCCGCGCCCAGGCGATCAAAACCTTCGACGCGGTGTACGAGGGGCTGGCGGGGGCGGCTGAGCGGCACTTCGAGGAGATTGCGGTGCCTGTAGAGCGGGGGTGAGGGGCGGGGCGGCGGGCCTGGGGGGCGCGGGCCGTCCACACCACTGCGGGCCGGGCCGTCCGCATTACTTCGGCCCCGGCCGTCGGCGCTACTCCGGGCCCGGCCGTCCACACCACTTCGGGGCGCGGGCGGCTGTCCTGGGCGCCTCATGGGGGTCCTGGCAGGCTGTGACCCCCATGAGGCGCCCAGGACGCGAGGGATGCGGGGGAGAGCCGGTACAGGGACGTGAGGCGGTCGGACTCACGTGAGGGTGAGGTGCGGGAGAAGGCACACCTCCGGCCGACCGGGGGCCATCAGGGGCCGATCGGTGACGAAGACGCCGGGAACGTCACACTCCCGGGCGCCTTCCGTCCCTTTCCGGGCCCGGATCGAGGGTCCCCCGGGGTGCGGTCGTCCTAACCGACCTATAGCGCCGGTTAGGACGACCGCACCCCCGTGCGTGTTG
>JBPYFM010000077.1:0-31509 GCA_051986435.1 Solirubrobacterales bacterium | reverse complement strand
GAGGTCTCAGCCGCGGTCGGGCGCTTCTTCGTCGTCGCCAACGGGCCGGAGCGCGATCCCGGCCTGCGCTCCTACCTCCCACAATTCGGCAACGTCACCGTCACCGAAGGGACCAACGGGGACGGCTTCTACGAGGCGGTCGTCTCGGCGTTGATGGAAGGCTGAGGGCGCGGCGCGGCGCCGATCGGCGGCGCGTCGGGGTTGAGCACGGGGCCGTGCACCGGGATCGTCTCGCCCGCCGGCTCGATCCGCGCGGTCGCGACCGCCTCGCCCGGCGCCCCCGCCAGCGCCTTGCGGCGCGGCCGCTTCACCCGCCACCACTCGGCGCCGAAGTAGGACCCGAGCACCAGCGCGGCGGCCAGCACCTGCGCGACCAGGCCCTCGACCGTCGGGAAGACCGCGAACCAGAGCCCGATCCAGCCGGGGATCGACAGCGCCACCGTCGTTTCCGGCAGCCAGCCGGCGAGCTGCATCTCCTGCACCGACTCGCCGACCATCACGATCAGGACGACGCCGAGCATCACCCCGGTCAGGACCAGCATCCGCTTGTAGGGCATGTGCTTGTGGGCGAGGAAGGTGACGACGCCGACCGCGGCGGTCAGCGAGAGGCCGAGCGCGACGCCCTCCAGCACCGTCCCGGCGCCATAGGTCAACCGCAGGTTCTGGAGGAAGAGGACGACCTCGAAGCCCTCGCGGTAGACCGAGGTGACGCCGAGCAGGATCATCCCCCAGATCGCCGCCCGCCGGCCGTCGACGCCGGAGCGCGAGAGGATCCTCTTCTTGTGCTTGTTGCGGTTCTGGATCCAGCCGGTCCAGTAGACCTTGTGGAAGAACCAGTTCATGACGACGAGCAGGACGATCACCGCGAGCAGTCCGGTTGCCGCCTGCACGGCGAGCCCACCGCTGCCGAGCTGCCCGAGAACCCAGGCGGCGAGGAACCAGGTGGCGGCGCTGGCGAGGAAGCCGGTGGCGGCGCCGAGCGCGATGGGCTTGCGGTAGACCTGGGTCGCGCCGACCATGCTGGCGGTCACGGCGGCGAGGACGAGGATCGTCTCCAATCCCTCGCGGAAGACCAGCAGGGCGCTGTCGAGGACGACGGCGCCGTGGCTCAGGTGCTCGCCGGCGGTCGGTTCGGGGGTGCCGCCGTGCGCTTCGAAGGCGCTCCAGGCAAGCAGCGCGACGAGCAAGCCGCCCAGGTAAAGTGGCCAGTGGCGGCGCGCCGAGTGGTAGATCGTCGTCAAGGACAGAGATCTTAGGGAACCCTGATGAGGGGTGCCTAAAAGGAGGACAGTTGGCAGCCGACACGGCGACCGTCGCGGAGCAGGAGTACCTCGAGTCGATGTTCTGGATCGACGAGGCGGGCCTGCCGATGACCGGCGCCAACATCGCCCGCGCGATGCAGCTCTCCGCGCCGACCGTGCACGAAATGGTCGGCCGGCTGATCAAAGACGGCTACGTCGAACGGAACCCCGACAAATCGCTCGCCTTCACCGCGGACGGCCGCGAGCGCGCCTCCTACATCGTCCGCCGCCACCGCATGATCGAGCGCTTCCTCACCGACGTCCTCGGCATCCCCTGGGACGAGGTCCACGAGGAGGCGGAGCGGATCGAGCACGCGATGTCGCCGGTGCTGGAGGAGCGGATGCGCGCCGCGATCGGCGACGCGACGACCTGCCCCCACGGCCACCCGATCGTCGAGGGCATCCGCGAGCGCGGCTCCCTTCTCGCC
Organism: Solirubrobacterales bacterium; assembly: GCA_051986435.1. GTDB lineage: Bacteria > Actinomycetota > Thermoleophilia > Solirubrobacterales > 70-9 > VAYN01. The sequence goes on along the minus strand of JBPYFM010000077.1, from coordinate 29,780 downwards.
GACGTCGAGGTCGGCGCCTCCGTCGTCGTCCTGCGCTTCGAGAACGAGGCCGAGGAGCTCCTCCACTACCTCAAGGACGCCGGCCTCCACCCCGGACTCGAGGGCAAGGTATCCGAGTCCGACGAGGACCACGTGACGATCAAGTCCGCCGACCGCGACCACGTCGTCAGCCACAGCGTCGCCGAGACCGTCTCGGTCCGCGCCGATCCCGCGCCCTCGCCGCGCGCCGCGATCCCCGAGCAACTGGTGCTCTCGAGCGATCGCTACGGGCGTTAGGCCGCGCGGCTCCTAACGGGCGCGGAACCGGCGATCGTCGTCGGCGACGATCTCGGTCGGCAGCGGTCTGGCCGGGAGGTCCACCGGGATCCACCCGCGCCCGATCGGGGCGACGATCACCACGGCGTGGCGGTCGCCGACGGCGGTGAGCTCGGAGTCCGACCAGAAGACCGGCTCGTCGAAGGCTTCCCGGACGGCAGCGGCGGTCGCCTCGACGTCATCCGCCGCGATCCCGATCTCGGCGATCTCGATCAGCGAAGCGAGCCCGAAGTCCTCGTCGCCGCCCGCGATGTGACGGTTCGCGATCAGCTCGACGACGTTCGCGGCCGCGTCGAGGAAGTAGACGCAGCCGGCGCCGACGTCGGTCCGCACCGGGTCGCCGTCGAAGGTCAGCGGCTCCTGCCGCTCGCGCAGCCACGCGACCGCGTCCTGGATCGAACCGGCCGGGACGTTGATCGCGAAGTGATAGCGGGCGTCGAGACCCGGCTCGGCGCGCTCGAAGCGGATCGTCGAGTCGCGCAGCCGCACCTCGACCGCGTCGTCCTCCCGGCCCACGGGCAGCCCGAACCGCTCGCCGTAGAACGCGGCCTGCCCCTCCAGATCCCCCGTCGCCAGCGTCAGTTGACGGATGCGCATGCGCGCATCCTCTCCTACCAGCCGGCGATCGGCGCCGCGGAGACCGCTAGGCGGGGGTGCCGGCGCGGAGCCTCTCCAGCGCCGTGGCGATGCGGGCGACGCCCTCGGCCGCGTCGGCGGCGGGCACCGGGGCGAAGGAGAGCCGCAGGCTGTTCTCGCCGCCGCTCATCATGAAATCGGGGCCGGCGACGAAGGAGACTCCCTCGCCTTTGGCCTCCGCGAGGAGCGCCTTGGTGTCGGTGCCCTGGGCGAGGTCGAGCCAGAGGAAGTAGCCGCCTTGGGGGACGACGAAGACCGCCTCGGGGATCTTCTCGCGCAGCGCGTCGACCAGCGCCTCGCAGCGCGCCTTCAGCTCGCCCTTCACGAAGGTGATGTTCTCGTCCAGCGCGCCCGAGCGGCACAGCTCCAGCACGATCGACTCGGCCAGCATGTTCGGCGAGATGTACTGCTCGTTGGCGTGCTTGGCGAGCTTCGCGATCTCCTCGGTCGGGCCGACCAGGTAGCCGACCCGGACGCCGGGACTCACCGTCTTCGAGAACGAGGACGCGTGGATCACCTTGCCGCCGCCGTCCATCGAGAGCATCGTCTCCAGCGGCTCGCCCTCGAAGGGGAGCTCGCGGTACGGGTCGTCCTCGAAGATGAAGAAGTCGTGCTCGGAGGCCAGCTCGACCAACCGCCGCCGCTTCTCCACCGAGAGCGTGCAGCCGGCGGGGTTGTGGGCGTTGGGGATGCAGTGGACGAACGCGATCGGCCCCTCCGCGAGCTCCGCCTCCAGCGCCCCCACGTCAAGCCCGTCCGCCTCCAGCGGGATCGGCACCAGCTCCGCGCCCAGCTGCTGCAGCAGGAGCAGCGTCCGGTCGTAGGTCGGCTGCTCGATCGCCACCCGCGTCCCCGGCTTCACCAGGTGCGCGAAGAGCATCGCCCCCGCCTCCAGCGACCCGTTCGTGACCATCACCTGCGCCGGATCGACGCCCCCGTGCCGCTCCGCGATCCACTTGCAGAGCCCCGGATGCCCGATCCCGACCCCATAGGAGAGCGCCGTCTCCCAGTCGTCGGTGAGCGCCCGCTGCGCGGCCTCGCGCACCTGCTCGTGGGGAAGGATGTCGGCGCTCGGCGCCCCGCGCGCAAAAGAGATCGTGTCAGGCATGAAATTGACCCTAGCAACGGGCTTGGCTCGTGCGATGTGTGGGGATTTCGGGGGGCGGGGCGGGGGGCCGGGGCAGGCGTCGGCACCGCCTCGGAGCGGGGCGTCGGCACCGCCTCGGGGCGGGGCGTCGGCACCGCCTCGGAGCGGGGCGTCGGCACCGCCTCGGGTCCGGCGCCCGCTCCGCACCCAATTCGGGCCGGGCCGTCCGCTCTGCTTCGGCCGGGCGTCCGCACCGCACCCACCTCGGCCCCGGGCCGCCCGCACCACTGCGGCCCCGGGCGTCCGTACCCACTTTGGGCCCGGCCGTCCACACCACTCCGGGGCGCCGGCGGGTGTCCTGGGCGCCTCATGGGGGTCCTGGCAGGCTGTGACCCCCATGAGGCGCCCAGGACGTGAGGGGTGCGGGGGAGAGCCGGCACAGGGACGTGAGGCGGTCGGACTTCCGTGATCGTGATGCGCGGGAGAGGGCACACCTCCCGCCGGTCGGGGGCCATCAGGGGCCGATCGGTGACGAAGATGCCGGGAACGTCACACACCCGGGCGCCTTCCGTCCCTTTCCGGGCCCGGATCGAGGGTCCCCCGGGGTGCGGTCGTCCTGACCGGCGCTATAGGTCGGTTAGGACGACCGCACCTGCGTGCGTGTTGGACAACATGGGAGGAAGCGTGGAGATCCCACGCTCTCCGTGACAGGTCCCACCTCCGTCACCGATCGTTGACGGATCCGTGGGACTCCCGTCGCTCTCCCGTGACGCCCGCGTCCCTTCCTCCACTCATCGAAGACCCGGCCCTCTCGGCCACGGCCACAGCCTGCCCGGGCCGTGGCCGAGAGGGCCGCGTCCCTCGCCCCTCCCTTCCCCGTCCCTTCCCCCCGGGCGCCGGCTTGAAGCGGCCCATCCCTCACCCCAAGGCTGGCACCCCAAGGTTCGCACCCCGAGGCTCGACCCGGAGACGGTCCATGCCCCCCGGCTTCTCCCGCATCGAGCACCAGGCTGAACGGAGTTTCCGCCGAGGCCTGAACTACGCTGCGGAGCGGAATGGATCGGGGGTCTTTTCTGTCGCGGCGGGGCTTCATGCGCGGGCTCGGCGCGGTTGCCGGCGCGGCGGCGTTCGGCGGGGCCGGCGTCGCGGAGGCGCTGACCGCGACCACCGGTGGCAGGGCTCCGCACCCGAAGACGCCGGCCGAGGCTTTGCGGATCCTCCAGGCCGGCAACCGGCGCTATCGCCGCGAAAGGCTGACCCTGCGGGACTACTCGCCGGTCGGCGAGCGGCGCGCGTCCGAACAGAAACCGTTCGCGGCGATCATCACCTGCTCCGACTCGCGGATCTCGCCGGAGCTGGTGTTCGACGTCGAACGGGGCAACATCTTCGTCTCGCGGGTCGCGGGCAACGGCATCGACAGCGGGACGCTCGGCAGCACCGAGTACGCGATCGCGGTCCTCGGCGTGAAGCTGGTGCTGGTCCTCGGCCACAGCGACTGCGGCGCGATCAAGTCGGCGATCGCCGCGGTCACCGAAGGCAAGGCCTATCCGAGCTCCAAGTACGGCGCGATCGGCGCGGTGATCGAACCGCTGCTGCCGACGGTCAAGTCGCTGCCCGCCGACGAAAGGACGCTCGCCCGCTGCGTTCCCGCCAACGCGATCGCCCAGGCCCAGGACCTGGCCCGCCGCGGCCCGATCGTCGCCCCGGCGGTCGAATCGGGGACGATCGACGTGGTCGCCGGCGTCTACAACATCGCCAACGGCGCCGTCTCGATCGTCCGCTGACCGGGCTCCGACCTCCGGCAGGCCAGGAGTTTCCGCAAAAATCCTTGTTTCAACTACCAAATTTGTGGTAGTAGTACTCCACCATGAGGGGAGCGGGAACTCTCGTCAGTTGGAGCAGAGTGGGGTGGCGAACGGTGGGATTGTCGATTGCCGCCTCGAGCCTGTTCCTCCTCATTTCGATTGCCTCCTGGGCCGGCGTCGCGCAAGCGGCGCCGGCTTTTGAAGCGAACGGGAGCGTCGAGCAGGTCTACGCGACCGGTGTGCCGGTGGGCGGGACGGTCACGCTCCGCGACGGCTCCGGCGCCGTGTTCGCGTCGAAGAACGCCGACGAACTCGGCGGCGTCCTCTTCCGCGAAGTGGAACCGGGGAGCGGCTACCGGGTCGAAGCGGGCGGCGAACGGTCGGAACCGCTGACCGTGCTGACGCAGAGCTCCGCCCCGCCGAGCACCTCGATCTACGAACAGAAGATCGAACCGCACGGCTACCAGTACCTGACCACCCGCGACGGAACGAAGCTGGCGATCGACGTCCACCCGCCGCAGGACGTCACCAAGCTGATCACCGGCAAGCTCCCGAGCGGCGTCGAACTTCCCTACGTTCCGACCGGCCCGAGCCCGACCCTGATCGAGTACTCCGGCTATGGCTACGCCAACCCGGAAGGGCCGGAAAACGGGATCGCGATGATCGCCGAGCTGATGGGATTCACCGTCGTCGACGTCAACATGCGCGGCACCGGCTGCTCCGGCGGTGCCTACGACTTCTTCGAACCGCTGCAGAACCTCGACGGCTACGACGTGGTCGAGACGATCGCCCGCCAGCCCTGGGTCCTCCACCACGAAGTGGGGATGATGGGGATCTCCTACGGCGGCATCAGCCAGCTCTTCACCGCCGCCACGGAGCCGCCCGACCTGGCCGCGATCACGCCGCTCTCGGTCATCGACAACACCCAGACGACGCTCTATCCCGGCGGCGTCCTCAACACCGGCTTCGCGCTCGAATGGGCGAAAGAGCGCGTTCACGACGCCGAAGCCGCAGGCCCGTCGAGCGGCCAGTCCTGGGCCTACAAGCGGATCCAGGAAGGCGACGAAACCTGCCGCAGAAACCAGGCGCTCCACCCGGAAGCGGTCAACCTGCTGCAGAAGGTCAAAGACAACAGCCACTACAACCCGAAAGTGGCCGACCCGCTGGCACCCATAACCTTCGTCGACAAGATCGACGTGCCGACCTTCATGGCCTGCCAGTGGACCGACGAGCAGACCGGCGGCCATTGCCCCGACCTCGCCGAGCACTTCACCGGCACGCGGAAGAAGTGGTTCACCTTCACCAACGGCGCCCACATCGACTCGCTCGACCCGGCGACGTTCAACCGATGGCTCGACTTCCTCGAGCTCTACGTGGCGAAGCAGCCGCCGATCGTGGTCGGGGCGCTGATGCACGCCGCGGCGCCGCTGGTCTTCCAGGAAGCGATGGGGATCCCCGGGCTGACCCTGCCGCCGGACCCGATCCAGCTGCTGCCGACCTACGGCCTGGCGCTCGCCGCCTTCGAAGCGCAGAAGCCGATCCGCGTCGCCTTCGACAGCGGCGCCGGAGGGCCGGCGCCCGGGCGCCCATACCCGAGCTTCGAAGACTCGTTCAGCGAATTCCCGATCCCGGGGACGCAGGCGAGGGCCTTCTACCTGGCGCCGGGGGGCAGCCTGAAGAGCACGCCGCCCGCGACCGCCGGAGCCGACGAATTCACCTGGGACGCCCACGCGCTGCCGCTGCAGGACTTCAGCGGCGACACCGGCTCGGGCGAAGGCGGGCTCTGGACGGCGACGCCGACCTATCACTGGGAACAGAGCCCGCCCGGCTCGGCGGTCTCATACGTGACCGAACCGCTCGCCGAGAACACGACCGTGATCGGCGCGGGAGCCGTGAACGTCTGGGTGCGTTCCTCGACTCCGAACGTCGACCTCCAGGCGACGGTGAGCGAGGTGCGCCCGGACGGCAAGGAGACCTTCGTGCAGAACGGCTGGGTGCGGGCGGACGAGCGCGAGATCGACGCGGCAAAGTCGACTCCGCTCGAGCCGGTCCTCAGCCTGCGCGAATCCGACGTCGAACCGATGCCGCCGAACGAATTCGTGAAAGTCACGATCCCGCTCTACTACGAGGGCCATGCATACCGCGCGGGCTCGCGCATCCGGGTGACGATCGCGGCGCCGAACGGCACCCAGCCGATCTGGGACTTCGAAGAAACCGAACCGGCCGGCACGGCGCAGGTGGCGATCGCCTACTCGCCGGAGGACCCCTCGGACCTCCTGCTCCCTGTCGTCCCCGGCATCGCCGTCCCGACCGGCCTGCCGCCGTGCCCCGGCCTGCGCGGCGAGCCGTGCCGGGAATACGTCCCCTTCACGAACCGCCCCGCCACGCCCTGACCACGACCTTGATCGCCGTGTTGATGGGCCGAAAAACCACCTTATAGGTGGTTTTTCGGCCCATCAACACGGCGATGGAGCGACCGTGTCGTCACCGCGCCACGCGACCCGGGCGGGGCGCTGGTCATGGCTGTCGGTACGAGGCGAGGTCCCCCGGCTCCTCGCAGTGGGACGAGCGCTTCGCCATCTTGGCCGCCGAGCTGGGCCTGGCCGGCACCGACCGCCCCGCGCTGTCGCCGCCGGCGCCGAGATCGTCGAAGGGCCGGTCGACCGCGACTACGGCAGCCGCGAGGTGATCGCCCGCCCCCGACGGCACCCTCTGGTCGTTCGGCACCTACCGGGGGGCGCCGCGCCCCGTGAGCTAACGTCGCGCCGATGGACCTCGACCTGCGCGACCGCGTCTGCGTCGTCACCGGCGGGAGCAGCGGCATCGGCCTCGCGACCGCGCGCCTGCTCCTGGAAGAGGGCGCGCGCGTCGCGATCGTCGGGAGGGACGAGGCGCGGCTGGCGAGGGCCGTCGCGGACCTGGCCGGTGACGGCAGGGCCGCGCGGGACGACGCCATCGACCCGGCGGGGGACGCGGCCGCAGGGCGCCTGGCGTCCATCGCACTCGACGTCGCCGCCACCGACGCCGCCGCGCGCCTGCTCGCCGCCGTCGAGGAGCGCCTCGGCGTGCCCTGGGGACTCGTCAACTCCGCCGGCACCTCGAAGGTGATCCCGCTCGAGGAGCTCACCGACGACGAATGGCGGGAGCAGTGGGAGCTGAACGTGATCGCCCCGGCGGCGCTGATGGACGCCTTCGGGCCCGCCATGGAAGCGGCGGGCGGCGGCTCGATCGTCAACGTCGCCAGCTCCGCCGGGCGCCAGCCTTCGGCCCGCAACGCCGCCTACGCGGTGGCGAAGCGCGGCGAGATCGCCCTGACGCTCCGCTACGCGGAGCGCCTCCGCGCGCGCGGCGTGCGCGTGAACGCCGTCGCCCCCGGGCCGACGGCGACGCCGCTCTGGCTCGAGGCGGGCGGGATGCTCGGGGGCACCGCCCGCGAGATGGGCCTGGCCGAGGCCGAGGCCCTGGAGCGCGTCGAAGCCGGCCTCCCGCTCGGCCGCCTGGCGAGGCCCGAGGAGGTCGCCGCCGCCATCGCGATCCTGCTCTCCCCGCGCTCGACCCGCACCGGCGCCGCGGCCCCGGTGGACGGCGGCCACGTCAAGGAAGTGTTCCCCTAGCGCCCGCGGCCGGCTCGCGCGTCCGGGCGGCCCCCGCCGGGTCCCGTCCTATACTCCTCGTCAATCGATTGATTCCGCTCCAGGACGGGGCGACGGCGGGGCTGAGGGGATGAGCCGGACTTCACAACGACGGGGCGATCGGCGGGCGACGATGAGAGACGTGGCGGCGGCCGCCGGCGTCGACGTGTCGACGGTCTCGAAGGTGCTCAGCGGCGCCGCGATCTCGGTTCGCGAGGAGACTCGAGCGCGGATCGAGAAGGCCGCCGCCGAGCTGCGCTACCGGCCGGACGCCAGCGCCCGCAGCCTGCGCCTCTCCCGCACCGGGGCGATCGGGATGCTCGTCCCCGACTTCACCAACGCGGTCTGGTCGGGGATCGTGCGCAGCGCGGTGCGCGAGGCGGAGGCGCAGGGCCGCGTCGTGCTGATCGCCGAGATGGACCGCGATCAATCGCCCGCCGGCTACCTCCACCTGGTGCACGAGCGGCGGATCGACGGCCTCCTCGTCGCCACCGCCCGCGACCAGAGCAGCCTTGTCGCGGAACTCGAGCACGACTCGGTTCCGCACGTGTTCGTCAATCGGCGCGGTGGCGAGCACTCGCTGTCGGTGCTGGTCGACGACGAAGCGGGCGCCGTGGCCGGCACGCAGGCGCTGATCGAGGCAGGCCACACCCGCGTCGGGCTGATCGGCGGCCCGCCCGACATCGACACCTCGCGACGCCGCTTCGACGGCTTCGAACGCACGCGGACCTCCGCCGGGCTGCCCGAGCCGGTGGTGACCTCCGGTCCCTACAGCGCCCCCGGCGGCTACCGCGCCGCGCAGGAGCTGCTCGCTGCCTCCGGCCCGCGCCCGACCGCGGTGCTGGCGGCGAACCTGATGATGGCCCTGGGGGCGCTGGCGGCCTTCGCGGAGGCCGGCGTGCACGTGCCCGAGGACATGTCGATGGTCGCCTACGACGACGCCGAGCTCGCGGGCTTCACCCAGCCGGCGATGACGACCGTGGCGATGCCCCACCAGGAGATGGGGTCGATCGCCGTCCGCCTGCTGGAGCGGGTCCTCGCCGGCGAACCGGCCGAGAGCATGGTCGTACCGACGCCGCCGCGCCTGATCGAGCGCGACTCGGTCGCCCCGCCGCGCGCCGCCTGACCTCGCCGTCCGGCGGAGCCCCCGCCGTCCCCGCCGTCCCCGCGGGTGCCCCGCCCCGTCCAAGCCGTCCGCCGCCGGATGCGTGAGGTGCAGGGAATTTGGTCAATCGTTTGACAAGACTGGAAAACGTGCTGTAGGTTGCCGCGAGTCAAACGATTGACCGCGCTCGGGGAGGGCCCCCGCGATGGGATGCGGAGAGCGCCGAACGAACCATGAGGAGCCGAATGAGCAAGCGAACCACCATCGTCACCGGCGCGGCCCACGGCCTCGGCCGGGCCTGCGCGCTGCGCCAGGCGGCACTGGGGGACACGGTCGTCCTCTGGGACCGCGACGCCGACGCCCTCGCCGCGGTGGCCGAGGAGATCGGCGCCGCCGGCGGCGAGGCCCGCGCCGCGACCGTCGACGTCGCCGACACCGAGGCGGTGGCGAAGGCCGTCGTCGAGGTCGCCGACGGGAGTGAGCTGAACCTCGTCCACGCGGCCGGCCTCATGCGGACGATCCCCTTCGAGGAGATCGACGAGGCGGAGTTCGACCGCCTCACCCGGGTCAACCTGCGGGGCACTTTCTTCATCGTCAAGGCGGTCGCCGAGGCGGCGCGGCGCGGCGCCGGGGGCGCGATCGTCCTCTTCTCGAGCATCGCCGGCCGCAAGGGCCGGCCGCTCGCCGCCCACTACGCGGCCTCGAAGGCGGCGACGATCAGCATCGCCCAGTCGGCCGCGATGCGCTTCGGGCCGGAGGTCCGCGTGAACGCCGTCTGCCCGGGCGTCATCGACACGCCGATGAACCACCAGATCGCCGCGGAACGTCACGAGCTGATGGGCAGCGCCGTCGACGACCCCTACCCGGGCCTCGAGGAGACGTTGGCGCTGAGGCGCTTCGGCGAGCCCGACGACGTCGCCCGGGTGGTCGAGTTCCTGCTCGGCGACCTCTCCCGCTACGTCACCGGGCAGGCGATCAACGTCGACGGCGGGCTCGAGTTCAACTGAGGAGGGACGGGACGATGAGCGACACCACCACGGTCGGCGGCGCCCGCGAGGTCGCGGACGGCATCTTCGAGGTCGACGCGCCGTTCTGGGGGTTCCCCTTGAGCCTCTACTTCGTCCGCAGCGGCGACCGCTGGGCGGTCCTCGACACCGGCATCGCCACCACCCCGGCGGAGGTGCTGGTCCCCTTCCTGGCCGACCGCGGCGGGCTGGGGTCGCTGGAGCTGGTGCTCGGCACCCACGGCCACGTCGACCACATCGGCGGCAACGGCGCGCTGAAGGCGCTCGCCCCGCACGTCACCTTCTCGATCCACGAGCTCGACCTCGGCTGGACCGAGGACTACGACCGCCACATAGGCCAGCTCTACGAGTACGGCGAGCCCGACGGCTACCGGCTCGACGCCGAGACCGACGCTGCCATCCGCGGCGCGATGGGGGACCCGGTGGCGGTCGAGCGGATCTTCAGCGGCACCCATGACCTCGTCACCTTCGGCGCGGGCCGGGAGCTCGAGGTCACCCGCGTCGGCGGCCACTCGCCGGGGCACGTCGTCTTCCGCGATCGCCAGACCGGCGTCGTCTTCAACGGCGACACGCTGCAGGGCTCCGGCGCCTGGAACGTCGAGACCGAGAAGCGCGACTTCCCGATGTACCGGACGGTGCGCGACTATCGCGCCGCGCTCGAGACCGTCCGCGGCCTCGACGCATCGGTGCTCTGCACCGCGCACGCCGGCCCGCTCCGCGGCGCCGAGATCGGTGCCGGGATCGACGCCTCGCTTGCCTGGAGCGAGGAGTTCGGTCGGCTCGTGGACGAGCTGGCCGCGCGACTCGGCAGCTTCACCCTGGCCGAGATGGTGGACGCGGTGCTGGAGGAGCGCCCCGAACACTCCCGGCTGCTGCAGATCAACGTGACCACCGCGGAGCACCTGGACGAGCTCGTGCGCGGTGGCGACCTGACTCCGTCGATCGGCGACGGAGTGAAGCGATGGACCCATCACGGCGCCGAAGCCGCGTCGCGAGAACACACCTAGGAGGAAAGAGGAGATGAAGATCTGGAACTGGCGGCTCGCCGCCGCGCTGGCGGTCTGCGCCTTGCTGGCCGTCGCGGTCGCCGCCTGTGGCAGCAGCAGCGGCTCGGGATCGGGCGCCACCGCAAGTGAAGAAAGCACCGGCGAAGCGGCCGGCGACGAAGCATCCTCCGCCGGCGAAGGCGAAGCGGAAGGCAGCGGGACCGAACCGGCCGCGAGCACCGAAGGAGCCCCGTCGAGCGCTCTCGTCAAGGCGCTGCCGAAGGCGCTGCAGGAACAGTACGTCGGCCTTCCCAGCGAACCGGTCGAATCGAAGTTCGCCTCCTTCAGGGCGGTCAAGGAACCGTGGAAGGTGTGTTATTCCGAGAGCTACCAGGGGAATCCCTGGCGGGTGAAGCTGGCCGAAGAAATGAAGCGCCTGGCCGGCGAATACGAAGAAGCCGGCCTCGTCTCGAGCTTCACCATGTCGGTCGCCGAAGAAGACGTCGCGCGGCAGAACCAGCAGATCCGCCAGTTCGTCTCCCAGGGCTGCTCGATCATCTTCGCCGTCGCCGGCTCGGCCACCGGCCTGAACGCCGCGATCAAGGACGCCTACGAACACGGAATCCCGTTCGTGACGATGGCGGGCTCGGTCACCAGCCCCTACGCCGAGAACGTCGACTCCAACTACTACGTGCTGGGCAAGGAATTCGCCGAAGACGCGGCCGAAGCGGGCGGCGAAATCCTGATGATCAAAGGCCTCGAAGGCTCGCCGATCTCGGCTCTGCAGAACGAAGGCGCGAAGGCCGCGTGGGGTGAAGACGGCGCGTCGGTCGCCGCCGAAGTGAACGGCAACTGGACCCCCTCGACCACCAAACAGGTGACGCTGCAGACGCTCGCCACCCACCCGAGCGGAATCGACGCGGTCTGGTCGACCGGGTCGGAGAGCGCGATCATCGCCGAAGCGTTCTCGCAGTCGGGCCAGGAAATGCCGCTGATCACCGCCTCGATCTCCGGCGACGCCCTCGGCTACTGGAAAGAACACGAAGGCGAATTCAAGTTCGAGGGCGCGGCGATCATGCCGAGCTGGACGGCCGAGACCGGCTTTCGGGTCGGCATGCGGACCCTGGCCGGGAACGGCCCGAAGCTGACCCCGATCATCGTCCCGGTCCCGACCGTCAGCGAAGCGGACCTGCCGGACCTCTACGAATCGTGCATGACCGCGAGCTCGTCGGACGTCTTCCCCGTGGTCAAGGAAGACCCGCTGACGGAAAAGCTCATGGACGCCTACTTCACCAAGCCCGGCGAAGTCGGCCCCTACGAATACGCCAACACCCCGAAACCCTGCGCGGGCAGCTGATCGGCCCCGCAGAGCGCAGCAGATGGTCGCATTGAAAGCTCCTCCCGACCCGGTCTCCCGATCCGCCCCGGCGGACCGGGAGGCCCTGCTGCGCCTCGCCTCCGTGCGCCGCACCTTCGGCCGGACGGTGGCGCTCGACGGCGTCGACCTCGAGTGTCGGCCGGGGGAGGTGCACACGATCCTCGGCGAGAACGGCTCCGGCAAGAGCACGCTGGTGAAGCTGATCTCCGGGGTGCTGCCGCCGGTCTCGGGCAGCGTGACGATCGGCGACGCCGAGCTGCGCCCGTGCACCCCCACGCGGGCTCGCAAGCTCGGCGTCGCGACCGTCTTCCAGGAGGTACTGGTGGCGCCGACCCTGTCGGTCGCCGACAACGTCTACCTCGGCCAGGACCGCTGGACTCGTTTCGCCGTCCGTGGCCCGGAGCGGCGGGCGCGGGTCGCCGCCGTCCTCGACGAGATCTCGACCCATCCCTTCGACCCCGGCGCGCCGGTCGCCGAGCTCGACCTCGTGCGTCGCCACCAGGTGGCGATCGCGCGGGCGCTCCTGAGCGAGCCGCGCCTGCTGATCCTCGACGAGTCGACCGCGGCGCTCGACGTCTCCGAGCGCGACCGGCTCTTCGGGGCGGTCCGCCGCCGCGTCCAGGCGGGGGTGGCCGTGATCTTCATCTCCCACCGGCTCGACGAGGTGCTGACCCTCTCCGACGCGGTCACGGTGCTCTCCTCGGGGCGCAAGGTGGCGACGCTCGCCCGCGGCGAGATCACCGAGGCGCGCCTGCTGGCGCTGCTCAACCCCGACCACGAGGCGACGGCGTGACCGCCGCGGCCACGGCCGGCACGACGCCGGCGATCGCGATGCGCGGCATGTGCCTGCGCGAGGGAGACGCTCCGTTCGACCTCGACCTGCGGACCGGGACGATCCTCGGCGTGTCCGGGCTCGAGGGCCACGGCCAGCAGCTGCTGCTGGAAGCGCTCTGCGGGCAGGCGCGCGCCTTCGCCGGCGAGGTGGCGATCGAGGGCGAGGCGCTTCCCGGCCCCGGGCCCCGGTCCGCCCGCGAGGCCTTCGGTCGCGGCATCGTCTACGTGCCCCGGGACCGCAAGACCGAGGGGATCTTCCCGACCCTCTCGGTGCTCGAGAACTTCGCCGTCGCGACGCTCGCCCGGAACTCGCGCCTCGGTGTCCTCGACCGCGGCGCGATCAAGCGGCGCTACGCCGAGTTCGCCGCGGAGCTGGGGATCGTCACCGACGGCCCCGGGGCGCCGATCCGCTCGCTCAGCGGCGGCAACCAGCAGAAGGTGTTGCTCGCCCGCTGGCTGGCCGCGGCGCCGAAGGTCCTGCTGCTGAACGACCCCTCGCGCGGCGTCGACCACCGCACCCGCCTGCAGCTCTACTCGCTCTACCGTCGCGTCGCCGACGAAGGGGCCGCCGTGGTCCTGCTCTCGACCGAGATCGAGGAGCTGCTCGCCGCCGCCGACGAGATCGTCGTCTTCCGCGAGCACACGATCTCGGGCCGGCTGCGGCGGGAGGACGCCGGCCGCGACGCCGTGCTGGCGGCGATGTTCGGCGTCCCCGGGGAGGCCGCCCGTGCCTGATCGATCCTTCCTCGCCCACGTCCGCCGGCTCGATTCCGGCGTGCGGCTCGGGCTCTTCGTCTTCGTCCTGCTGCTGGCGCTCAACCTGATCTTCGCGGGCGAGACGCTGCGGCCGGAAAACCTGCCGGCGACGCTCGGCCTCGCCTCGCCGCTGATCCTCACCGCCTTCGCGGTGGTGCCGACGCTCCTGGTCGGCAACGGCGGCATCGACCTCTCCGTCGGCCCGGCCGCCGGCCTCGTCAACGTCGTGGTCGTCTACGAGCTGATCGGGCGCGGGGGAGTCGGCGAGCCGGTGGCGGTGATCGCGGTGGCGCTCGCGGTCGGCCTCGTCGTGGGCCTCGCCAACGGCATCCTCGTCGCCTACCTGCGGATCCAGCCGATCGTCGCCACCCTCGGGACCTATCTGGTCTGCTCCGGCCTCACCCTGTCGCTGCTGTCGACGCCGGGCGGGTCGGTGCCCAACTGGCTGATCGAACTCGCGGGCAACGCCTCCTTCGTGCCGATCGTCGTCGTTCTCCTCGCCTGGCTCGGGTTCACCCGCCTGCCGATCTACCGCCTCCTCGTCGGGACCTCCGACGACGAGCGCGCCGTCTACACCAGCGGCATCGACACCTCGCGCGTGAAGCTGGTCGCCTACGCCCTCGGCGGCCTGCTGGCAGGAATCGCCGGGATCTCCCTCAGCGCCGTGCTCGGCTCGGCCGACCCGACCGTCGGCCCCAACTACACCCTCACCGCGATCGCCGCCGCCGTCCTCGGCGGGGTCAGCCTGGCGGGCAGTCGCGGCGGGATGGTGAACGCGCTGCTCGGTGCCCTGGCGATCTTCCTGCTGCAGAACCTGCTCACCTCGCTCCACGCCTCGCCCTTCCTGCTGCAGGTGGCATACGGCGCGGTGTTGGTCGCGGCGGTCGCGCTGAACGGGCGCTCGGGCGGCGTCTTCGCCCGCGTCGGGCGGCTGCGGATCGGAAAGGCGGTCCGCGCATGAGCGCCCTCGTCTCGCGGCTGCGCCGCTCGCCCGCGATCCCCGTCAGCCTCCTGCTGCTCGCCGTCGTCTACCTGGTCGGTGTCTTCACGATCAAGAGCTTCGGCGGCGAAGCGACGGTGAAAGCGATCCTCCTGCTCTCGACCTTCCTCGGGCTCGCCGCGGCGGGCCAGACGGTCGTCGTGATCGCCGGCGGCATCGACCTCTCGATCCCGTTCGTCGTCGGCGCCGCCAACGTCGCGGTCGCGCAGCTCTCCGGCAACGGGATGCCGTTCGGCATCGCCTGCCTGGTGGTGCTCGTCGGCGCGGGCCTGATCGGGGCGCTGAACGCGTTGATCAGCGAGCGGTGCGACGTCCATCCGCTGCTGGTGACGCTCGGGGTGGGAACGGCGACGCTCGGCATGGTGCAGTGGTGGACGAAAGGGCTGCCGACCGGCGGCGCGCCGCAGTGGCTCTCGAAGTTCGTCTCGATCGGCTCCACCGTCGGTCCCTTCCCGTTCGCCCCGGTCGTGCTGCTGTGGGCGGGGCTGGCGGTGGCGATCGTCCTCGGGCTGCGCTGGACGGTGTTCGGCCGCCGCGCCTACGCGCTCGGCAACGCTCCCGAGGCCGCCCGCCTGGCCCTGATCTCCAAGCTCGGCGTCTGGACCCGCGCGTTCGTGATCAGCGCCGTGCTGGCGGGGGCGGCGGGCATCCTCGAGCTCGGCTTCACCGGCACCGCGCTGGCCAGTGTGGGCAACGAATTCCTCTTCCTCAGCGTCGGCGCCGTGGTGATCGGCGGCACCGCCATCACCGGGGGGGTCGGCGGCTACACCGGCACCGTGATCGGCGTCCTCACCCTGACCACGCTGACCACCGTGTTCGTCGGCCTCGGCCTCGACAAATCGCTGCAGGAGGCCGTGCTCGGCGGGGCGATCCTGCTGCTCGTCGCCGCCTACGGCCGCGAATCCCACGTCCGCAACCGCATCTGATTGGAGCCGACTTGATCCTCTCCCTCTGGCATGCCTCGTTCACCGTCGCCGACATCGATCGGTCGATCGCCTTCTACCGCGACGAACTGGGCTTCGACCTGGTCCACACCCAGGAACAGGCGAACGAGTACACGCGCAAGTTCGTCGGCTATCCCGACGCCCATCTGAAGGTCGCGCAGTTCGCGATCCCGGGGGTCGAGGCGCCCCGGTCCGGCCACCTGATCGAGTTGGTCCAGTACGTCGCGCCGGTGGGGGAACCGGTCCACCCGGAGCGCTACCAGCCGGGCGCCGCGCACCTCGCTCTGCAGGTCGAGGACACCTGGGGGATGTACGAGCGGCTGTCGGCCCGCGGCGTCCACTTCATCTCCGAGCCGGTGGCGATCACCGCGGGGATCAACGAGGGCGGCGCGACCGTCTACCTCGAGGACCCGGACGGCAACACGCTCGAGTTCATCACCGCGCCGCCGCGCCGGGACGGTTGATGGCGACCCGTCCCTTCACCCTGCTCACCGAGCTCTTCGGCGACCCGGTCACGGCCGCGATCTTCTCCGCGGAGCGGACGGTGCGCTCCTGGCTCGAGACCGAGGCGGCGCTCGCCGCGGCCCAGGCCGAGCACGGCGTGCTGCGGCCGGAGGTGGCGCGGGCGATCGGCGCTGCCTGCACGCTGGAGAGCGTCGACATGGCGGAGCTTTGGGAGGGGGCACGGAACGTCGGCTACCCGATCCTCTCCTTGGTGCGGCGGATCGACGCGGCCCTGCCGGCGGAGGCCGCCGGCCACGTCCACCTCGGCGCGACCACGCAGGACATCATGGACACCGGCCTGGCGCTGCAGCTGGGCGAGGCGATCGACCGCCTGCTGGAGCTGGTGGGGACGACGGGCGACGCGATGGCGGCGCTGGTGGACCGGCACCGCGGCACGGTGATGGCGGCGCGCACCCACGGCCAGCAGGCGGTGCCCACGACCTTCGGCGCCAAGGTCGCGGTCCACCTCGACGAGCTGGCCCGCCGCCGCCGTCGGCTGGCGGCGCTGCGGCCGGAGGTCGCGCGCGTCTCGCTCTTCGGCGCCGGCGGGACCTCGGCGGCGCTGGGCCCGGAGGCAGCGTCGGTGCGCGCGACGATGGCGCGCCTGCTCGGCCTCGAGCCCGCCGACGTGCCCTGGCACGTCGCCCGCGACGGGGTCGCCGAGTTCGGCCTCGCGTGCGCGACGCTGGCGGCCAGTTGCGGGCGCTTCGCCCGCGAGGTGGTGGCGCTCTCGCGGACCGAGATCGGCGAGGTGGCCGAGCAGGACGGCCACCACCGGGGCGCTTCCTCGACGATGCCGCAGAAGGAGAACCCGATCAGCTCGGAGGCGGTGATCGGCATGTCGGTGACGGCGGCGGCGCTGTCGTCGTCGCTGCTCGGCGCGATGGAACCGCGGCACGAGCGGGCGGCGGGGGAGTGGCAGGTCGAGTGGGAGGCGATCCCCTTGCTGGCCGGGCTGGCGGCGGGCTGCGCCCTGAACGCGGGCGCGATCGCCGACGGCCTACGCGTCTTTCCCGAGACGATGCGCGACAACCTTCGGCGCGACTCCGGCTTCCTGATGGCCGAGGCATACATGATGCGCCTGGCCGCCGAGCTCGGCCGCGAGCGCGCCCACGATCTCGTCTACGACGCGGTGCGGGACGCGCGGCGCGACGGCCGCTCCCTCGAGGAGAGCCTCGCCGCCGCCATCGACGGCCGCTTCGAGCCGATCGCGCCGGGCGACTACGTCGGCGATTCCGACGTCGCCTGCGACGCGGCCCTGCGCGCGTGGCGCGAGGAGCCAAGCCAGATGTCAACCAGCGAACCAAGTGAGATGCGATGACCACCACCGCCGGCACCCCCAGCCAGATTGCCACCACGAGCTTCCGCGAGATGCTCCTGATCCGCCGCTTCGAGGAGCGGGTCCTGCAACTTCGGGCGGCCGACGAGGTGGCGGGCTCGGTCCATCCCTGCCTCGGACAGGAGGCGATCCCCGTCGGGGCGATGCGGGCACTGCGTGATGACGACCGCGTCGTCGCCACCTACCGCGGGCACGGCTGGGCGATCGCGGCGGGGCTCGAGCCGGCGAAGGTCATGGCGGAGATCTGCCAGCGGGCGACCGGCAGCAACGGCGGCCGCGCCGGCTCGGCGTACCTGACCGACCCCAGCGGCCGCTTCATCGGCGAGAACAGCATCGTCGGCGCCGGACTGCCGATCGCCGACGGCCTCGCCCTGGCCGCCCGGATGCAGGGCACCGAGCGGGTCGCGCTGGTCACCTTCGGCGACGGCGCGACCAGCCAGGGCGCCGCACACGAGGCGCTGGTGATGGCCCTCGCCCGGCGCCTGCCGGTGATCTTCGTCTGCGAAAACAACGGTTGGTCGGAGATGACGCCGATCACGGCGATCATCGGCGAGAACTCGCTGGCCGGCCGGGTCGAGGCGTACGGGATCAGCGCCGCGACCGTCGACGGCACCGACCCCGAGGCGGTGGCCGACGCCGTCGCCGCGGCGGCCGAGCGAGGCCGCGAAGGCGGCGGGCCGACCTTCCTCGAATGCTCGACCGGCCGCCTGGGCGGCCACTACAACGCCGACGTCGAGCAGTACCGCCCGCAGGAGGACCGCGAGCTGGCCGCGGAACGCGATCCGGTCGCCCTGGCGCGCCGGCGCCTCCTCGCCGATGGCGTCGACGAGGCGGCGCTGGGCGAGATCGAAGCGGAGGTCGAGCGGACGGTAGAGGGTTACGTGGAGGCGGCGCTCGCCGCCCCGCGGCCCGACCCGGCGACCGCGGCCGAGCACGTGCTGGGCCCGATCGCGCCGGCGCCGGCGCCGGAAAGCGACGCCGGGACGGTCCGGGTGACCTACGCGAAGGCGGTCAACGAGGCGCTTGCGCGGGAGCTCGCGGCGCGGCCCGAGACGCTCGTCTTCGGCGAGGACATCGCGATCCCGGGCGGCACCTTCGGCGTCACCCGGGAGCTGCGCGACCGCTTCGGCGCCGAGCGCGTGTTCGACACGCCGATCGCCGAGGCGGCGATCCTCGGCACCGCGATCGGCGCGGCGATGGAGGGCATGCGGCCGATCGTCGAGATCATGTGGGCGGACTTCCTGATGGTCGCCTTCGACCAGCTCGTCAACCAGGCCTCGAACGTCCGCTATATCTCCCGCGGCGAGCGCATCGCCCCGCTGACCGTGCGCTGCCAGCAGGGGGTGACGCCCGGCGCCTGCGCTCAGCACGCGCAGAGCCTCGAGGCGCTGCTCGCCCACGTCGCCGGCCTGCGGGTCGGGATTGCGGCGACGCCGCAGGACGCCTACTCGATGACCCGCGCGGCGATCGCCGCCGACGATCCGTGCGTGATGATCGAGCAGCGGTTGATCTACGGGCGCAAAGGCGACGTCGATCTCGCCCATCTCGAGCCGATCGGCGGGGCGCGCGAGCACCGCCGCGGCGACGACGTGGCGATCTTCACCTGGGGCCGGATGCTCGACGCGGCGCTCGCCGCGGCGGACGAGCTGGCCGACGGGGGGGTGGAGGCGACGGTCGTCGACCTGCGCTGGCTGAACCCCCTGGACGAGGAGGCGATCGCGGCGGCGGTGGCGCGGTGCGGTCGCGCCGTGATCGCGCACGAAGCGAACCTGACCGGCGGCTTCGGCGCCGAGGTCGCGGCGCGGGTCGCGGATCGCAACATCTTCGATCTGGAGGCACCGGTGCGCCGGGTCGGGTCGCCGGACGTGCGCTACCCCTCGGCGCCGAACCTGCAGGAGGCGCTTCTGCCGGACGCCGGCAAGATCGTCGCCGCGGTCCGCGACGCGCTCGCCGCGTGATGGAGTTCCTGGTCCGGATCGAGATCGATCTGCCCGCCGACATGGACCCCGAGCGACGCGCCGGGCTGGTCGAGGCCGAGGCGGCGCGCGGCCGGGAGCTGCGCGAGGCGGGCGCGATCGCCAGGATCTGGCGGGTGCCGGGGCGCCTGGCGAACGTCGGCGTCTGGCGCGCCGCCGACGCCACCGAGCTTCACGACGCGGTCAGCTCGCTGCCGCTCTTCAACTGGATGACGGTCACGGTCGAGCCGCTGGCCACGCACTACCTGGAGGTCACCGATGCCTGAGATCCTGATGCCGCGCCTCTCCGACTCGATGGAGGAGGGGGTGATCCTCAAGTGGACGAAGCAGGTCGGCGACGAGGTCGCAGTCGGCGACGAGCTGGTCGAAATCGAGACCGACAAGGCGAACATGGCCTACGAGTCGGACGTCGCGGGGACGCTCACCGAGATCCTCGCCCAGGAGGGCGAGGCGCTCGCGATCGGCGCGCCGATCGCGGTGGTGGGGGACGGGGCCGCGGCGGCGGACGGGGCCGCGACCCGGAGCCCGACCCCGGAGCCCGCTCCGACTTCCGCCCCGAGCCGACCGGCAGAACCGGAGGTCGCGGACGAGCGGCGCATCAAGGCCTCGCCGCTGGCGCGGCGCCTGGCGCGGGACACCGGTGTGGACCTCACGACGGTCCGGGGCTCGGGTCCCGGCGGTCGGATCGTGAAGGCCGACGTCGAGTCGGCGGAGGCGGCGGGTGCGACGCCCGCGGTCGCGCCGGCAGCGCCGGCGCCCGCCCCGGCGGCCGAGACCCCCGAGACCGCCAAGGGCACCACCGCCCAGCGGGAGCTGACCCGCCTCCAGCAGGTGGTCGCCCGTCGGATGGCCGAGTCGAAGGCCACCGCCCCCCACTTCTACCTGCAGGTCGAGGTCGACATGTCGGCCGCGGTAGAGGCTCGCGCGCGGCTGAAGCGGACGACCCCCGAGGGCGAGGTCGTCCCCTCCTTCAACGACATGGTGGTGAAGGCCTGCGCCCTCGCCCTGCGCGAGCACCCGCTCGCAAACGGCTCCTACCGCGACGGCCGCCTCGAGCTCCACTCGCGGGTGAACGTCGGCGTCGCGGTGGCCGCCCGGGACGCCCTCGTCGTCCCCACCGTCTTCGACGCCGACAAGAAGGGCCTGCGCGAGATCGCCGCCGAGGCCCGCGCCCTGGCGGCGAAGGTCCGCGACGGCTCGATCACCCCGCCCGAGCTCTCCGGCGGCACCTTCACCGTCTCCAACCTGGGGATGTACGGGGTGTCGAATTTCTCCGCCGTGATCAACGCCCCCCAGGCCGCGATCCTCGCGGTCGGGGCGATCGCCGAGAGGCCGGTGGTCAAGGACGGTCAGTTGACCACCGCCCACCTCCTCGGCATCACCCTCGCCTGCGACCACCGGATCCTCTACGGCGCCCCCGCGGCCGAGTTCCTGGCCCGGATCCGGGCGCTGCTCGAGGAGCCGCTGGGGCTGGCGCTGTAGAAGCGTCTGCATTCACCCCCGCACAGAGGGGGTGAATGCAGACGGACGGACCTAGTTCAGCTCGAACCGGTCCAGGTTCATGACCTTGTCCCAGGCCGCGACGAAGTCCTGGGCGAACTTCTCCGTCGCGTCGTCGGACGCGTAGACCTCCGCCAGCGCCCGCAGCTCGGAGTTCGAGCCGAAGACGAGGTCGGCACGGCTGCCGGTCCACTTCAGGTTGCCGTCGCGGTCGCGCGCCTCGAACGTGGTCGACTCGGCCGAGGTCGGTTTCCACGCCGTGTCCATGTCGAGGAGGTTGACGAAGAAGTCGTTCGTCAACGTTCCGGGCCGGTCGGTGAGGACGCCGACCTGCGAGCCGCCGCTGTTGGCGCCGAGGACCCGCAGGCCGCCGACCAGCACAGTCATCTCCGGCGCGGTCAGGGTCAGCAGGTTCGCCCGGTCGACCAGCAGGTACTCGCCGGGGAGCCGGTGGCCGTCGCGCAGGTAGTTGCGGAAGCCGTCGGCGGTCGGCTCGAGGTGCTCGAACGAGTCGACCTCGGTCATCTCCTGGGTGGCGTCCGTGCGGCCCGGGGTGAAGGGGACCTCGATCGCGAGGCCGGCGTCCTTCGCCGCCTGCTCGATCGCGGCGCAGCCGCCGAGGACGATCAGGTCGGCGAGTGAGACCTCGCCGGCGAAGTCGGCCTGGATCTTCTCCAGCACCGCCAGCACCTGGGCGAGTTCGGCCGGGTCGTTGACCTCCCAGTCCTTCTGCGGCTCCAGACGCACGCGGCCGCCGTTGGCGCCGCCGCGTTTGTCGCCGCCGCGGAAGGTCGAGGCCGAGGCCCACGCCGCCGAGACCAGCTGCGAGACCGGCAGCCCCGAGGCGAGGATCTGCTCCTTCAGCGTCGCGATCTCCGCCGCGCCGATCGGCTCAGCGGTCGGCTCCGGCACCGGGTCCTGCCAGATCAGCACCTCCTCCGGGACCTCCGGGCCGAGGTAACGGGCCCGCGGGCCCATGTCGCGGTGGGTGAGCTTGAACCAGGCGCGCGCGAAGGCGTCCTGCAGCTCCGCCGGGTTGTCCTTCCAGCGCTCCGCGATCGGCCCGAACTCGGGGTCGAAGCGCATCGCCAGGTCGGTGGTCAGCATGCGCGGCTTGTGCTTCTTCGCCGGGTCGATCGCGTCGGGGACGCTCTCCTCGGCGTCCTTGGCGACCCACTGGTTGGCGCCCGCCGGGGACTGCTCGAGCTCCCACTCGTTCTCGAAGAGGATCTCCAGGAACCGGTTGTCCCACTGGGTCGGCGTGTCGGTCCAGGTGACCTCGAGGCCGGACGTGATCGTCGCGGTCCCGTTGCCGCTCTCGTAGGAGTTGATCCAGCCGAGGCCCTGCGCCTCGAGCGGCGCGCCCTCGGGCTCGGGCCCGACGTACTTTTCGGGATCGGCGGCGCCGTGGGTCTTGCCGAAGGCGTGGCCGCCGATGATCAGCGCGGCGGTCTCTTCGACGTTCATCGCCATGCGGCCGAAGGTCTCCTTGATGTCCACCGCCGCGGCGAGCGGGTCGGGCTGGCCGTTCGGGCCCTCCGGGTTGACGTAGATGAGGCCCATCTCGGTCGCGCCGAGCGGCTTCTCGAGGACGCGGTCGCCGGTGTGGCGCTCGTCGGTGAGCCAAACTTTCTCGGGGCCCCAGTAGACGTCCTCGTCGGGCTCCCAGACGTCGACGCGGCCGCCGGCGAAACCGAAGGTCGGGAAGCCCATCGACTCCAGGGCGACGTTGCCGGAGAGGATCAGCAGGTCGGCCCAGGAGAGCGCCTTGCCGTATTTCTGCTTGACCGGCCAGAGCAGGCGGCGGGCCTTGTCGAGGTTGCCGTTGTCGGGCCAGGAGTTGAGCGGCGCGAAGCGCTGCTGGCCGGAGCCGGCGCCGCCGCGGCCGTCGCTCACCCGGTAGGTGCCGGCGCTGTGCCAGGCCATGCGGACGATCAGCGGGCCGTAGTGGCCGAAGTCCGCGGGCCACCAGTCCTGCGACGTGGTCAGGACCTCCTCGATGTCCTTCTTCACCGCGTCGAGGTCGAGCGATTCGAAGGCGGCCGCGTAGTCGAAGTCGGCGCCCATCGGGTTGGCCTCGGCCGGGTTCTTGGCGAGGATCTTCAGGTTCAGCTTCTGCGGCCACCAGCCGCGGTTGCCGCCGCCCTCGACGGGCTCCGGCGCGCGACCGTTGTGGACGGGGCACTTCTCCGCTTCCTTGGCCTGCGGCTCGTCCATTTTGCCGACGACGGCGTCGGGCGTCTCATGCGTGTCAGACACGGGGTTCCTTTCCTTCGTTCGCTTCAGTTCGTGGAGATGGCGCGCGCGTCGGCGCAGTCGGGGCAGTGGCCCCAATAGATGACCTCGGCCTCGTCGATGGTGAAGCCGTGGCCGTCGGACGCGGTGAGGCAGGGGGTGTCGCCGACCGCACAGTCGACGTCGGCGATCGCGCCGCAGGAGCGGCAGATGACGTGATGGTGGTTGTCGCCGACCCGCGACTCATAACGGGCGACCGAGCCCGCCGGCTCGATCCGCCGCACCAGCCCGGCATCGGTGAGCGCCCGCAACACGTCATAGACTGCCTGCGGCGACACCTCGCCCAGGTCCTCCCGGACCGCCTCGATCAGCGACCCGGTATCGGCGTGCGGGTTGTCGTAGACCGCGGCGAGCGCCGCAAGCCGCGGCCGGGTGACCCGCAGGTCGGCCCGCCGCAGTAGCTGCTCGTAGTCGACGGTCGTCGGCACGAGGAGCAGTATGCCGCTTTTCTGGAATCGATCAAGTTACGGGGTTGTGTCCGGGGCGGCGGGGCGCCGTCCGAGATGCCGCGGATGCCGTGCCGACCCGTTCTGGCGGCTGTGGTCGGCACGGCATCCGCGGCAGGCCCGGCGCGGGCAAGGAGGACACACCTCGGGGCCCCCGGCCGCCCGTGCACTTGAGGGCGCCATAGCGCCTCCAAGTGCACGAGCGACGGACGCGCGTTGAGGAAGACGCGCGGACCCGTGGAGAAGGACACGGAAGGCGCACGGGGTCACCCTTCCGCGCGCCTCCCGTCACCGATCGGCGCTCACCGGCCTGTCGCCGGCGGGTCACCGGAGTGTCGCCGGCCGGGTCACCGGCATGCGGCCCGTGGTCCAGCACGGCCGGCGCCAGGCGTTCGCAGTTGAGGCCGCTATGCGGCCCTTACTGCGAACTCACCGAACGGAAGCGTCACAGAGTTCACGGAAGCGCGGAGAAGGAGACCGAAGAGCGTCACGAATCCCGCGGAAGCGTCACGAGCGCCCACGGAAGCGTGACGAACCCTCACCTCTCCCGCACCAACTCCCGACCTGGGCGGCTGATCGGCGACCTCAACCGACCCGGGTCGCCGATCGGCCGCCCCCGGCGACAGCTTCCCCCCGGCGACAGCTTCCCCGGGCGACAGCTTCCCCCCGGCGACAGCTTCCCCGGGCCCGAGCCCCCGCCCCGGGCAGCTTCCCCGACCGCCGGCCCCGAGCCCCCGGCCGGCGTCCCGCCGTCCTACCCGGCCCGCGCCGCCTCGAGCCCCTCGAAGCGGGCGAGGAACTCGCCGTGGGCGCGCGCGGGGTCCCAGGGGTCGATCTCGATCGGCAGCGGCTCGAAGCCTTCGAGCTCGGGCCAGGGGTCGAGGGTGGAGGTGAAGGCCGCGCGCTCGGTCGCCAGGAGGGAGCGGTCGATCGCCTTCATGTCGGCGGGCGGCGCGCCGAGTTCGAAGCGGGTCTGGATCGCCTCCTCCAGCACCTTCTCGACGCGGCGGAAGGGAGGGCCGAGGTCGCTGCGGTGCTTCAAGGGGTGGGGGAGGTCGACGAGGTAGGCCTCGCCGGCGTCGTGCAGGAGGGCGACCAGCGCCTCGGCCGGCGAGGCGCCGCGTTCGAGGCAGACGTCGCTGACGATCGCGGAGTGCTGGGCGACCGAGTAGAAGCGCCGCGAGTGGCCGCCGAAGCGGCACGTGTTCGCGAGCGCCTGGGCGATGTCGCCGATGTCGATGAGGGCGACGTTCGGCGCGAGCGGGTCGATCCAGCGGCCGGAGACGGTCTGGATCGAGCCGTCGGGCCGCTCCGGGCGCCCGCGCTCGGCCGGTTGCATCTGCTCGGCGTCCATCCCTGCACGTTTACAGAAAGGGACGACGCTCGGCGGCGGGTACGGCGGGGCGGACCCGCGCATCAGAAGGTGACGGACGTGTAGCTAGGCGAAGCGCCAGCCGTGACGGAGCGCGGCGTCGAGCGAGGAGGCGCGATCGACCTCGTCCTCGGGCGACGGCCTGCCCACCTCGCGGAAGAACTCCTCCATCCCGGCCGGGGCGAAGGTGAGGAGCCGCCGACCCGGCGCGGCGCCGACGTTGGCGCCCGAGTGGACGACGCCGGCCGGGACGTGGACGGTCTGGCCGGGACCGAGCCGCTCGCTCGCGCCGCCCACGGTCATCTCGAGCTCGCCCTCGATCACGTGGATCGTCTCCGCCGCGTCCTCGTGCAGGTGGGGCGGCAGCGACCAGCCGGGCGGTGGGTGGTCGACGAGGAGGCAGAAGGCGCCGCCGGTGTCCGCCGCCGTCAGGTGGATCTCGGTGCGGACGCCGCCCGGCATCCAGACGACGTCGGGGTCGGAGGCCACGTGACCACCATAGATGCCGGGATGGCCGAAACGCGAGCGAGGAATCTGCCGCCGTGTCGGTTGCGCAGGGTGGGCAGACCGCGACACGATGGCTCGGTGAGCGCCGACTACACCCAGCTGCCGGCCGACCTGCCCATCCCGGTCGACGACGGCGCGGCCGACCGGTTGGTCGGGAGGGCGGTGCCGGATGTCGCGTTGCCCGCGACCGCGGCGACCCCCGCGACGTCGTCCGAGCCGACGCTCTCCGACCTCGCCGCGGAGCTCCTCGTCGCCTACGTCTATCCGATGACCGGCACGCCCTGCGATCCGCTGCCGCACGGCTGGGACGACATCCCCGGCGCCCGCGGTTGCACCCCGCAGAGCTGCGCCTACCGCGACGCGCTCGCCGACTTCGAGCGGCTCGGCGCGCAGGTGGTCGGGATCAGCGCGCAGTCTCCCGCCGAAGGGGCGGAGTTCGCGGCGCGCGAGCACATCCCGTTCCCGCTCCTGAGCGACGACGGGTTGCGCCTGCGCGACGCGCTCGGCCTGCCGACCTTCGAGGTCGAATGCCGCACCCTGTACCGGCGCCTCACGTTCGTCGCCGAACGCGGCCGGATCGTCAAGGTCTTCTATCCCGTCTTCCCACCGGACCGCGATGCCGGTGAGGTGCTCGCCTGGCTGCGGGACGCCGACGCCGCGAAGGGGGAGGGATGACCGCGCTCGCGGAGACGATCGCGATCCAGGGGCGGGTGCTGCGTCACGCCCTGGACCTCGACCTGGGGCCGGCGCTCGCGCGCCTCGATGGCGTCGGACGGGTCTGGCTGGTCGGCACCGGCACCAGCGAGCACGCCGCGTGCCTCGGCGCGGCGATGCTGACGACGGCCGGCGTCGACGCCCGCGCCTCGTCCTCGGCGACCTTCGTCGCCGCGCCCCCGCGCCTCGGCCCCGACGACGCGCTCGTCGTCATCAGCCACACCACCGAGACCGCGTTCGCGCGCCGCGCCCGCGAGGACGCGCTCGCCGCCGACACCCGCCTGCTCACGATCACCGCCGAAGGCAAGGACTGGCCCGAGGCGATCGAGGCGGCGCCGCCGGAGCGCTCCGAGACCTACACCGCCAGCTACCTCGCCGCGCTCCTCGCGATCGCCCGCCTCGCCGTCGCGCTCGGCGGGGAGGAGTGGACCGCCGCCGACCTCGCCGAGCTCCCGAGCCTGGTCGAGGGCGCGGGCGTCGAACCGCTCCCGGTCGCGATGCCCCCGCGCCGCCTCACCGCGCTCTTCGGCGCCGGGCCCGCCGCGGTGACCGCCCGCGAGGGAGCGCTGAAGCTTCGCGAGGCCTCGCACGTCCTCGCCGAGGGCTTCGAGTCCGAGTACCTGCTCCACGGCTCCGCCGTCCCGCTGAGCGCCGACGACCACCTGATCGCGCTCGATCCCGACGGCGACCCCTCCGGCCTCACCTCATCGCTGGCCGACGCCGCCGAGCGCGAGGGCATCCCGGTCGCCCGCCTCGACCCGCCGCCGGACCTCCACCCGCTGCTCGCCCAGTTCCTGCTGACCGTCCGCCTCCAGGCCCTCGCCTCCCGCTGGGCCGACCGCCAGGGCATCGACCCCGACACCGTCATCCTCGGCGCCTGGGCCGACCGCGAGCTCTGGTCCCTCGGGGCCCCGAATCAGATAATCTGATTCCGTGGGGTCGCTGGAGCAGTTGAGCGCCACCGACGCGGCGCGCCGGTTCTCGGCGGTCCTGGATCGGGTCGAGCAGAGAGGCGAGTCCGTGGTCATCGTGCGCCACGGCCGCGCCGTCGCGACGATCGGACCGGCGGGCGCCGGCACCGGCAAGGCGCTGAAGGCGGTGCTGGGCGCCCATCGTCCCGATCCCGAGCTGGCCGACGAGGTGCGCGAGCTCCGCGAACTCGTCGGCCCGGCGCAGGACCGTTGGCGCGGCTGATCCTCGATACGTCGATCCTGATCGAGGCCGAGCGGGGGGAGGGCGGCCTGCTCGAGTTGCTCGACGACGTCGACGACGTCGCGATCGCGGCGATCACCGTGGCCGAGCTGCGGGTCGGCGTCCGGCTCGCGAAAGGGCGTCGCCGGCGCGCGGCGCACGAATCGTTCGTCGCCTCGATCATCGACGCGATCTCGATCGAGGCCTACGACCTCGAGGTGGCCCAGGCCCACGCCGAGTTGCTCGCCCACCTCCGACGTGCGGGGAGGCCAGGCGGCGCCCACGCCCTGATCATCGCCGCGACCGCACTGGCGCGCGGTCGCGAGGTCGTGACGCTCGATCGCCGCGGCTTCGCCGACCTCCCCGGCGTCGCCATCGCCGAGCTCGGCTGAGCGCCGACCGCCGGCCCGTCTTCGCCCGTCCTTAAGCCGGCGGGTTCTCGGCGTACTGCGTGCCGCCGTCGCCGATCTCCTCCCACGGCGCTTTGTAGGCGACCTGGAGGTGGAAGGCGGGGGTCATGTCGAGGTCGCGCATCAAGCCGGCGGCGACGAAGTATTTGTCGCCGAGGTCGTCGTAGATGCTGGAGCCGCAGTTGCCGCAGAAGTTGCGCGGGGCGAACTCGGATTCGTAGGTTTCGACCAGGTCCTCGCCGTCGGTGAAGCGGAAGTTCTCTTTGGCGACGACGACCCCGGCGAGGCTCGACCCCGTCCATCGCTGACAGCGGGTGCAATGGCAGTACCCCATCGCCTCCGGATCTTTGACCTCGTACGCGATGCTGCCGCAGAGGCAGGCACCTTTCAGCGCTTCAGCCATGACGCACTCTCCTCGAATCGGCGTGGTGGAGAACCTCGGACGACGCTACCACCGCGACGGCCGCGCGCCTACCCCTCGCCTGGCCGCGCGCGCCGCCCCCGCGCGACACCCGGGCGCCGGGGTCCCCGCCTACCTGCCCAGGCTTCGGATCGGGGTGATGAGGAGGGCGGCGGGGGAGTCGGGGGCGACGTCGAGGACGCCGGCGTTCTTCCCGCTGCCGGAGACGAGGTGGGCGGGGACCGAGTCCGGGCACTCGGCGCGCGGCCCGGTGAATCCCCAGGCGTTCCAGTAGCCGCGCAATTCGTCTTCGTCGCCGACCAGGAAGCGGACCGGGCCGCCCGGCTTCAGGTGGTTGTGGGACAGGTAGGCGCGGACCGCGGCCGGCGAGTCGACCCGCGGGTCCGCGGAGATCGCCAGCACTGCGCCTTCGCCCGGTTCGAGTTCGGCGGTGACCCGGCGGAGAAGCCCGCCGATCGCCTCGCAGCGCGTGGAGATGAAGACGACCGCGTAGGGCTCGCTCCCGAGCGAAGTGCTGTCGAAGCTCGCGCCGCCGCCTTCGGCGAGGCGCACCCGCGGCGCCGGCGAGCCCGCCGCCGCCGGGCTCGCGGCTTCGACCAGCTGCCGGGAGCTCGTCGTCTCCCCTTCGGGCTTGGTCACGTCGGTTTCTTCGCCGCCGACGAAGTGGACCAGCGCCGCGATCACCAGCCCGGCCAGGATCGGCGCCGCCACGACCGCGGTCGCGATCCGCCTGCGCCGGCGCTGTGCTCGCTCGTCCATGGGCTTATTCTTCAGGTATGCCGATTCGCGACGATCGGCGCCCGCGGGCGCCGGCGGCGATCACGGTCCTTAGCCTCAAGGCGCTGCTCGTCCTGGCGGCCGTCTCCATCGCCAACCCAGACCACCACCCCGCCGCGGCGGAGGGCCGCCGATGAGCCCCCTGCCGGTCGCGGGCATCGTCAGCACCTTCTGGTCGGTGATGGAGGTCGCGGTGCCGCTCGGGGTGGCGGCCGCCTACCTGAAGCGCGCCAACACGCTCGCCGACGAAGGGCGCCCGGTGCCGATCTGGCGCCAGCTCTGCTTCGCGCTCGGGATCATCGTGGTCGGCGGCTCGGTGGCCGGGCCGATCGACGACCAGGCCGACAAGCTCCTCTGGGTCCACATGATTCAGCACCTGCTGCTCGCCGACGTGGCCTCGCTGTTCATCGTGCTCGGCTTCACCGGGCCGCTGCTGCAGCCGCTGCTCCAGTTCCGCGCCGGTAGGCCGCTGCGCGTCCTCACCCACCCGGTGGTCGCGATCTCCCTCTTCACCGCCAACCTCTACCTCTGGCACCTGCCGTTCCTCTATCAGGCGGTGCTCACCGACACGACCCTGCACGTGCTCGAGCACCTGCTGTTCCTCACCACCGGGATCCTGCTCTGGATGCCGCTGTTCGGGCCGCTGCCGAAGCCGCAATGGTTCGGCAAGGCCGCCCACGTCGTCTACACGGTGGGGATCTGGCTGCCGGGGATGGTGCTCGCCAACGTGATGATGTGGTCGGACACGGTCTTCTACCCGGACTACTCGAAGACCGCGATCGCGGCGGGGATCGAACCGATCGCCGACCAGTCGACGGCGGGCGC
>JBPYFM010000076.1:0-16336 GCA_051986435.1 Solirubrobacterales bacterium | reverse complement strand
CGCCGCAGACCCCCGAGGCCCCGGACGCCCCCGACGTGTCGGCCGCCGTCCCGCCGTCCCCCGTCCCCCGTCCGCCGTCCCGCCGTCCCCCGCCCCCCCCGTCCCCCGCTCCCGACGTGCCGGCCGGCGTCCCGCCGCCCCGCCGGCCCCGCCCCGCGGGGACCGAGCATTCCCGGAGTGAGAACGATTCTCATTATCGTGTAGGGTCTCCGGCATGACGAATTCACGCCTTCGGGTGCGCCGTGCTCTGCCGATGCTCGGCCTTGCGCTGTTGGCGGCGGTGGCGGTGGCGGGGTGTGGGGGGGCCGCCGCGGGGGTGGGGTCCGACGGGAAGATCTCGGCGGTCGGGGCGGAGAACGAGTACGCGAACGTGATCGAACAGATCGGCGGCAGGTACGTGGAAGTGAGCGCGGTGTTGAGCGACCCGAACACGGATCCGCACAGCTTCGAGGCGAGCGTGAGCGTGGCGCAGGAGGTGGCTCGCGCGGAGGTGGTCGTCCAGAACGGGCTCGGCTACGACAGCTACATGGAGAAGATCGAGTCGGCCTCGGCGAGCGGCTCGCGGGACGTGATCGACGTGCAGGAACTGCTCGGTTTGCCGGACTCCACTCCCAACCCGCACCTCTGGTACAAGCCGGAGACGATGCCCGCGGTGGCGAGGCGACTCGTCCACGACTTCGGCGAGCTCCAGCCCGAACACAAGAGCTACTTCGAGGCGAACCTGAGGAAGTTCGAAGCCTCGCTCCGGCCCTGGCTGAAGTCCCTGAAGGAATTCCCCGTGAAGTTTCCCGGCACCGCCGTCGCCACCACCGAGCCGGTCGCCGACTACCTGCTCGAAGCCGCCGGGATCGAGAACCTGACCCCGTTCACGATGCAGGCCGACATCATGAACGACGCCGATCCGGCTCCCCAGGCGGTCGCCCTGCAGGAAAGCCTCTTCACCGAAGGCAAGGCGGACGCCTTCGCCTACAACCAGCAGGCGACCGACTCGATCACCGAAAAGTTCCTCCGCTCCGCCAAGGACAACGGGGTCCCGGTGGTCGGTGTCTACGAGACGATGCCGAGCGGCTACACCTACCAGCGCTGGATGGAGGCGGAGACGAAGGCGCTGGAAGAAGCCGTCGCGCACGGGAAGTCGACCGAAGAGCTGTGACCGGGGGCGCGACGAGCGAGGCGGTGCTCTCGGTCGAGGACCTCGGCGTGCGGATCGCCGGGCGCCAGGTGCTGGGCGGCGTCGACTTCGCCATCGCCCCCGGGGAGTTCACCGGCCTGATCGGCTCCAACGGCGCCGGCAAGACGACGCTGTTCCGCGCGATCCTCGGCCTCCAGGCCGCAACCCAAGGGCGGATCCTGGTCGACGGGCAGCCGCGCACCCGCCGCACCGACTCGATCGGCTACGTGCCGCAGAAGTTCCTGCTCGACCCCGACCTGCCGCTGCGCGGCCGCGATCTCGTCGGGCTCGGGCTCGACGCGCGCAAGCTCGGCTTCGCCGTCAAGCGCCGTCGCAAGCGCGAGATGGTCGAGGAGATGCTCGCCGCGGTCGGCGCCGAGGCCTTCGCCGACACGCGCGTCGGCCGCCTCTCCGGCGGCGAGCAGCAGCGGATCCTGATCGCCCACGCGCTGATCTCCGGCCCCCGCCTGCTGCTCGCCGACGAGCCCCTCGCCAATCTGGACCTGCGCAGCGCCCAGGAGGTCGTCGCGCTGCTGGCCCGGGTCTGCCGCCAACGCGGCGTCGCCGTCCTTATCTCCGCCCACGAGATCAACCCGCTGCTGCCGGTCATGGACCGGATCGTCTACCTGGCGCACGGCCGCGCCGCGAGCGGCACCAGCGAGGAGGTCGTCCGTCCCGACGTCCTCAGCCGCCTCTACGGGCACCACGTCGACGTGATCGACGTCCACGGTCGGGTCCTGATCGTCGCCGGCGCGGGCGACGACGCAGACCTGCATGGCTGCGAGGAGACGGTCGAACACGAGATCCCCGGGGAGCCCTCGCGCGAGCCGGACGAGGTCGCCCCGTGAGCCTCGGCTTCTTCGTCTTCGCGCCCGGCTTCTGGGACAACGAAGCGGTGCACGTGGCGCTCGCGGTCGGCACCGCGGTCGCGATCGTCGCCGGCGTCGTCGGGGTCTTCACGGTGATGCGGGGACAGTCCTTCGCGGGCGAGTCCCTCGGCGACATCGGCACCACCGGCGGCTCCGCCGCGGCGCTGGTCGGGGCCGGGCCGCTGGCAGGGTTCGTCGCCGTCGACGTGCTCGCGGCGGCGGCGATGGAGCTGGTCGGCGTCCAGCGGGTGCGGGGACGGGACCTCGCGACCGGGATCGTCCTCGGCGCCGCCCTCGGCCTCGCGGCGCTCTTCCTCTACCTCGACACCACGCAGGGCAGCGGCAACGGCTCCACGGTGACGATCCTCTTCGGCTCGATCTTCGCGATCTCGAGCTCGACGATCCCCGCCGTGGTCGCGCTCGCCGCGCTCGCGGTGGCGATGATCGTCCTCCTCTACCGGCCGCTGCTGCTCGCCACGGTCAGCCCCGAGATGGCGGCGGCGCGCGGCATCCCGGTGCGGCTGGTCGGCGCGCTCTACCTGCTGGCGCTCGCGCTGGCGACCGCCCTCGCCGCGATCACGATCGGCACGATCCTCTCGACCGCGCTCCTGATCGGCCCTGCCGCCGCGGCGCTCCGCCTCACCCGCCGCCCGCTGCGGGCGATGCTGACCGCGATCGCGCTCGGCGTCGGCGCGGTCTGGCTCGGCATCCTTCTCGCCTACGACAGCTACCACTGGCCCCCGCACGAACACGGCTGGCCGGTCAGCTTCTTCGTCGTCGCCCTGGTCTTCCTCTGCTACCTGGCGAGCGGCCTGGTCGACTGGCGCCGCGAGAGGGGCCCCTGATGTTCGAAGGCTTCATGGTCAACGCCTGGGAGGTCTCCGGCATCGTCGCCGTCGTCGCCGGCGTGGTCGGCTTCTTCACCGTGCTGCGCGGCTCCGCCTTCGCCGCCCACGCGATCCCCAACGGGTCCTTCGCGGGCGCCGCCGGTGCCGGGCTGGTCGGCGTCTCGACGCTCTTCGGCCTCGGCGTCGCCGCCTTCGTCGGCGCGCTCGGCATCGGCCTGCTCGGCCGCCGCGGCCGCCACGACGCGGTCACCGCGCTGATGCTGGTGATGATGCTGGCGACCGGCGCCCTCTTCGTCAGCCTCGGCAACCAGTACGAGCCGGAGGTCTACGCGCTGCTCTTCGGCGAGGTGCTCGGGATCAGCTCCAACCAGGTGGTGCCGACGCTCGTCATCGGCCTCGTCTGCATCGCCGCGATCGCCGCCCTCTACCGGCCGCTGATGCTCTCCTCGGCGCTGCCGGAGGTCGGGGAGGCGCGCGGCATCGGCGCCTTCCGGGTCGAGCTCGCCTTCCTCGGCGTGCTGGCGCTGGCGACGGCGATGACGGTGCCGGTGGTGGGGACGCTCCTGATCTTCAGCCTGATGATCGGTGCCCCGGCGGCGGCGCGCTCGCTCACCGACCGCCCCGGGGTCGCGATGGCGCTCTCCGTGGCGATCGCGCTGACGGTCGTCTGGGCCGCGATCGCCCTCTCCTACGAAACCGACTGGCCGGTCGGCTTCTTCGTCGGCACCGGCAGCGCCGCCGTCTTCGTCGCGGCGCGGCTCTGGGCGGTCGGCCGCGAGCGCCTCGCCCGTCCTCGCGGGCCGGGCCGGCCGCAACCCGAGGGCCTAGGATCGGTGGCGTGAGCACGGCGACCCGACAGGCGTGGGAAGGGCGCGCGCTGGAGGCCCTGCAGGGCGCCGGCTACCGCCGCGGCGGCGCCCGCGCCGCGGTGATCGAGGCGCTCGCCAAGCACGACTGCGCCGTGACCGCGCTCGATCTCGAGGAGGAGCTCCGCGGTCGCGACGTCGCCGTCGGCCGGGCCACTGTCTACCGGGCGCTGGAGCAGCTGGAGCAGCTCGGCCTGGTCCAGCGCATCGAGGTCTGCCGCGGCACCGCCGGCTTCGAGCGCATCGACCCCACCGGGCACCACCATCACCACGCGATCTGCCGCGACTGCGGCCGCATGGTCCCGTTCGAGGACCCGAGCCTCGAGAAGGCCCTCGAGCAGGTCGCCGGCGCGATGCCCTTCGACGTCACCGAGCACGACGTCGTCCTGCGCGGCAAGTGCGAGCGCTGCGCCCGCTGAGCGATTTCTCTATCATGCACCGGCCGCGTGGGCGATGCCCCGCGCTTTTTTTCGCATGAAGACCTTCGTAGCCACAGCCGAGAACCGCCAGCGGGACTGGTACGTCGTCGACGCCGAGGGCCAGACCCTGGGACGCCTGGCGACGCAGATCGCCGACGCGCTGCGCGGCAAGCGCAAGCCGACCTACACGCCGCACGTCGACACCGGCGACTTCGTCGTCGTCGTCAACGCGGAGAAGATCCGCGTCACCGGCGACAAGCTCGCGCAGAAGACCTACTGGCGGCACAGCGGCTACCCGGGCGGGATCAAGTCGCGCAGCCTCCAGGAGATGCTCGACCGCCGGCCCGAGGAAGTGATCCGCAAGGCGGTGAAGGGGATGCTGCCGCGCAACCGGCTCGCCCGCCGGCAGCTGACCAAGCTGAAGGTGTACGCCGGCCCCGAGCACCCGCACGCCGCCCAGCAGCCGAAACCGATGGAGATCCAGCGATAGATGTCTGACGAGACGAACGAGACTTCAGAGCAGCAGCCTGTAGAGGAGCAGAGCGAGGAGCAGGCCGCGCCGACCGCCTCGAACGAGGAGCAGGCCGAGGACGCCGCCGCGCTCGCCGAGGACGGCGCCACCGAGAACGACGAGGCCGCCGAGGAGCAGCCCCCCGCCGAGACCTCCGCGGAGCCCGCCGCCGAGGCGCCCGAGGCCCCTGAGGCCGCCGAGCAGCCCGCGCCCGAGGCCGCCGAGCAGCCCGCGCCCGAGGCCGCCGAGGCCACCGAGCAGCCCGCCGCCGAGGCCGAGGCCCCCGCCGCGCCGCCGCGGCGCGAGGAGCCGAAAAAAGAGGACAAGAAAGACGTCATCCCGGGCGCCAACCTGGAGCCGATCGCGATCGAGCCCGACGCGCCCGAGCTGTCGGCCGAGGAGCGCGCCCGCCTCGAAGCCGAAGAAGAGGAGAAAGCCCGCCGCGAAGCCGAACTGGCCGCCGCCGAGAGCGACACCGCCGTCGCCGGCCGCGCCCCGGCGAAGATGGAGTCCGGCGCCCGCTTCCTCGCCACCGGCAAGCGCAAGAGCTCGATCGCCCGCGTCACCCTGATGCCGGGCGACGGCAAATTCACCATCAACGGCCGCGAGCTCGCCGAGTTCTTCCCCCGCCCGCTCCACCAGACGACGGTCAAGCAGCCGCTGACCGTCTCCGGTTACGAGGGCAACGTCGACGTCCGCGTCCGCGTCCATGGCGGCGGCGTCTCCGGCCAGGCCGGGGCGGTCCGCCACGGCATCGCCCGGGCGCTGACCGAGATCGACGCCGAGCTGCGCGGCGACCTCAAGCGCCGTGGCTTCCTCACCCGTGACGCCCGCGTGAAGGAGCGTCGCAAGGCCGGGTTCAAGAAGGCCCGCAAGAAGCCGCAGTTCAGCAAGCGCTGATCCCTTCTACGTTGCGCGTTCCGCAATAGGCTGCGCCGGTGGCTGACGCGACCCGGAAGCTGTTCGGGACCGACGGTGTCCGCGGCGAGGCGGGGACCTTCCTCACCGCCGAGCTGGCCACCGCGCTCGGCCGCGCCGCGACCGCCTCGCTGGGCAAGGAGCGGCCGCAGGTCCTGATCGTCCGCGACACGCGCGAGTCCGGGCCGATGCTGGAGTCGGCGCTGGCCGCCGGGATCGCCGCGGCGGGCGGCGACGCGCTGCTGGCCGGGGTCCTACCGACCCCGGCGGCGGCGATCCTCGTGCGCCGGCTGGGGCTCGACCTCGCGGCGGTCGTCTCGGCGTCCCACAACCCCTACAGGGACAACGGGATCAAGTTCTTCTCCGCCCAGGGGACCAAGCTCCCCGACGAGCTCGAGGCGCGGCTCGAGGCGCTGATGGACGGCGAGGGTCCGCCGCCCGCCGCCGAGCCCGGTCGGATCGAGGAGCTGCACGGGGGCGAGGACGATTACGTGCGCGAGCTGTCCGGCGCCTTCCAGATCGACCTCTCGGGCCGCAAGGTGATGCTCGACTGCGCCAACGGCGCCACCTACCGGGTCGCGCCGCGGATCTTCGAGCAGCTCGGGGCGACGGTGGAGACGATCGGCGTCGACCCCGACGGGCGCAACATCAACGACGGCGTCGGCTCCACCCACGTCGAGGCGCTGGCCGCGCGCGTCGCCGCCTCCGACGCCGAGATCGGCTTCGCCTTCGACGGCGACGGCGACCGTGTCCTGGCCGTCGACGCCGCCGGCCGCGTCCACGACGGCGACGAGCTGATCGCGCTCGCCGCCCGCGGCCTCGCGTCGCGCGGCGAGCTCGGCGGCGGAGTCGTCGTCACCGTGATGACCAACTTCGGCTTCCACCAGGCGATGCAGGCGGCGGGGATCGACGTCGCGATCACCCAGGTCGGCGACCGCTACGTGATCGACGAGATGCTGCGCCGCGGATGGAAGCTCGGCGGCGAGCAGTCGGGCCACATCATCGCCACCGACATCGTCGCCACCGGCGACGGGATCGCCGCGGCGCTCCTGACGATGCGCGAGCTGGGCGGGGCCGCGCTCGCCGACGCGCTGCCGATGGAGAAGCTGCCGCAACGGCTCCTCAACGTCGAGGTCGCCGACCGCGAGAGCCTCGCCGGCGCGGCGGCCGTCTGGGCGGCGGTGGAGACCGAGAACGCGGCGCTCGAGGGCCGCGGCCGGGTGCTCCTGCGGCCCTCCGGGACCGAGCCTTTGGTGCGCGTGATGGTCGAGGCCCCCGAGGCCGCGGAGGCAGATGCGGTCTGCGAGCGGCTGGTGGAACTGGTGCGGCGGGAGCTCGGGTAGGGGCGGGGCGGGGCGAGCGTCGACAGCTACCCGGGCCGCCCTCACCACCTTCGGCCGTCCGCACCACCTTCGGCCGCCCTCACCACCTTCGGCCGCCCTCACCACCTTCGGCCGTCCGCACCACCTTCGGCCGTCCGCACCACTTCGCGTTGCCGGCGGCTGTCCTGGGCGCCTCATGGGGGTCCTGGCAGGCTGTGACCCCCATGAGGCGCCCAGGACGTGAGGCCTTCGTGAAAAAGGCGGCGAGGGTCCGTGAGGAACTCCACGGTCTCGTCACGAACTCCGGGATCCCGTCACGGTCTCCCATGGATCTACCGCTCCCGCGGCGTGCCTGTGGAGCTTTACCGCCTCATTGGGACGGTAAAGCTCCACACCCCGCAGCGTCGGGCCCGGCGGGGGTGGCTGTGGAGCTTTAGGTCGTATAGCGACACTTTCGCTCCACAGCAAAGCCCTGAGTGGTGGGAAGGGATGAGGAAGACGGGAGGAACCGTGGAGTTCCCGGCGTCTCCGTGACGAGGTCTGAGATCGGTGACGGTCCCGTCACTCTCTCGTGACCCTGCCGCGAGGGTCCCGCCACCCCTCTCCCCGCCACCCCTCTCCCCGATCATCCGGCCCTCTCGGCCACGGCCACAGCCCGCCCCGGTCGTGGCCGAGAGGGCCGCGTCCCTGGGCCGTCCCTCGCCCGGCCCCCGCCACCCGACCCCCCGAGCCCGCCGCCCGAGAGCCCCAACCCTGCCGCCACCCCGCCCAAGGCTCAAGTTCCGCGTCCGCGGAGCCGAGGGAGGCTCTAACCTCTTCTCCCTTCTATGTGCGGCATCGTCGGATACGTGGGCGCCCGGCCCTGCGAGGAGATCCTCCTCCAGGGGCTGGAAAAGCTCGAATACCGCGGCTATGACTCCGCGGGCATCAGCCTGCTCGAGGGGGAGGGGGAGGTCGAGTCGGTCCACGCGGTCGGCAACCTCGCCAACCTGCGCGCCGCGATCGACGCCGCCGCCAACGGCGAGGGCTCGCTCGCCCCGGCCGCGACCGGCATCGCCCACACCCGCTGGGCCACCCACGGCCGGGTGACCGAGGAGAACGCCCACCCGCACGACGACAGCTCCGGCAAGGTCCACATCGTCCTCAACGGGATCGTCGAGAACCACGCCGAGCTGCGCAAGCGCCTGATCGCCGAAGGTCGGGAGTTCACCTCCGAGACCGACGCCGAGGTGGTCGCCCACCTGATCGCCCGCCACTACGACGGCGACCTCGCCGCCGCCACCCGGGCCGCCTACGCGGAGCTGCGCGGCCACTACGCCTTCGTCGCCATGCACGCCGAGGAGCCCGACCGCCTGCTCGGCGCCCGCAAGGAGTGCCCGCTGGTCGCCGGCGTCGGCGACGGGGAGACCTTCCTCGCCTCGGCGATCCCCGCCTTCCTCGCCGACACCCGCGTCGCGGTGCCGATCGAAAACGGCGAGCTGGTCGAAATCGAAGCCGGGGAGGTGCGGATCACCGACGCCGACGGCAACCCGATCGAGCGCGCCCCGGAAGAGGTGACCTGGGACGCCGAAGCCGCCGAGAAGCAGGGCTATGAGACCTTCATGCTGAAGGAGATCCACGAACAGGCCGACGCGGTCGCGGAGACGATCACCGACCGCCTGCCCGAGACCGACGGGGTCGACCTCTCCGACGTCGACCTCGACGACGAGTTCCTGCGCGACGTCGGCCGCATCGTGATCGTCGCCTGCGGGACCAGCTACCACGCCGGGCTGGTCGGGCGGTACGCGATCGAGGAGTGGGCTCGGGTGCCGGTGGAAATGGACATCGCCTCCGAGTACCGCTACCGCAACCCGGTGATCGGCGAGGGCGACCTGGTCATCGGCATCACCCAGTCCGGCGAGACCGCCGACACGCTCGCGGCGATGCGCCTCGCCCGCGAGGCGGGGGCGAAGGTCCTCGCCGTCACCAACATCATGGGCAGCCAGGCGACCCGCGACGCCGACGCCGTCCTCTATACCCGCGCAGGCCTCGAGATCGGCGTCGCCGCGACCAAGACCTTCCTCGCCCAGGTGGCGGCGATGTACCTGCTGGGGCTGCGGATCGCGCAGCTGCGGGGGGCGTTGCCGCCGGAGCGGATCGCCGAGCTGGTCGCCGAGATGAAGGCGCTGCCGGCGAAGATCGACGAGACGCTGGCGGCCGCCGAGGCGCCCGTGCGCGCGGTCGCCGAGAAGCACGCCCAGCGCGAGTTCTTCCTCTACCTCGGCCGCCACATCGGCCTGCCGGTCTGTCTCGAGGGGGCGCTGAAGCTGAAGGAGATCTCCTACATCCCGACCGACGCCTACGCGGCGGGGGAGATGAA
This sequence comes from Solirubrobacterales bacterium, assembly GCA_051986435.1. GTDB lineage: Bacteria > Actinomycetota > Thermoleophilia > Solirubrobacterales > 70-9 > VAYN01. Next base: position 7,053 of record JBPYFM010000076.1, on the reverse strand, counting down.
GCACGGGCCGATCGCGCTGCTCGACGAGTCGACGCCGGTAGTCTGCGTCGCCACCGAGAGCCCGGTGCTGGAGAAGGTGCTCTCCAACGTCGAGGAGGTCCGCGCCCGCGGCGCCTACACGATCGCGATCGCGACGGAGGGCTCCGAGCGCCCCGGCGAGGTCGCCGACGCGGCCCTCTACGTGGCGCCGAGCGACTGGATCCTGCAGCCGATCCTCGCCGTGCTGCCGCTGCAGCTCCTCGCCTACGACATCGCCCGCGCGCGCGGCCTCAACGTGGACCAACCACGAAACCTCGCCAAGACGGTTACGGTCGAGTGATGCCGAACATGAAGGGTGCCAAGCTCCTGCTCCTCTGCGCCGTGGCGGCGATCGCCGCGGCCCTCGTCGTCGCCGGCTGCGGCGGCGGCTCCGGCGGTGGGGGAGGCGAACCCGCCGGCCTGATGCCGAAGAAGGCTCCGGTCTACCTGGAAGCGAACCTGAAGCCCGACGGGAAGACCAGCGAAGCGCTGAACGAAGTCGCGCAGACCATCCTCGGAATCGACAACGTCGGCGAATTCGTCGCCGAAGAACTCGAAAAGGCGGCGCTCGGCGAAGACGAAAAGCTCGACTTCGAAGGTGAAATCGAACCGTGGCTGGGCGAAAAGGTCGGCCTATACCTGGCGGGCTACGACGGCAACGAATTCCACGGCGTCGGGATGGCGCTCGAAACCACCGACTCGGGCGAAGCCGAAGAATTCATCGAAGATCGGGTCGAAAAATCGGACGAAGGCGCCGAACCGGGCGAATTCGAAGGCCACAAGTTCTACGAAGAGCCCGACGACGAAGCGGTGATCGGGATGATCGGCGACTACGTCGCCTTCGGCGAAACCAAGGGCGACTTCGAAAAAATGGTTGAAGCCTTCGAAGGCGAAGGCCTGAACGAATCGCCGCAGTTCAAGGAAGCGATGGAACGCGCGCCCGACGAAGGGATCGGCCACGTCTTCGTCGACGTCGGCGGCCTGATCCAGGAAACGAAGAGCGTGCTGCCGCCGGAAACCGAAGCCTTCTTCGACCTGGTCCAGATCGAACCGCAGAAGGCGACCGCCGTCGCCACCGTGATCCCGCACTCCGAACAGCTCGAGCTCGACGTGTCCTCGACGCTCGGCAAAGGCGTGGCCGGGACCGGCGACGCCACCGCGGCGCTGGAAGCGCTGCCCGCGAGCGCGGTCGTCGGCTTCGCCTCCTCGGAATTCGGCCAGAGCTTCGGCGAAGGGCTGGAAGCGTTCAGCGAAAAGGGCGTGCCCGGCCAGATCAAACCGGGCGAACTGGGCGCGGCATTCAAGGCGATGGGACTCGATCCGGAAGCGCTCGGGCAGTCGTTCGGCGACCTCGCCGGGTTCCTCGAAGGCTCGAGCGAGAGCAATCTCGGCGGCGCGCTCGTCGTCGAAACCACCGACCCCACGGAAGCGAAGAACATGGTCGCCAACATCGGCCTGCTGCTGCGGGCCACCGGAACCCCGGGGGTGACCGCGATCAAAGGCGAAGTCAGCGGCTTCTCGGTCCGCGTGCCGGAACTCGGGAGCAAGCCGCTGATCGTCGGCGCCGCGGGCGAAAAGATCGTGATCGCCTACGGTCCGAAAGCAGCGGCACAGGCACTGCGCCAGGAAGCGAAGACGCTCGGCTCGACGCCGGGCTTCGAAGCGGCCAAGAGCGCGCTCGGCTCGACGCCGATGAGCGCGTTCGCCGAGGGCGGCCCGACGCTGCGGCTGGTCGAAGCGCTCCTCTCGCCCGAGGAACTGGCGGAAATCGAAGGCGCGCGGCCGTACCTCCAGAAGATCGACTACATCGGCGTCGGCTCCGAAGCCGAAGGCAAGACGACGACCGCGAAGGTGATCGTCGGCCTGACGAAGTAGCCCCGGGTAGGGTCCGGCCATGGAGACGTGGCTGCGAGGGCTCTACGACGCCGAGGGGATGCGGTCGGTCGACCGCTGGGCGATCGACGAGCAGGGCACGGGCTCGCTGGAGCTGATGGAGAACGCCGGCCGGGCGGTCGCCGAGGCGGTCGCGCGACTGGCGCCCGAGGGCCCCGTGCGGGTCGTCTGCGGCAAGGGCAACAACGGCGGCGACGGCCTGGTGGCGGCGCGCCTCCTGCGCGAGCTCGGCTTCGAGGTCGAGGTCCTGCTGCTGTGGCCGGCGGACGAGCTGAGCGAGGACGCGAGCGCGAACCTGATGCGCCTCGGGCGCGGGGCCGATGTGGATGCCGATCCGGCTGTGGCCGGCGGCGGGGCCAGGTCGGTTGGCGTCGTCGAGGTCGGCGACGAGATCGCGGCGCGGCTCGCGGGATCGGGCGCGGTCGTCGACGCGATCTTCGGCACCGGCTTCGCCGGGGCGCCGCGCGAGCCTGCCGCGGCGGCGATCGAGGCGATCAACGGCTCCGGCGCGCCGGCCGTCGCCTGCGATGTCGCCTCCGGCGTCGACGCCGCCACCGGCGAGGTCGCCGGCGCCGTGGTCGAGGCCGACGTCACGGTCACCTTCCACGGCGCCAAGGTCGGTCACTACGTCGCCCCCGGGAAGTGGGCGGCCGGCGAGCTGGTGGTCGCGCCGATCGGCATCCCGCCCGGCGCGCCGGAGCCCGCCGCAGCCGGCGTCATCGAGCCTGCGGTGCTCGACCTCGCGCCCCGCCGCGGCCCCCGATCGACCAAGTTCAGCTCCGGCCAGGTGACGATCGCGGGCGGCTCGCGCGGCCTCACCGGCGCCGTGCGGATGTCGTCGACCGCGGCGATCCGGACCGGCGCCGGCTACGCGACCGTCGCGGTCCCCGCCGACCTCGAGGCGGTCTTCGAAGCCGCCGAGGTCGAGGTGATGTCGCGGGGCATCCCCGGCCCGGAGGGACGGCTCGGCACCGCGGGCGCCGATGCCCTCCTCGCCGCCTACGCGAAAGCCGCGGCCGGCGTCTTCGGCCCCGGCCTCGGCCGCGACGAGGACTCGCTGGCGCTCGCCCGCGCGCTCGTCCCCCGCATCGAGGCGCCGCTGGTCGTCGACGCCGACGGCCTGAACGCCTTCGCCGGCAGCCTTTCCTACCTCGCCGCCCGCGAGGCGCCGACGATCCTGACCCCGCACGCGGGTGAGCTCGGCAGGCTCCTCAAGCGCGAGTCGTCGGAGGTCGACGCGCACCGCCTCGCCGCCGCCCGCGAGGCCGCCGCCCGCAGCGGCGCCGTCGTCGTGCTGAAGGGCGACGACACGATCGTCGCCGGCGGCGAGCGGGTCGCGGTCAACGCCGTCGCCGCGCCCGCCCTGGCGACCGCGGGGAGCGGCGATGTCCTCTCGGGGATGATCGCGGCGCTCCTCGCCCGTGGCCTCGAGCCGTTCGCGGCAGCCTGCGCCGCGGTGATCGCCCACGCTCGCGCGGGCCAGGAGGCGGCGCGGCGCGTCGGCCTGGTCGAGTCGGTGATCGCCACCGACGTGATCGCCGCGATCCCCGCGGGGCTGCGCTCCGCCGGGCCGGTCGGGTAGCCTCGCGCGACCGGAGATGAAGACCGCCGCCGAGATCATGAACCGTGACGTGCCTACGGTCACGCCGGACGACGAAGCCCGCACCGCGATCGACCTGCTCGCGAAGAGCGACATGGGCGCCGTGCCGGTCCTCGACGAGGACCGCAAGGTCGTCGGCATCGTCAGCGAGTCGGACCTGATCATCGCCGACGAGCAGTCCGACCTGCACCTGCCGCACTACCTGGAAATCATGGGCGGGATCGTCTTCATCGGCTCGATGAAAGGCTTCGAGAAGCGGCTCGAAAAGGCGTTCGCGACGTCGGTGTCGGAGTTGATGACGCCCGACCCGATCGTCGCCCGCACCTACGAGTCGGCCGATCGGGTGGCGAAGAAGATCGCCGATCACCACCACAACCATCTGCCGGTGGTCGACGAGGACGGGCGGTTGGCGGGCATGGTCACGCGGGCCGACGCGCTCGCCGCCCTCGTCGACGGCTGATCATGGAGCGGGCAGTCGCCCGGATCGATCTCGGCGCCCTGCGCGCCAACTGCGAACGGCTGCGGGCCGAGCTCGGCGAGGCGCGGCTCTGCGCGGTGGTGAAGGCGAACGGGTACGGGCACGGGGCCGTCGACGCGGCCCGGGCGGCGGTCGCGGGGGGCGCGAGCGCCCTGGCGGTGGCGACCGCGATGGAGGCGGCGGAGCTGGCGGACGCCGGCGCGGCAGGCGGGGCCGCCGGCGCGGCAGGCGACGGCGCGCCGGACCTGCTCACCCTCGGCGCGCTGACCGACGAGGAGGTCGACGTCGCGCTCGGCTCCGGCTCCGACGTCGCGCTCTGGACCCCCGCCTTCCTCGACCTCCTCGCCGCCCGCGCCCGTGCGCTCGGCCGTCCGGCGCCCGTCCACGTCAAGCACGACAGCGGCATGGGCCGCCTAGGCGCCTTCGACGGCGAGGAGGTTGTGCGACTCGCCCGCGCCGTCGCCGCCGACCCCGACCTCGAGCTGGCCGGTGTCTGGACCCACTTCGCCACCGCCGACGAACCGGACGAGGACGAGGGCTACTTCTTCGACCAGCTCGCCCGCTTCGAGCCGGTCGCCGAGGCAGTCCACGCCGAGCACCCCGGCGTCACCGTCCACGCCGCCAACAGCGCGGCGGTCTTCCGCTCGGAGCGGTCCCACTTCGACATGGCCCGCTGCGGGGTGGCGATCTACGGCCTCGATCCGTTCCAGCTCGATCCGGCGGAGCGCGGCCTCGCGCCGGTGCTCTCGCTGCGCTCCCACGTCGCCGCCGTGAAGCGCTTCCCGGCGGAGCAAAGCGCCGGCTACGGGCGCCGCTGGCGCGCCTCGCGGGACACCTGGGTCGGCGTCGTGCCGCTCGGATACGGCGACGGCGTGCGCCGCGCCCTCACCAACAACTGCGACGTGCTCGTCGATGGTCGCCGCCACCCGCTGGTCGGCACGGTCTCGATGGACAACCTGACGATCGACCTGGGGCCGGAGACCACCGTCCAGCCCGGGGCCGAGGCCGTCCTCGTCGGGCGCCAGGGCGAGCAGGAGATCCGCGCCGAGGAGATCGCGGCCCGCCTCGACACGATCAACTACGAGGTCACCACCGCGATCCTGCCGCGGGTGCCCCGGCGGCCCGTGGAGGAGTCGTGAGCCTCGCCGACGACCTCCGCGCCGCGCCGCTGCCCGCCGCCGCGATCCGCGCGTTGGCCGGGGGAGAGGGCGTCTGGATCGCGGGTGGGGCGGTCCGTGATGCGGCGCTCGGCCGCGATGTCGGCGACCTCGACTTGGCCGTCGCCGGCGATCCCGGCCCGGTCGCCAAGGCGCTCGGTCGCGAGCTCGGCGAGCACGCCTTCGAGCTCTCCGCCGAGTTCCGCACCTGGCGGGTCGTTGCCCCGAGCCGCGGCTGGCAGGTCGACGTCACCGCGTTGCGCGGCGACTCGATCGAGGAGGACCTCGCCGAGCGCGACTTCACCGTCGGCGCGGTCGCCGTGCCGCTCGCCGGCGGCGAGGCGATCGACCCGTTCGGCGGCCTCGCCGACCTCGAGCGCGGCGTGCTGCGCGCGGTCGGACCGGGGAGCTTCGAGGAGGACCCGCTGCGCCTCCTGCGCGCCGCCCGCCTCGCCGCGGGCCTCCGCCTCCACATCGACCCCGACACCGTCGCCCTCGCGCACGCGAGCGCCGCCCGCGCCGCCGACCCCGCAGGCGAGCGCCAGCTCGCCGAGCTGCGCCTGCTCCTCGGCGGCCCGGACCCCTTGCGCGGCATCGAGCTGCTCGACGACCTCCGCCTCACCGCCGTCGTCCTGCCCGAGCTGGAGGGCACCAAGGGCGTCGAGCAGGGCCCCAACCACCACCTCGACGTGCACGGGCACACGCTCGAGGTCCTCGCCCACACGTTGGAGATCGAGGCCGACCTCGCCCGCTTCGTCGGCGACGATCGCGCCGCGGAAGCCGGCGCCTTCCTCGCCGAGCCGCTCGCCGACGAGATGGACCGCGCCACGGCGCTGCGCTTCGGCGCCCTCCTCCACGACATCGCCAAGCCCCAGACGCGACAGGAGAAAGACGGCTTCGTCGGCTTCAAAGGCCACGACGTCGAGGGCGCGGAGACGATCGGCGCGATCATGGGCCGCCTGCGCGCCTCGCGCAAGCTGACCCGGCACCTGCAGGCGCTCACGCTCCACCACCTGGTGCTCGGCTTCATGGTCCGCGAGGCGCCGTTGCCGCCGCGCCGCGTCCACGACTACCTGCGGGGCACCGAACCCGTCACGGTCGACGTCACGCTGCTCACCGTCGCGGACCGCCTCTCGGCCCGCGGCGCGGGCCCGATCGCCGCACCGGAGATGGTCCAGGCCCACCTCGATCTGGCCCGCGAGATGGTCGCCGCGGCTCTCGACTGGTACCGCGACGGCCCGCCGGAGCCGCTCCTGCGGGGCGACGAGATCGCCGCCGAGCTTGGTATCTCCGGCCCGGAGATCGGCAAGAAGCTGGCCGAGCTGGAGGCGGCCCAGTACGCCGGCGAGGTCAGCGACCGGGCCGGCGCACTCGGATTGTTGCGCGGTTGAGATACGCTCTTTCGCCGCATGGCTAAAGAGGAAAAGATCGAAATGGAGGGCGAGATCACCGAGGCCCTCCCCAACACGATGTTCCGGGTCAAACTGGACAACGGGCACGACGTGCTCGGCCACATCTCCGGCAAGATGCGCCGCCACTACATCCGCATCCTGCCGGGCGACCGCGTGAAGATCGAGTTGAGCCCGTACGACCTCGATCGCGGGCGAATCACCTACCGCTACAAATAGGCCGGACCCGCGCACCTCGCGGGGGAGGCCTGGCGCCCGGGGGCAGGAAGGGACGGGGAAAGGGACGGCCGAGGGACCCGGCCCTCTCGGCCACGGCCCGGGCAGGCTGTGGCCGTGGCCGAGAGGGCCGGGTCTTCGATGGGTGGAGGAATGGACGCGGGGGCGTCACGGGAGAGCGACGGGAGTCCCACGGATCCGTCACCGATCCGTGACGGAGGTGGGACGTCGTCACGAAGAGCGTGGGATCTCCACGCTTCCTCCCGTGTCGTCCAACACCGA
>JBPYFM010000075.1:0-52434 GCA_051986435.1 Solirubrobacterales bacterium | reverse complement strand
GCCACCGAGACCGAGATGAAGGAGAAAAAGCACCGCGTCGAGGACGCGCTGCAGGCGACCCGCGCCGCGCTCGAGGAGGGCGTCGTGCCGGGTGGTGGCGTCGCGCTGCTGAACGCCCAGGCCGGTCTCGACCCCGAGACCCTCGAGGACCCGGACGAAAAGACGGGCGCGCGGATCATCCACCGCTCGCTCGAGGAGCCGGTCCGTCAGATCGCCGAGAACTCCGGCGAGGAGGGCTCGGTCGTGGTCAACAAGGTGCGGGAGCTGAAGGACGGCGAAGGCCTGAACGCGGCGACCGGTGAGTACGGCGACCTGATCAAGGCCGGCGTCATCGATCCGACCAAGGTGACCCGCTCGGCGCTCGAGAACGCCGCGTCGATCGCCAAGAACATCCTCGTGACCGAGGCGATCATCGCCGAGGCGCCGGAGGAGAACTCGGGCGGCGGCATGCCCGGCGGCATGCCCGACATGGGCGGCATGATGTAAGGAATCCCTCTCGGGATTTCGCCCCGTCAGGGGCACGGAGGGCCCGGCGCAAGCCGGGCCCTTTTTCATGGACGAGGAGAAGCATCTCCGGCCGCGGCGCGCCCGCCACCCCGACCGCGATCGCTCCCGCCGCACTCTTGACCACGACCCGAGGCCAAGTCTTCAACTCGACTCGAAGTCAACCCACAACTTTCACTTCCTGCGCGCCACACGTGCGCATTTCCCCGCCAGGCTCATGCCATGTCTCCAAGCCGGCAAAGGGACAATGTTGATGGGCCGAAAAACCACGATATGGCGCACTTTTCGGCCCGTCAACACGTCGCACATGGGGTTGGGCAACTGGCGGTCGCGCAGAATGGTGTGGTGACGCTTGGCCAGCTCGAAATCCTCGGGCTCTCCAGGCGTGCAATCCACGAACGCGAGCGGGCCGGGCGGCTGCATCGCATTCATCAGTCCGTCTACTCACTGACGCCGAGGGTCATGACGCAGCGGGGGATGTTCATGGCGGCGGTGCTTGCTTGTGGGCCGGATGCGGTGCTGTCGCATCGCTCGGCGGCGTACCTCTGGGGGCTCGTCGACTCCTGGGAGGAGCCGATCGACGTGACGGCGCCGAACCGGCGGGGCCGCAGCCCTGACGCGGTCGCTGCGCATCGGGATGGATCGCTCCAGCCGATCGACAAGACGACGCTGTACGGGATCCCTTGCACCAGCGTCGCCCGGACCGTGCTCGACTTCGCCGGCGTCGCTCAGGACTGGGAGGTGCGGAAGGTCATCGCGCAGGCAGAAGTCCTGGGGATCTTCGATCGACTGAAGATGCGGGCGCTGCTGAGGAGGAGTCGCCGCAGACGCGGCGTGGCCCGGCTCCGCCTCATCCTCGACACGATCCACCCCCAGACCGAGAGGACCAGAAGCGAACTGGAGCGACTGTTCCTCGGCATGTGCGCGAAGCGCGACGTGCCCGAACCAGAGGTGAACGTCTGGCTGCCCACGCCGGACGGCAAGCGCTACCAGGCCGATTTTCTCTGGCGCGGCAGCAAGCTGATCGTCGAAGCCGACAGCCGGCGCTTCCACGACACCGACAGCGCCTTCGTCTCCGACCGCAAACGTCGGCAGCAACTCGAACTTGCCGGTTGGCGGGTCTCCCAGTGCACCTGGGAGGAGGTCGAACGGGAACCCCGCCGCCTCGCTCTCACCGTCCAAGCCCTCATCGCCCAAGGCCGAGGTTGATGGGCCGAAAAACCACGATATGGCGCACTTTTCGGCCCGTCAACATCGGGGCTACTTCGGCTTCTTTTCCTTCGGGGGGAGTGGGGGGAGGAGGCCGGCCTGGTATTCGGCGTAGTCGAGGAAATTGGCGCGGCGGATCTTCTTGCGGATCTGGTTCAGGGACCGGGGGTAGAGGGACGCTTCGTAGACGTTGCCTTCGCCGAAGCCCTGGTAGTAGTCGAGCATCTGCACGCGCTTGTGTTGGACGACCCAGGAGATCAGCTGCTTGACGAACTGGGGTTCGTCCTTTTCCTGCATGGCCCACTCCGTGATCGCCACCGGCTTGTTCCTCCACTGCTTCGCTTCGTAGAAGTGGTCGAGGTCTTCCCAGACCGGATATTTCGAGTAGAAGTCGGTGCCGACCCAGTCGACCCAGCGACCGCCGGGCCAGTAGTTGCCGGGGAAGTTGCCCTTGACGCGCGGCGAGCCGGCGGGGAGCGGGCTCCAGATGATGCTCACCGGCGCGAGCGGCAGCGCCGTCGGCGGCGGCCCCTTGGGCCGGCTCAGCGGCGGCAGGCCGAGTTCGGTCGTCAGCGTCGCGTTCAGCTGTTCGAGCGATACTCCGCCGCGGACGATCGCCGAGATCCGCCGGAACGCCTCCTTGTACCAGAGCGCGCTGTATTCGCCGCCTTTCAGCGTGCCGTCGCATTCGACCCCCGACCACGGGTTGAGGCAGCGGTTCGGCTCCCCGAGCGGCCGGACGTAGGCGGGCAGGTTGTGGTTGGCGAAGAACGCGTTCATCTGCAGCAGGTATTCGTCGCCGACCCCGAGCGCGATCTGCTCCGGCGTGATGATCTCTTCCAGGGTCTGCGCGTTCTGCGTGGAGATGTGGACGATCGGTCGCGTTTCCGTTTCCCGCCAGCGTTCGAAGGCCTTGTTGAAGCTGTTGCCCCAGGAGAAGTAGGTCTCGAGCAGGGCCGGGTGCTTGCCGGTCAGTTCGGCGAAGCGGTTGAACGCTTCGGTCGACCCCTGGTCGGAGACGCCGAGGAAGACGTCGGGCTTCGGCGGCACCAGGGAATACGCCCCGGCGGGGGCGGCGAAGACGAGGGAGAGCGCCGCCGCGACGAGGGCGAGCCAGAGGGGGCGGGGGGCAACGGGGCGTCTACGAAGTTGCGAGGACATCACCCATCCTTCGCGGCTCGACGCCGAGGGCCTGCGCGTCCGCGGTCCCGCCCTCGCTGACCATCCCGACCTCCATCAGCTCGGCCTCCTCCCAGGTGGCGAAGACGGCCTCGCCGAAGATCGCCCGCAGCCCCACCAGGCTCGCCTTCACCGCGGGCAGCGGCACGTGGACGAGGTCCCGTGGCCTCCCGGCGGCTCGGCTGACCAGGTCCGACATCTCGTCGTAGGTGAGGGTCTCCGGCCCGGCCAGCTCGTAGCGCGGTCGCAGCTCCTCCGCGCCCAGCGCGCCCAGCACGCATTCGGCGACGTCGCGCGCCCAGATCGGCTGGAAGGCGGCCTGTCCCTCCCCGGACACCGGCAGCACCGGCAGGAAGGAGAAGCGGCGCAGCAGGGTGATCCAGGGGTCGGAGTGGTCGTAGACGATCGAGGGCGCGAAGACCGTCGTCTCCAGCGGCGAGGACTCGACCGCCTGCTCGGCCACCCACTTGGCGCGGAAGAAGCGGGTCCGCTGGGCAGCCCCCGCGTCGAGCGCGCTGAAGAAGACGAAGCGCCGCACCCCGGCCCGCTCGGCCGCCTGCAGCAGCCGCACCGTCGCCAGGCCGTTCAGCTCCTCGATCCGCCGCGGCGGCTGGTCGCGGATCGTCGCCGCCAGGTGGACGACGGTGTCGACGCCGCGCAGCGACTGGCGCACGGTGTGGGGGTCGTCGAGCTCGCCGAGGTCCCCGAGCGCGATCTGCACGTCGACCCGCCGCGCCCCCAGGCGACGGGGATCGCGGACCAGGCAGCGAACGTCCTCGCCGCGCTCCAAGAGCAGCGGCAGGAGGCGCGAGCCGATGCTCCCGGTCGCACCGGTCAGCAGCAGCATGTCGTCCCCGCCTGTCGCCCGCCCGCCATCGCCGTCCCGAAGCCTAGTGGCGCGCCGCGTCGCCGCCACATATCTCTAAAATGGGACTTCGCTCGTCGCAGGGGCCACCCGGCGCCTGGCGGCTTACGACGAAAACCACTCAGGAGACTTCCCAGATGAGCTACGTGATCGCCGAGCCGTGCATCGGCCAGAAGGACAACTCGTGCGTCGAGGTTTGCCCCGTCGACTGCATCCACCCCACCCCTGACGAGCCCGATTACGACTCGGTCGAGCAGCTCTACATCGACCCGGACGAGTGCATCGACTGCGACGCCTGCGTCGAGGCCTGCCCGGTGGACGCCTGCTTCGCCGAGGACCAGCTGCCCGCCGAGTGGGCGAAATACGCGGAGATCAACGCGAACTACTACAAGAAAGCCGCCTGATCGGAGGCGGCGGCGGGCGCGCGGCGCCCGCACCGAGCTGCTGAAAGGGCCGCCTCCGGGCGGCCCTTCTTCGTGGGCGGAGGACACCCGCCCCCGACGCGCGCCGGGGACCGGCCGGCGGGCGTCGGGGTGGGGAGCCATCCCGGTCCGCTAGTAGCCGACCGGGTGCCGGACGATGAACCGGCCGGAGGCCGCGGCGGCGGTGCTCGCGTGCCAGCGGGGACCGGTCCCGCTGGTGTCGCCGGCCGTGTCGAACCGCAGCCCGGCGACGACCATGTAGGCGTGCGAGGCGTTGGCGTAGATCGTGATCCAGCGGCCCGGGCCCGCTTCGCCCCACGACTCGAAGGACCCGGAGGTGAGCGGCGTGGTCAGCAGGCGACCGCCGTGCAGCGCGTAGGAGACCGCGCCGGAGCAGTCGTAGCCGGCGTCCTGCCAGCGACCGTGCCCGCCACCCCAGATATAGGGGGTCGTGCGGATGTGGTTCGCGGCAGCGATCACGCGCTTGACCACGGCCGGGGCGTTCGCCGGGGCTACCGCGCGGGTGCCGACGAGGCGCGCCTTGGTGATCGGGCCCGTTTCGATTTCGCCGGTTTCCGTTTCGACCGGCGTTTCACCGTCGGTCGATTCGGGGATTTCGGATTCAAGGCCGGAGCTGCTGACCCCGCCTTGAACGATCTTCTTCGCCGAGGCCGACGGTGCGGCGATCAAGGCCAGGCCGAGGATGGCCAAGGCGGCCAGGGAGAGCGCTGCGATGAAACTGCGACGGGCGGCGCTACTGGCCACCCCGGGGGACAACGGCATCAACTACCTCCTCCGTGGGCCGGCGGGGTTAGCTGTCGGGCTGGCGCTGAAGGAGCCTGCGCTCCCACCTCTGGCGGGTGGGTTCGCCCCAAAAACTTGGTTCCCCCGCTCCCGGCCCGTCTGAGGCCGGGATTAGGCATTTATTTGTAAGCGCTAACGCGCGGACGACAGCATAGTTGCGGTGGCGCTCAAAAGACTTGCGGAGCCGGCGGTGGGGGTTCGGGGCGCCTAGGCACCACGGGAGCCCTGCGGGAGCGCCGACACACATCCGTCCCCCCGGCCGCCCCCTCGGGGCGTTGCGGAAAACGCACGAATCCCCGGAGAAGGACACCGAAGGCGCACGAGCCGACGCCCCCGTACGCTCCCGCCCCTCCCTCCGCCCCCACATCCCCTTCCGCTGTTCTTCCCCACATCCCCTTCCACTGTTCTTTATGGACCTGTGAGGCCCAAAAGGAACAGCGGAACGCATGGGGCCCCGGGACCATGCACGGAAGGCTCACGGATCTCCCACGCCTTCCGCGCGAAGCCCACGGAAGCGTGACGAACCCTCGGCATCTCCCGCACCACGCCCCGGGCGCCAGCTTTCCCGCCGCAGGCCCCCGAGGCGCCAGCCCGCGCCCGCGCCGGCGCGCCCGCCCGCCCCAGGCCCCTACGCCCCGGGGCCGACCTGCACGACCGGCAGCGGGGTGCCGCCGATCGTCGGCATCTCCGCCATCGCCGGGGTCGCCTGCAGCACCGGCAGCTCCTGTGGGGTCGCGGCGATGATCCCCCGGGCCGCCTGGCGGATCGTCTGGGCGGCGGGGGAGTCGGGGTCGGAGATGACCAGCGGCGTGCCCTCGTCGGAGTGCTCGCGGAGCGGCTCCGAGAGCGGCACCTTGCCGAGCAGCGGCACGTCGAGCTCGTCGGCCAGCAACTGGCCGCCGCCCTCGCCGAAGATCGTGAAGCGTTCCCCGTCGGGCGTCGTGAAGCCGGACATGTTCTCGATCACGCCGAGGATCTCGAGGTCGAATTTCTTCGCCATCTCGGCGCCGCGGTGCGCCACCGACTGGGCGGCGGGCTGCGGCGTGGTGACGACGATGAACTTCGCCTGCGGCAGGAGCTGGGCGAGCGTCATCGAGACGTCGCCGGTCCCCGGGGGCAGGTCCAGCAGCAGGTACTCCAGCTCGTCCCAGGCCACGTCCTCGAGGAACTGCTGGATCGCCTTGTGGAGCATCGGGCCGCGCCAGACGACCGCCGCGTTCTCCTCGACGAAGAAGCCGATCGACATGACCTTGACCCCGCTCGCCGAGTCGAGCGGCAGGATCTTGCGCTCCCCGTTCACTTCCGGCTTGGCGTTGACGCCGAGCATGCGGGGGATCGAGTAGCCGTAGACGTCACAGTCGAGGGCGCCCGCCGGGTGGCCTTCCGCGGTCAGCGCCGCGGCCAGGTTCGCGGTCATCGTCGACTTGCCGACGCCGCCCTTGCCGGAGGACACGCAGATGACGTTTTTGACCTTGGCCAGCGCGCCCTGCGGCAGCTTGCCGCGCCCGAGCGTCTTCTGGAGGTGCCCCTTCTCCTCGTCGGAGAGGACGTCGAAGCCGACCGCGACCTCGGTCACTCCCTCGAGCTCGCCGACGCGCTGGGCGACGGCCCCTTCGAAGTGGGAGCGGATCGGGCAGCCGGCGGTGGTCAGCGAGACCACCACCTCGACGCGTCCACTGGGCTGGATCTCGATCGAGCGCACCATTCCGAGCTCGACGATCGAGCGGCGCAGCTCCGGGTCGATCACACCGCGCAGCGCCTCGGTCACCTGGTCATTCGTGGGGATTGCCATCGCCACGCATTCTCGCAAAGGGCGGCTTCCGGCCGGCGTTCGGTGCGCGAATTCGGCCCCGAGGGGGGAGAGATCGGCCCGCCCGCGCCCTTAGGCCCCACGTATGAGACGCGACGGAAGGGGCGACATGGCAGGGACGCGAGGTGGAGTGGGGCGGATCGCGGGGACCCGCGGCGGGATCGGGCGAACCGCCGGGACGCGCGGCGGGATCGGCCGGATCGCCGCGATGGCGATCGGGCTGGCGGTGGTGCTGACGCCGGCCCTCGCCGACGCGGCGCGGGCGGGCAACTACAACGTCGCGCAGTGCGGTTGGGGGGTCGGCGTCGAGCTCGACCCGGCGCTGCCGCGGACCGAAGGCGACGCGGCCTACCTGCGGCCCGGTTTCTGCACGGGGGCGCCGCCGGGCACGCCCGCGGGCCTGGCGTTCGACCTGGGCTTCGCGGGGGACGGCCACCAAGGCGTGGCACGGGCGCGCTGGGCGGCGCCGCCGGGGACGAGCTTCGTCGGCGCCCGCTTCACCTGGGCCGGGTCGCTCGCGCAGGCCGTCATCCAGCTCGCCGGGGTCGTGGACGACATCGGCTTCGAAGGCATCGCGCTCGAAGTCGGCGCCTCCGCGCCGCAGCTCGTCGCGAAGGACTTCTACCCGGTGCCGGCGTTCGAAGTGCGGCTCCAATGCCTCCTCCTCGGGCCGGATATCGGCTGCGACCGCTCGGTGCCGTCCAGCATGTGGCTGAGCGGGTTGACGCTCACCGTGAACGACCCGGTCCGGCCGCAGGCGCGGCTGGGCGGGACGCTCGCGGCGGCGGGCTGGCACCGCGGCACCGTGCCGCTCGAGGTCGGCGGTGAAGATCCGGCCGGGGCGGGGATCTATCGCGAGGAAGCGACGGTCGACGGGGCACCGGTCCTCGCCGCGCCGGTGGCCTGCGCGGCGGCAACGATCGAAGGCAAAGTCCGCGCGATCCGCCTGCGGCCGTGCCCGCCGACCGCGAGCGGCGCCTCCGAAGTCGACACCACGAAGCTCGCCGACGGGGTCCACGCGCTGGTCGGTTGCGCCGTCGACTTCAGCGGCGGGGTGGGATGCGCGCCGACGGTCCAGATCCAGGTCGACAACTCGCCGCCGGAGGTCGAATTCGCCGCCGCGCCGGAAGGGCAGGTGGCGGCGAGCGCGAGCGACGCGTTCTCCGGCCCTTCCGGCGGCACGATCTCGGTGCGGCGCGCCGACTCGGAAACGTGGACCGACCTCCCGACCACCCTCGATCGCGCCGGCGCGGGGACGGCGACCCTGCGCGCGCAACTGCCCGACCTGGGCGGCGGCTTCTTCTTCTTCCGCGCGACGGCGACCGACGGGGCCGGGAACAGCGCGTCGGCCCAGTTCAGGGCGGCGGGCGGCTCGTCGGAGGTCCGGCGACAGGTCGCCGGGGCGGGGGACGGGAGCGGCCCGGCGCGGCGCGGCGGAGCCGACGGGGCGCGCGCCCAAGGACGCGCCACGCACCTGGTCGCCCACCTGGTGAGGAGCGCCCGCGGCGGGCGAACGGTCCGCGCGCTTGCCGGGCGGGCCGCGGCCGCCCGGCGCGTCGCCGATCGCGGGCCGCGGCGGCCCGGCACCGCCGGGGCACCGCTGACGGTCGATTACGGGTCCGGGGTCGAAGTGCGCGGGCGGCTGACGGACGCGCACGCCGCAGCGGTACCGGACCGGGCCGTGATCGTGGTCGCGCGGGCGGCGGGTGGAGCGGGGATCGCGCCGGAACGTCGGCGCGCGCTCACCGACCGGGCCGGGCGCTTCGCGCTGCGCCTGCCGCCAGGGACCTCGCGGCGCGTGGTCGTCTCCTTCCACGGCGGCGACGGGTTCGCGCCGGCGCATCGTCGCTCGCTGGCGCTGCGGGTCCGCGCCGCGGTCAGCCTCACCGCGGCGCCCCTCCGGCTCCGCACCGGAGAAAGCGTGACGCTCAGCGGCCGCGTCCGTCCCGGGGCAGCCCGGATCCCCGCCCGCGGCAAGCTCGTCACGGTCCAGTACCTCGAGCGGGCGAGCGGTCGCTGGCGCCCCGCGCTCGTCGTCCGCACCGGCGCCCGGGGGCGCTTCAAGGCTCGCTACCGGTTCCGCTACATCACCGGGGAGGCCCGGATCCGCCTGCGCGCCACCGTGCTGCCGGAAGCTCGCTGGCCCTACGCGGCCGGCTCCTCGCCGCCGGTCACGGTGACGGTCGACGGTCGCTAGTCTCCGGGCCATGTCGAAAGCGACGCTGCAGACCAATGCCGGGCCGATCACCGTCGAGTTCTTCGACGACGACGCGCCGAAAACGGTCGAGAACTTCCGCAAGCTCGCGGGCGAAGGGTTCTACGACGGACTGATCTTCCACCGGGTCATCCCCGACTTCATGGTCCAGGGCGGTTGTCCGGAAGGGACCGGTACCGGCGGCCCCGGCTACACCTTCGAGGACGAGTTCAACGACCACAAGGTGGTCCGCGGCGCGCTCGCGATGGCGAATGCCGGACCCGACACGAACGGTTCCCAGTTCTTCATCGTCACCACCGCCGCGGCGCCGTGGCTCGACGGCAAGCACACCGTCTTCGGCGAGGTCGTCGACGGGATGGACGCCGTCGACGCGATCGAGAAGTCGGAGACCGACGCCCGCGACAAGCCGCTCGAGGCGAAGACGATCGAGAAGGTCGAGCTCGCCGACTAGGCAGCTCGCCGCGCGCCGGGCGGGGTCCGCGACCGGCCGGCGCCACGCGGTCGGTCCGCGACCGGCCGGCCCCACGCGGTCGGTCTGCGACCGGCCGGCCCCACGCGGTCGGTCCGCGACCGCCCCGGCGCCACGCGGTCAGTCCGCGACCGGCCCCGGCTCCGACCCGGGCCGGTTCCCCTCCTCGGCGCCCCGTCGCGCCGCGCGCCGCCGCTTCAGGCCCTCGCCCGGCCGCCAGAGGCTGACGAGCCCGGCGACCAGGGTCACCAGGAAGATCTGCCCGATCAGCATCTCGAAGGTGGCGATCATCTCCCCCGGCTGCCCGGCCGGCACCAGGTCCCCGTAGCCGGTCGTGGTCAGCGTCGTGTAGCTGAAGAAGAGGAAGTCGCCGTGCTCCACGTGAGGGGCCCCGTTGAAGAACGGCGAGTCCTGGATCCGCGCGATCGCCTCGTAGCCGAAGCCGAACAACAGGCCGAGGGTGGTGTAGACGCTGATCGCGCCGAGGATCGTGCGCGCGTTCACCTCCGTCGCGGTGATCACCCGGATCAGGACCGACACGGTCGCGACGGCGAGCAGCGTCACCTGAACCAGCGCGCCGCAGCTGAGCCACACTTCGTCGTCGGCGATCGCCCCGACGCTCGCCAGCACCAGGCTGAGAGCGCTCAGCCAGATCGCCACGTGCACGTAACGCGGCGGCGCCTGGGCGCTGCTCAGCGCGACGACCGAGGTCACCCCGGTCACCGCCATGATCAGGACCGAGCCCCAACCGCTGTTGTCGATCAGCGACGTGAGGACGAAGGTCAGGATCACCAACCCGAGCACGAGCCCGAAGGCGTCGCTCGCCCGCTCGGCGGCCCGCAGCCATCGCCCGCCTCCGGGAGCCCGCATGCCGGACCGGTCCATGTTCGCTCGGTTCGGCCGGCGCGCCGCGTTTCCTGCCTGAAGCCGCAGGAGCTCGTCCAGCCTGGCGGGCGACCGCGAGGCGCTCCCCGGCCCGCGGACGGAGGGGGTGGGATTCGAACCCACGAGACGCCGTAAGGCGCCCAACGGCTTTCAAGGCCGCCGCATTCAACCGCTCTGCCACCCCTCCGGAGGTTGATTGGATGGTGCCATGCGCCGCCTCCTCGTGCTCGCCTCGGCGATGGTCTTCTTGGACCTCACCTTCTTCACGGCCATCGCGCCGTTGTTGCCGGAATACGTCGACGACCTGCACATGTCGACGGCCCAGGCGGGGATCCTGTCGGCCGCTTACGCGGCGGGAACCCTGGCGGCGTCGCTGCCCGGGGGCTACGTGGCGAGTCGCTTCGGGCCACGGCGCACGGTGATCGTCGGTCTTTGCGGGCTCGGCTTCGCCAGCCTCCTCTTCGGGATCCTCGACTCGCCGTGGCCGCTCGACGCCGCGCGCTTCATCCAGGGCGTCGCGGGCGCGCTGATCTGGTCCGGCGCGCTGACCTGGATCATCAACAGCTACCCCGAGGACCAGCGCGGCCAGGTCATCGGCACGGCGCTCGGCACCGCGGTCGCCGGGTCCCTGATCGGCCCGGCGCTCGGCGCGCTGGCGGGCTCGATCGGCACCGAACCGGTCTTCGCCGCCGTCCTCGTCGTGGCGCTCGGGCTCGCCTACCTCGCCTCGCGTTTCCCCGACACGGTGGTGCGCGAGAACCAGTCGCTGCGCGAGGTTCTCCGCTGCCTCATCGACCGGCCGCTGGTCGAGGCGGCGATCTTCGTCAGCTCCCCGTCGCTGATGTTCGGCGCGATCGACGTGCTGCTGCCGCTGCGGGTCGACGCTCTCGGCGGCGGGCACGCGTTGATCGCGGTCGGCTTCATCGGCGGCGCCGCGATCGAGTCGGTGCTGGCGCCGCTCGCCGGGCGCATCTCGGACCGGAGCGGGCGGCGCGGGCCCTACGTCCTGGGGATGGCGATCTGCGCGGTGTCGATGGTGTTCTTCGCGCTCGCCGACTCGCTGGCGATGGTGATCGTCTCGCTGCTGATCACCTCGCTCGGCTCCGGCCTCTGCTTCGCGCCCGCGATGACGCTGATCTCCGACGCCGCCGAGGCCAGCGGCCTCCACCAGGGCTACGCCGTCGGCGTCACCAACATGGCGTGGGCCGCGGCGCAGGTGCTGGGCGGCGTGGCGGGAGCGGCGGTCGCCGGGGTGACCGGGGACGGGGCGCCGAGCATCGCCATCGGCGTCCTCCTCGTGCTGACCATCATCTACGCGTTCCGCGCGCTGGGGCCCGAGCCTGGGCCGGTGGTCGCCGAGGGGTAGATACTTGTGCCCGTGGCGGGGGCGACCAAGCAGGGGGGCTGGGCCAACTGGGCAGGCGACCAGCGCTGTCGTCCGGCGCGGATCGTGGCGCCGCGCTCGCGTGAGGAGCTCGCCGAGGCGGTCGGTTCGGCGGCGGCCGCGGGGGAGAAGATCAAGGTCACGGGATCGGGCCACTCGTTCACGGAAGCCGCGATGACCGAGTCGACGATGCTGCGCCTCGACGCCCTGCGCGGGGTCATCGACGCCGATCGCGAGAGCGGCCTGGTCAAGGTCGGCGCGGGCACCGTGCTGCGGGAGCTGAACGAGGAGCTCGCGGGGCTCGGGCTCGCGCTGGAGAACCTCGGGGACATCGACGCGCAGACCGTGGCCGGGGCGATCTCGACCGGCACCCACGGGACCGGCGCCGGCTTCGGCAACATCTCGGCGCGGGTCGAGGCGGTGGAGCTGGTGCTCGCCGACGGGAGCGTGCGCGAGCTGAGCGCCGCGGGCGACCCGGAGCTCCTGCGCGCGGCGCGGATCGGGATCGGCGCGCTCGGGGCGATCAGCGCGGTGACGATCCGCTGCTTCCCCGCCTTCACGCTGCGGCGCGTCGACTCGGCCCACAAGCTCGCCGACGTCCTCGACCGCTTCGACGCGCTGGTCGAGGGCAACGACCACTTCGAGCTCTTCACCTTCCCGTACTCCGATCGCGCCCTGGTGCTGGAGCGCAACCGCACCGCCGAGCCGCCGAAGCCGAAGAGCCGCGTCGTCGCCCTCCTCAACGACGTGTTGCTGGAGAACTGGGCGCTCGAGGCGCTGGCGGCGACCGGCAAGGCGATGCCGCGGACGATCCCGGCCCTGGCGCGGTTCGCGGGTCTCGTCGCCACCGGCACCACCAACCAGGACCGCAGCGACCGGATCTTCGTCAACCAGCGCAACGTCCGCTTCACCGAGATGGAGTACGCGGTGCCGCGCGCCGACGGCCCGACCGCGCTGCGGCGGGTGATCGAGTGGGTGCGCTCGAACCGCTACCCGGTCTTCTTCCCGATCGAGGTCCGGGTGGCGGCCGGCGACGACGCCTCCCTGAGCGCCGCCCACGAACGCGACACCACCTACATCGCCGTCCATCAGTACCGCGGCATGGAGTGGCGCCCGTACTTCGAGGCGGTCGAGTCGATCATGAACGACTACAAAGGCCGTCCTCACTGGGGCAAGCGCCACTTCCAGACGGCCGCCACGCTGGCCCCGCGCTACCCGAGATGGTCCGAGTTCCAGCGTGCCCGCGACACCCTGGACCCCAACCGCACCTTCACCAACGAGTACACGGCCCGCGTCCTGGGCCCCTGATGTTTCCTGGACCCCTGATGTTGATGGGCCGAAAAACCACGATATGGCGCACTTTTCGGCCCGTCAACACGGGTCAGAGGAAGGTTTTGCCCTCGCCCCGGTAGGTGGGGACGACGTCGACGACGCGGTCGCCTTCGACCAGGTGGAGGACGTCGAAGCGCTCGCAGAGCTCGCCCGCCTTGGCGTGGCGCAGGTAGACGCGGTCGCCGACCTGGAGGTCGGCGGCGGGCGGGCCGAGCAGCGGAGTCTGGACCTCGCCCGCACCCTCCTCGGGGTCGAGCGCCAGCCCCTCGGGCAGCCACGGCGACGGCAGGCGCGCCGCGTCGCCCGCGCCCGAGGCGAGATAGCCGCCGCCGAGCGCGGTCGCCATCTCCGGCGCCGGCTTGCGGACGATCGGCAGCGCGTAGCCGGCCGCCGGAGTCAGCGTGAAGCGGCTGTAGTTGTCGAAGAGCGCGGGGGCGTAGAAGCCGGAGCCCGCCGTCACCTCGGTGACCGCCTCCTCGGCGCCGGTCGTCTCGAGGCTGCCGGTGCCGCCGCCGTTGACGATCGGCAGCTCGCAGAACTCGCTGATCGCGGCGACGATCGCGGCGCGTCGCTCGGCCAGCTCCTTCGCCGAGCGGCGCTGCATGAAGCGAATCATCGCGGCGCGGAAGCGGCGGCCGGGGGGCTCGTCGCCGACGCCCGCGATCTGGCCCTCGTAGGCCATCAGGCCGTCGAGTTCGATCTGCGGCCGGCGTTCGATCTCGCGCGCCAGCGCGACCGCCTGCTCGACCGTGTGCACCGGCGAGCGCTTCGGTCCGATCTTCACCCGCCCGCCGAGCGCCCACCAGCCGGCGTCGATGTCGATGCAGACCCGGATCGGGGGCGCGTCGGCGCCGAGCACGCCCTCGATCGCCTCCAGGTGCTCGACGCAGTCGACCATCACCAGCGGCGCCCGTTCGGGATCGGCCGCCGAGCGCAGCGCCAGCTCCCGCAGCGCCGAGGTGTCGGCGGTCGGGTAGGCGAGCAGCAGGTCCTCGTGCCCGTGTTCGGCGAGCCACAGGGTCTCGGGCAGCGTGTAGGTCATCAGCCCGGAGAAGCGCGCGTCTCGTCCCAGAATTTCCCCGATCAGCGCACGACACCGCAACGACTTCGTCGCGACCCGGATCGGCTTCCGTCCGGCCCGGTCCAGCAGCTTGTCCGCATTCGCCCACATCGCGTCCAGATCCACGAAGGCAAACGGCGCCTCGATCTCGGCGAAGATCCGCTCGTATCTCTGGTGCGACTGCTGGGGCGGCGAGGACACCCGGCCACCCTATCCCCGCGCTCCCGTCCCAGTACCTACAATCCCTCCTTCGCGGGCAGGGATCCCGGCCCGCAATGCCCGGAGAGGTGGCCGAGTGGCTGAAGGCACTCGCCTGCTAAGCGAGTAGGGGGCGCAAGCTCTCTCGAGGGTTCGAATCCCTCCCTCTCCGCTGCGGGGATTCGAGGGCGCCTCCAGCGACCGAAGGGAGCGATGCGAGCGCGAAGCGCGAGTTCCTCGGTCGTTCGGCTCGGGTCACGCACCTGAGCGCGCTCCCCTCGCCGCACTTCCCTGCGTCCTTGCGAGGCCGGCTCAAATCCTCGCAGGCCAGACCTGGTCAAACCGTGGCAAACGGGCGCCGAAGCGACATCATCGTTGCCGATCGGCAGCATTTGGCGTCCGAAATCCGGGTGCGCTCCTACGGTCGAGCCAGATGACCGAGCTGCCCAGATTGATCTATTCGACTCTTCCCTTCGCGACCCAGGCTGTCTTCGTGCCCATCATCTGGGCGATGAAGCGGCTCTGGGGCTTCGACCTCGAGCTCAGGGCAAGCCGCGAGCAACGACGTTTCGAATGCGAGCTGCAGAGGGTCAGATATCTGGAAGCCAAAGCACGCGCCGACCGACTCGCCGCCGCATCTGGTCAGGCTGCGCTCGACAAGCTGCGGGAAGGACCGGCGTCCGGAGGATCCGGGGACTCAGTTTCGACCGAGACTGTCAGGCCAGTGGTTCGTCGCGATGGCCAGCATCGCTCGGGCGGGAGGCTACCCGTGGACCTGTCCGGTCCGGGCACGGCGGTCGTCCTGATGGGGCCCGTTCGCCCGCGGTCGTCCTAAGCAACCCCTCGGACCGCTGCGGTCGACCAAACCCACCTGTACCGCCGCTTAAGACGACCGCACTCGGCGAGGCGCCGCAAAGGTCGACCGCACTCGGCGAGGCGCCGCTTAAGACGACCGCACTCGGCGAGGCGCCGCAAAGGTCGACCGCGCACCGGGCGGGCGCTCCGGAGCTGTGTGGGCGCTCGGGAGCCGGGCGGGCGCTCGGGAGCCGTGTGGGCGCGATTCGCGTTCGCGCTCGCGCCTTCAGTGCTTGGCCGCGATGACCACTCGGGCGCCGCGGGCAGGGATCATCGTCACGTTGCGGTGCATGGCTCGCTCGGGGGGCTCGCGGTCGGGGGCGAGGTCGAGGCGGCGGGCCATGGCGGTGAGGACGACGCGTTGCTCGGCCATCGCCAGGGCGGCGCCGAGGCAGCGGCGGATGCCGCCGCCGAAGGGGATCCAGTCGTAGGTGCCGGGCTTGCGTCCGAGCCAGCGCTCGGGGCGGAAGGCGAAGGGGTCGGGATAGACGTCCTCGCGGTGGTGGACGAGGAGGATCGACATCGCGATCGCGGTGCCGGGCTCGACCCGGTAGTCGCCGAGGCGCCAGGGGACCTGGACGCGGCGGCCGATGATCGGGATCACGGGGCGGTTGCGCATCGTCTCGATGATCGTGGCGTCGACGCGCTCCTCGGCGGTCTCGCCGGCGACGCCCTCGCCCCGGCGCACCGCCTCGACCAGCGCCGCGTGCGGCTCCGGGTTGCGGGTGAGGCGCTCCCAGGCCCAGGCGAGAGAGTTCGCCGTCGTCTCGTGGCCGGCGAGGACGAGGGTGAGGAGCTCGTCGCGCAGTTCTTTGTCGTCCATCGCCTCGCCGTCCTCGGTGCGCGCCCGGAGGAGGATCGAGAGGATGTCGCGGCGCTCGTCCAGGTCCGTGGCCCGGCGGCGCTCGCGGATCACCGCGTAGACCGGTCGGTCGAGCATCGCGAGGCCGTACTTCAGCGGCCCCATCGCCTCCTCGCGCCCGACGTGCAGCAGTTCGGTCAGCTGGGAGGTCGGCCAGGTCGAGGCGTTGACCGCCCTGCGGACCTCGCGGCGCAGCGCGTGCTCCGGCGTCCCCGGCGCGGGCTTGCCTTCGACGCCGAAGATCCCGGCCATGATCACGTCGAGGGTGATCGCCTGCATCCGCGGCGCCAGCGCGATCGTCTCGCCGACCGGCCACCTGTCGATCTCCCGCTCCGCCGCCGCGGTGATCATCTCGACGTACTGGTCGATCGCCTCGCCGTGGAACGGCGGCAGCAGCAGTTTGCGCTGGCGCATGTGGCGTGGCCCGGTCGCGGTCAGCACCGAGTTGGGGCCGAGGATCGGCCGCAGCGGCGACTCGCCGGTGAGCGAGGGCGCCTGCTCGGGCTTCGCGGTGAAGAGCGACTTCACGTGGTCCGGGTGGCTGGTGATGATCGGGCCGCCGGGGATCACCCCGCGCATGCGGAAGACTTCGCCGAGCTCGCGGCGCCACCTGAAGACGAACTCGATCTGGCGCATCGAGAAGCGAGCGGTCTGGGCGAGCTTCGGCAGCGGGATGTCGGGCGGGGTCGCGAGCGTCGCCGGCTCGGACGCCTCGATCGGCCCGGCCGGGGAGGGCGGCGCGGCGCCGACCAGCTCCGGGAAGAGCGGCCCCTCGGCCCGCTTCTCCTCTCCCGGGGCGCGGCGGTTCTCGACTGCGCTCGGTGACCTCGCCATCGCCCCGAAAGCTACAGGGATCGATGTCACGGTCAACCGGAGTCATCTCACACACGCGGGTGAAGTCACCACCCGTTCACGCTCCGCGTGCCGCGCTCACTAGTCTGGAGCGCGAATGTCCAGCTATCCGCTCGCCAAGCCCACCGCCCACCTCGACCGGCGCACCAAGATCATCGCCACCGTCGGCCCGGCCTCCTGGGACCTTGGCGTGCTCGAGCAGCTGATCGCGGCGGGCGCCGACGTCTTCCGCCTGAACTTCTCCCACGCCGGCCCGGACAAACACGCGCAGACGATCGAGACGATCCGCAAGGCCGGCGACGCCCTCGGCCGCCAGGTGGCGATCCTCGGCGACCTGCCCGGCCCGAAGCTCCGCATCGGCAACATCCGCGACGACTACGCCGAGCTCGAGACCGGCATGCACGTCACGCTCACGCCGCGCGAGGTCGAGGGCGACCGCGAGACGATCCCGGTCTCCTGGTCCGGCGTCACCCAGCTGCAGGAGAACCAGCTCGTCTACCTGGCCGACGGGGCGATCCGCCTGCGCGTCGGCGCCGGCGCCGCCGACGGGGTCGACGCCGAGGTCGAGGTCGGCGGCACCCTCAGCTCGCATAAGGGGATGAACATCCCCGGCGGCGCCACCGAACTGCCGGCCGCGACCGAGCGGGACCTCACCTGGGTCGACTTCGCGGTCAAGGAGGGGATCGACCTGATCGCCGTCTCCTTCGTCTCCTCCGCGGCCGACCTGCTGCCGGTCGAAGAGCGCGTCCGCGGTCTCGGCGCCGACATCCCGCTGATCGCGAAGATCGAGCGCCAGCAGGCGGCGGCGAACGTGGAGGAGATCGTCGAAGCGGCGACCGGCGGCATCATGGTCGCCCGCGGCGACCTCGGCATCGAAGTGCCGCTGGCCGAGGTGCCGATGCTGCAGAAGCGCCTGATCCGGACCGCCGGGCGGATGTCGAAGCCGGTCGTCACCGCCACCCAGATGCTGGCCTCGATGGTGACCGCGCGCCGCCCGACCCGCGCCGAGGTGACCGACGTCGCCAACGCGATCTACGACGGCACCGACGCGGTGATGCTCTCCGAGGAGACCGCGGTCGGCGACAACCCGATCGAGGCGGTGCGGGTCATGGACCGCATCGCCCGCTCGACCGAGCCCGACCTCCGTTACGGCGAGTGGCTCTTCAGCCGCACCGATCAGGCGACCCAGGACGTCGCCGACTCGGTCGCCCAGAGCGCGGTCGGCGCGGTCTACCGCCTCGGGCTGAAAGCGCTGGTGGTGCCGACGACGAGCGGCCGCACCGCGCGGATCGTCTCCGCCCACCGGCCCAACGTGCCGGTGCTGGCGCTCTCGCCGCGGCTGGAGACGGTGCGCCGGCTGGCGCTCCTCTTCGGCGTGACCGCGGTGCAGAGCCCGCCCAACGAGGACATCCGCGCACTGCTCGACGACTGCGGGGCGATCGCCGCCAAGCACGGGGTCGCCCACTCGGGCGAGCTGATCGGCATCCTCGCCGGCCTGCCCGACCAGGAACTGGGGACGAACCTCTTCGAGGTCCACCGGGTCCCGTAGCCCGGCCGTGCCGCGGGGTAGGCTCCCGGGCATGAGCGACCGCACGCCGGTCGTCCGGGTCGAGGCGGGCCCCGGCGGCCTCACGACCCTCACCCTCGACAGCCCGCCGCTGAACCTCTTCGACCGGGCGATGATGGACGATCTCGCCGCGGCCGTCCTCGGGCTGACGAACGAGCCGCCGCGCGCGGTCCTCATAAAGGCGGCGGGGCGCGCGGTCTCGGGAGGGGTCGACGTCAACGTCTTCGCGGGGCTCACCCCGGAGGAGGGCTCGGCGCTCTGGGCCGGCCTCCTGCAGATCATCGACGGGCTCGAAGAGCTGCCCTGTCCGGTCGTCTTCGCCGCCCACGCGCTCACGCTCACCGCCGCCTTCGAGGTGGCACTCGCGTGCGACCTGATCGTCGCCGCGCCGAGCGCCAAGTTCGGCCTGGTCGAGAAGGTCGTCGGCCTGACCCCGTCGATGGGCGGCACGCAGCGGCTCGCCGAGCGCGCCGGCTCCGGGCGCGCCCGCCAGTTCGTGATGAGCGGCGGCATCTTCGACGCGGCCGAGATGGAGCGCTGGGGCGTCGTCAACGAGATCTACCCGGAGGACGAGTTCGAGGCGCGCTCCCGCGCCCTCGCCGAGGAGCTCGCCGCCGGCCCGACCAAGGCCCACGCGATGACCAAGCGCATCCTGCGCCGCTTCCGCGAAGGCGGCCTGCCGGCGGCGGACGACGTCGTGCGGAGCGAGGCGGCCGACCTCTTCGCCACCGAGGACCTGCGGAACGCCGTCCGCGCCTTCCTCGAGCACGGCGGCCCGGGGCACGCGGAGTTCAAGGGCCGGTAGTCGCGGCCGGTCGCGGCGGGCCGATAGGGTCCGGAGATGGACCTCGACTTCGACGCGATCGCCAAGGGCATGGCGATCGCCGTGCCCTACATCTCCCACACGGGGATCGAGGTGACGGAGATGTCGGAGGGTGCGGCGACCGCGCTCCTGCCCGACCGCCCCGAGCTCCACAACCACGTCGGCAGCCAGCACGCGGGCGCGCTATTCGGCGTCGCCGAGGTGGCTAGCGGGGCGGCCTTCGTCGGCGCCTTCGCGGTCCGCATGGGCGACCTGACGCCGCTCGCGCGCAGTGCCGAGATCGCCTACGTCAAGGTGGCGCGCGGCCCGATCGAGGCGCGGGCGCGCCTCGGCGTCCCCGCCGCCGAGGCCATCGCGACCCTCGACGCGGACGGCCGCGTCGACTTCTCGGTCGAGGTCGAGCTGACCGACGCCGAGGGCGATGCCGTCGCCACCGCGACGGTCGACTGGAACGTCCGACTCAAAGACCCAGAGTCAGCGGCCGGCTGAGCGCGGCGGGAGGTCAGGTGGCCGCGATCCGGATGTCGGAGGTGACCGTGTGGCGCTGGGTTGCCGCGGAGAAACGGCGCGCCGTCCTCCTCTCGCAGCTCGACTGGACCGTGGAGGCCGGCCAGCACTGGGTCGTCCTCGGGCCGAATGGCGCAGGCAAGACGACGCTCCTCAACCTGGCGGCCGCGGTCTCCCATCCCTCCGAGGGCACCGTCGAGGTCCTGGGGAAGACGCTGGGCGCCGTCGACATGCGCGAGCTGCGCGAATCCATCGGCACCTTGGAGCCGGGACTGTCACGAAAGATCCGCGGCCGCTACACCGGCTTCGAGGTGGTGCTGACGGGGGCGACCGGAAGCATCGCCCTCCTCCACGACCGGGTCACCGACGACGACCGCGCGCGGGCGGATCGCCTGATGGGCGAAATCGGCGTCGAGCCCCTCCGCGACCGGAGATTCGAAGATTGCTCCCAAGGCGAGCGCCAGCGGCTCCTTCTCGCCCGCTCCCTCATGGACGAGCCCGACCTCCTTCTCCTCGACGAGCCGACGACCGGCCTCGACCTCCCGAGCCGCGAGCGCCTCATCGCCAGCCTCGACACCATGGCCGAAGCCAACCCCGACCTCCCGACGGTGACCGTCACCCACCACCTCGAGGAGATCCCGGCATCGACCACCCACGCCCTCCTCCTCCGCGACGGAGCCCTCGTCGCCTCCGGCCAAATCGACGCCGTCCTCACCTCCGAAACCGTCTCGACCACCTTCGACATCCAGGTCCAAGTCGCCCCCAACACCGGCCGCTGGGCCGCAATGGTCGTCCGCAGCTAGAATTCCCGATCCCCGCGGAGCGGCCCCCTCAAAGCCGCCTCCTCGGCACGCGCCCGTAGCTCAGCCGGATAGAGCGTCGGTCTACGAAACCGAAGGTCACTGGTTCGAATCCAGTCGGGCGCATTCGGGCATTTCGCTTGGCTGCTGCGTTTGCCGCGGGCCCAGGCTCAAATCTGAGGGTGAATTAGAGCCATGGGGCACGAACTGGGGCACGGCGGGGTGTAAGTCGCGGCTGGGCCAGCCTTGCGATCCGGCCCATTTCCGTGCACTTTTTCTCGCTCACCCCTCGCCCAGAATTCGTCCAATTCGCTCCGCTGCATCCACCGGACTCTCGTGCTCCCAGACTCTTATGACCGTCCATCCGGCAGCGACAAGCTCGGCCTCGTTAGTGCGATCGCGTTCGACGTTACGACCGATCTTCGCGCGCCAATAGCCCGCATTCGTCTTCGGGCTCGTTCCGTGGTCGGGGCATCCGTGCCAGAAGCAGCCATCCACGAACACGGCCACCTTCTTGGGCCGGAAGACGATGTCGGCTTTGCAGCGCAGCGTCGTGACCGGTCGCGCGTCGATCCGGTAACGGAAGCCGCGCCGATGAAGCTCCGAGCGGATCGCCAGCTCGGGCCGGGTGTCGCGCTTGCGGTTTCCCTTCATGACTGCCCTCACCGCTGGCGAGGAAGCCTCGGGCGCTTTGGGAACGGTGATGATCGATCTCCTGGCGCTCATTCCATCGGGGGCAGATTCTAGGTTGGGAGGCATGGATGCGATCTCTCTCTTCTCTGGGGCAGGCGGCCTCGATCTCGGTTGCGAGGCGGCTGGCTTCGACACGCAGGCGGTTGTCGAGTGGGATGAGACCGCACGGAAAACGATGCTGGCAAACCGCTATCAGTTCTTCCCGGCGTTGCGGGAGGAGGCGGTGTTCAGCGACATCCTCGAGACGGACCCGCAGGATCTGCTCGAGCGAAGCGGCCTTGAAGCAGGCGAGGTCTCCCTTCTGCATGGCGGACCTCCCTGCACCCCGTTTTCGAAGTCTGGCTATTGGCTCGCGTACAAGCGCGCCGGAGAAGACCCACGCGCAAGCTTGCTCGATGAGTACATCCGCATGCTGCGAGGTATTCAGCCGAAGGCATTTCTGATGGAGAACGTCTACGGGCTGGCCTATCGGAATCAGAACCGCGTGGTTCTCGAGCGATTCCTCCAGGCGGCACGTATGGCGGGCTACCTCGTCGAGTTTCGAATCGTCCTCGCCGCAGACCTTGGCATTCCTCAGCTTCGCCAGCGACTCTTCTGCGTCGGTATTCGCCGAGATCTGGTCCCCGGTTCCGCGAAAGCGTGGGAATTCGAGTGGCCCGAGCCAACCCACTCAGGGCCGCATGAGACGCGAACCGGCTGGAACAAAGATCTGCCGGTGCACGTGAGTGCCGGCCAAGCGCTTGCTTCGCTTCCCGACGAGATCAATCCGCCCGAGTCGGAGGAGGTCGTCGAAGGAACTTATGCCGATGCTCTTCACGCAGTCCCTCCCGGCGAGAACTACCTGTTCTGGACTGCTGAGCGCGGGCACAAGTCGCCGCAGTTCAAATGGCGGTCGCGCTACTGGAGTTTCCTGCTGAAGCTCCACCCGGATAAGCCGTCCCCCACGATCCAGGGACAACCGGGTCCCTGGGTTGGGCCATTCCACTGGGACAGCAGGCGACTGCGAGTAGCGGAGGTCAAGAGGCTGATGACTTTCCCCGACGACTTCACGGTCCTGGGATCCCGACGGGAGCAACAGCTTCAACTTGGCAATGCGGTTCCGCCGGATCTCGGGCGAGCGATCGCAGTCTCGATCGCCGATGAGCTCAGGCGCCTCGATGTTGCGCCCTCGCTGGAACTTGCGCTTGCGGCTTAGAGAGAGCTGCGAACGGCCTGACAACTCCTGAGTGTCGGAGGATCGGGTTAGCTTTCCCCTGGCATGGGAATCAGGCTCGAAGAGCAAGCCCTACTTCTAACGCTGGATAACGCGCTCGCGCTGGCGAGGTCTACCGAAGAGCTGCCTCCTCTGTGGATCGCCCGCGTCGAACGCCTCGGCGGCTTAGGGATCAAGACCTACATCGCAGCTCTGGGCGGAGCGATGCTCGCCAAGGCAACCGATCCGCGGGTCGACAGCCTCGCCCAGGACGGGGCGGCAGGCCCTCGCGGATACAGCTTGCGTAAAGCCGCCGAGTTTCTCGCTCTACAGAACAACGACCGATATGACTTGGGCGCGAGGGGTCGTTGGCCTCTGAATAACCGACCCTTCCTCGGCGGTCCGGAGCGAATCGACGAATTCACGAAGATTTCGGCGAAAGCGCGACCAGCGTACGAAGCCTTCCTCGACGCCCTTCGTGACCTCAATCGGATCGAGGACGTCGAGGCGCTCACGGTTCTGGCGGCGTTCCTTCGTGTCCGTATGGCCGTTCAAGAGACCGAGCGGGAAGCAGCCCGTGCCGCCCGAAAACTTGAGAGCGACGTCGCTCTTGAGGATCTCGTTGGCATAGTCGATCGGTTTGTTCGGGCCGCCCCGGAAGGTGGTAAGCGTGCTCAGGCTTTGGCCGCGGCGGTTCTCGACTGCGCCTTCGACGACGTCGAACTTCAGCCCATCAACAGCCCTCACCCAGGCGACGTCCGGGTCCGCCTGGACGAGGCGATCATCCTCGCAGTCGAGGCAAAGCAGCTCCCCGTTGGTGAGGACGTGGCGTCCGAGCTGTCCAGAGAGGCCGCCGGACTTGGCGCCGACCTGGCGTTGCTATTTGTCATCGCCGACAAGCACCCACCCATTGATCGTGGCCGAGTTCAGAGAAACGCACTTCGCGACGACGGCACCCTGCTTCTTGTGTGCGAGAGCGTCCTGGAGCTGATCGCCTCGGTGGCGGTCCTTTCTGCGACGTCAGCGGCCCAAGTGGAGAGCGATCTCCCTGGTGCATTTGCGGCGCGGTTGCGGGAGATCGAGGTCAGCCAGAAAGGACGAAAAGAGTGGAAACGACTAGTCGAAGCCCGGTCGATACAGACCGGCAGTCCGTAGGCTGGTCGAATATGGCTTCGACTTGCGACGCCGGTTCATCGATGCATCGAGGGGAAGGACCGCGTGCTTCGTCGACCGTCGTCGGTTGAGACGATCAGGGCGGCGCGTCAAGGCGAGTCCTGAAATACCTTTTTAAGCTCCCCGGAGAGGTCATAGTTCATGGCGATGGCAGCCGGGAAGCTGGACGCACGGGTTGCTCGTATTACGTCAACCGCGAGGGCGATCGTCGAACTTTCAGTTGGTCCATCGAGTTCAGACAACAACTGAAGTAGGACTGATCGGACGTGGAAGCGATGGTGTGAATCTCCCATCTCAAGGAGTCGATTTATCACCATCTTCCGGATGTCAAGGCGGTCCGTTCGGCGAAAGATGCCTGCGTAGAAATCGGCGACGACATCGCAGTAGTCGAAGGGGAGGCCACCAGAAACATGTACGTCGAAGCAGGCGAGCATGGATGCAAAGGCGTCGGGGAGGTCAAAGAGGTACTGTTTGGCGAGGTCCCCTGGAAGACGAGGAACGTGCTTCGTGTAGAGCGCCTCGTCGTCTGGGTTTTCGCGAAGGAGGCGATCGATCTCCTTCACTACCTCGAGGTCGGGTCCGGACGGAGTGGCAAACCACGCTTCTTCCAGTCGCTCGAGCTCGGTCTCATTGCGTTTGAACTCGGGCTCAGACGTAGCGCCATCGAAAGCTTCGAGGGCAGCTTTGGCATCCGCAAATCGATTCTCCGGCCTTTTCTCACAGCAACGGCTTACGAAATATCGGAATCGCTCGGGTAGCTCGGAAACGTCAGGCACGCCTACCTCAGGGTGGTCCCCATTCAGCAACGCCATCAGTAGCTTTCCCAGCGCGAAGACATCGGCGCTCGGCCCGGTTTCTTTCATAGCCGAAAATTGCTCCGGGGACATATAAGCCTCAGTGCCTGACCAAAACATGGTTTTGGTCAGGCCGACGGTCCCACCCATTAGATTCTTGCCGAGGCCGAGATCACTCAGTCGAACTTGGTCCCCGAAGACAAGAGCGTTCTCTGGCTTTAGGTCCCGATGGATGACGCCCTTTCCGTGTGCGTATGCCATGCCCTCCAGGATCTGTCGAAATACGTTGCATACCCAGTCTTCGTCGCCGGCCATGTCGAGGAGCATGTCGCCGACGTTGCATTCGGCAAGAGGCATGACGAAGTAGGGCTGATCGCCACTGAGGTTTCGCATGAGCACTGGCACGATGTTCTCGTGGTCGAGGGTGTCGTCGAGAAGCCGAGCCTCCCTCTCAAACCTGTCGCGGATCTCTTTCAAGGAATCCGGGGGCTCGCGGAGGTCGTCACGCAGCCTCTTAATCGCCATCGGCCCGCTTACCGCACGGTCATCTTCCCAGGCAACGACTTCATGGACCATGCAGAAGCCGCCTCGGCCGATCTCTCTACCGGGGATCAGCTTCACGCCAAGACTCTCCCTAGCCCACCCGGACGCGTGAGAAAAGCGTCGCAGCGACAACGGAGAATCCGACCACTGCGACGATTGCCGAAATCGATAATCCCAATACCGACGGATTTTTCGTCACGGCGATCTGAAGAAACGTGCCAGTTCCAGCGCCCGCGAGGATGCCGCCGATGGCCTCTAGCCAAGCTTTGCCTTGGGTCGTCGGCCGCACAGTTCTATCGGCCCCTTCTAGGTCTGCCGCAGACACGACGTCAGCCTGATTGCGGTTGGCCAGACGGATTGCCTCGCCGCCAACCTCCTCTACGTAGTCAAGCTGAAGTTTGAGAAGGGTGGCCAGCGCCTCGTCGGAAAAATCCGCCGCGGTCCCGCGAGTTCTGAGGCTCGCATTTAGCCGCTTGACGGTTTCTTCCAGATTAGGATCAGCGGCTCGCGGTTCCTGACCTACGGGCGAGGTCACCCCGGTCGGCGGTTCAGCTTTTGGCTGTCTTTCCGTTGCGGACATCAAGGAGTCTGTCGCTGCGTAACAACGGTGGAGCGGTCTATAAGAGGTTTTCTGATGCGGCCCAATCGCTGCTCGAGGTTGTGGAGGCCATCAGCCAGAGGCGGCGCTTGCCTACGTGCAACTGCACCCCGGAGATCGGCGAGAAGAGCGAGTGCCGCGCTCAACAAGAAGCTGAGGGTGGTAGCGAATAGTGCGGCTGCAATCGCGATCCCGTTTCCGTTGCCTAGATGGATGGGTCCAGTGGTAAGTGATCCGACAGTGGCGGCGACGCCAGCTCCCGTCACAACGAATGAGACGACCACAGCGGCCCGCCCAACCAGATCTCTCGTTCGCGCAGCTCGATTGGTTAGCTGCTCCGCTAGCTTCCCGACAGTCTCGCCGTCGAGGTGCACCTCGACGCCTTTTGCCCCCACAGCTACCTTGAAACCCGACTTGCCGCCGTCAGGCGAGGGGGACGAGTTCAAATGACGGCCGGACATCCCGAAAGCGTACCGGTAAAAGTGGCGAACGTTTTATTGGGGATCGGCGCCGTTATTACGTGGTGCTGGTCAGTCCCACGATGGTGCTGGGGCACGAAATGGGGCACGGTGCCACACGGAGCCCAGCCGATCTCAGCAGAGTCCGATCTCGCGCAATCCGCTTGAAACCGAGCCCCACGTAGCTCAGCCGAGTCCCCGGCGCGGTCTACGAAACCGAAGGTCACTGGTTCGAATCCAGTCGGGCGCGTTCGGGCCGGGTGCGGCCTCCGGGCACGAGCGGCACTCTTCTCAACCCGGCGAACATCCGCCCGCGGGGCCAACCAGCCCCTCTTCGAAGGCGCCCACGTCATCAGAGCCATCGAGGATGTGTTGGCGGTGCTCCGCCGCTCCTGACACCGAGGTCGGCTCTCCCAGCATGGCCTCCCCGCGGTGGTGCGCGCGCTCATGCTCGCCGGCTATCCGGGGGCGTTGCCGCAGGGCGGGCGCCGCTCAGCCGAGTTCGATGATGCGGAGGTCCGCCGACTCGATCGTCGAAGTCGTCGAAGGTTGGCAGCCGCCGCCCTCGCGAGCGCGCGCGGTCAAGTTGACGGGCCCGGTGGCGTCGACCAGGATCGGCAGGGCCGGCACGCTGGCCGAGACGACCTGGCTCGCGCCGTGAGTGAAGTTGGTCAAGATCGCGGTGCCGAGCTGGCCGTCGGCGAAGTTTTCGCCGAGCCCGAATTCGATCACGACTTCGCACTGGTTGATGTCCACCGGCCCGACTTCGGCGGTGATGGAGCCAACCAGAAGGTCGACCGCGCCGGCGTGCTGGGTCCAGCTCGCCGCCGTCAGGGGATAGGGCTGGGCTGCGCCGAAGGCGATGTTCGACAGCGCCCCGCCGGAGGGCCGCGCCACCAGCGTCACCGGGAACTGCATCTGCGCCGGGCCGACCGCGCCGTCGGCGATCTGGGTCTGACCGACGGCGCCCTTGCCGATCGCCGCCGAGGAGACCGCGTCTTTGCCGAGCTGCTCGGGACCCACGGCCCCGGCGGCGAGCCGCGACCCGTCGACCGCGCCCTTGGCGAGCTCGCCGGTGCCGACCGCTCCGTCGGCGATCTGCGCGGCGCGGATCGCGCCGGTGCCGATCTGGTCGGCGCCGACCGAGCGCGGCGCGATCTGGTTCGCGTGCACCGCGCCGAGGGCCAGCTTGCCGCTGGTGACGCTCCGCTGCTGCAGGTTCTTCGTGTGGACGCCGCCCACGGCGATCTGGCTCGAGCCGATCTTCCCGGCGGCGAACGCGGCGCCGCCGCCGAGCGCGAGGCAGAGGGCGAGGGTGGCGACGACGTTGGCGTAGGTCAGCTTGGACAGCAGGCGGTACATCAGGTTCTCCCCTTCTCGGATGGACGCGTCCCCCTGACTGTTCGGCCGGCGAGCGCGGACCTTGAGTTCTGGGCGGGCGGCGGCGCTACGGACCTCATCACCCTTTGGTGGCTGCCTTCGCCGTCAGACATCCCCTCCCGAAAGCGGCAAACCCGCTTGGAAAGCGGGTTTGCGCGCCAGCCCGAGGGAGGCGGAACATGATGGTTCCATCAGAGGTGGGCGCGCGTGTGGCTATCCGATCTGGGGGACGCGCCGCGCCTGGACGCTTGACGCCCAGACCGAGGCGTTCGCAGTCGGACCAGTTCCACAGATGAAGCAGCCGGCGTCGGGGGAACGCCTCGGCGTAGGCGGATTCCTTGGCGTGCCAGAGGACGTTGGCGTAGTGCTCGTCGAGCGTCATCTCGTAGGCATCGACGTGATCGCGCCACCGATCGACGACGTTCAGGCTTGCTGTCGGGACGCGGCCGAACCGCTGGGGAGTCGGGAGCGATCGTCACCCAAGAAGTCCCGGTGCGGGCGCCCGTAGGCACCCAGATGCCGGTCCCCTTCCTACGAGTTCTTTGACGCCCCCCGCTCCCCGTGCTAGGGTGCTGCCGGCAGCGACGCCAAACGTTTGGATTCGCTGAAAATGGGTTCGCGTCTGGGTTTGGAGGGAGCATGGAGCGCAGTAGAACGGCTGATTCGCCAGTTCAGGAGCAAAGCGGCGCCGGGTCAGGATCGGCCACGGCGGAAACCGGCCTGAAGACCGGCGCCATCGGGTGGGTGGGGGCCGCGGTGCTCGGCGCCGTGTTCCTTTCACCGGCCCTGGGGCTGTACGGCAACATCGGGCCGATCATCGGCACGGCCGGCAACGTGGCACCCGCGGTCTGGCTCGTCGCGGGTGCTCTGGCGATGCTGAACGCGACCAACTACGCGATGGTGAGCCGGCGGATGCCCTCGGCGGGCAGCGCCTTCACCTGGTCTTGGAACGCCCTCAATCCTCGGATCGGGACCTGGGTCGGATGGATGATGCTGGGCTATTACGTCGCCATCAGCATCACCCTCCCCTTGCTTTTCGGGCTCTTCTTCAACGCGACGCTGGAAGAGATCGGCGCCGGCACCGGCTACTGGACCTGGGCGCTGGGAGTCCTCGCCTGCTCCGTCGCCGTTGCGATCGCCGTCTACCGAAACATCGAGATGAGCACCAAAACGGCGCTGATCTTCCTGCTGATCGAGGCGAGCGTCGTGATTGCGCTCTGCGCCACCCTGCTGGTCGAGCACCCCGCCGGCCCCCTCACCCTGCAGCCGTTCAACCCGGGCAACGCAATCGGCGGCGGCAGTGCGTACTTCCTCGCCCTCGTCTTCGGCATCTTCGCCTACACCGGCTTCGAGACGGTCAGCGTCGTCGCGGAGGAGACGGAAGCGCCGAAGGACAAAGTGCCGCAGGCGACGATCGTCGCGGTGCTGCTGGTGATCGGATTCTGGATCTTCGCGACGTATGCGCTGTCTTTCGCGCTGCCGGTGGAACAGGTGCTCGAAGCGGTCGAAGGCGACGTCACCCCGGTCGCCAGCATGGCAGGCGCGGTCTGGGGCAGCGGCTCGATCATCGTCGACATCACGGGGATGACTGCGGCGTTCGCGGTGTTCCTGGCGGCCGCCGTGGCGACCAGCCGGACGATCTACGCACAGGCACGCGGCGGCACCCTCCCCCGCGTCTTCAGGCGGATCAACCCCGCCACCCGGATCCCGACCGCCGCCCTCAACGCCTTCTTCGCCGTCGCCGTGATCGGCACGCTGGTCGGCTCGAAGATCGTCGGCATCATCGACTTCTACACCTGGACCGTGAACGCGGTGATCTTCTTCGCCCTGATCATGTACTCGGCCACGGCGATCGCCAACCTGTTGATCCACCGGGGGGAGCCTGGGCGCAGCCACATCGCGACCGTCGTGGTGCCGATCGGGGCCGTCTGCCTCAACGCCTACCTCCTCTACAAGTTCTATTTCGACGTCCTCTGGAACGCCGGATTCGCCCTCGGTCAGAGCATCACCTTCGCCTGCCTGGCGATCGCCGCCGTGGCAGCCGTCGCGATCGCCGTCCTGCACGTCCGCAGGCCTGAGATGTTCGAGGGGCGCAGCTTCGTCCTCGGCGACACCGACGACGCCGCCTGAGGGCGGCACCGAAAAATTCCCATCTAGAAGCGGAGACACGAGATGCTTTTGAACCGAGCGATTGAGCGAAACCCGGAGATGCTGGA
The DNA here is from genome assembly GCA_051986435.1 of Solirubrobacterales bacterium. Lineage (GTDB taxonomy): Bacteria > Actinomycetota > Thermoleophilia > Solirubrobacterales > 70-9 > VAYN01. Next base: position 22,785 of record JBPYFM010000075.1, on the reverse strand, counting down.
GACGGCGATCGACTTCCACCAGCGCGGCGTGATCCCGCCGGCGACCTACATGGTCGACCTCGATGCGATCGCCGACAACGCCGCCGCGATGTCGAAGGAGATCAAGGCCAACGGCCTGCGCTCCTGGATCATGACCAAGCAGAACGGGCGCAATCCCTACATCACCGGAGTGGCCCTGGCGTCCGGCTGGGACGGTGTCGTCGCGGTCGAGGCGATGGAGGCGCGGGTGGTCAACCGCTACGGGCACCCGCTCGGGCACGTCGGCCACCTCTCGAACATGCCGAAGAACGAGGTGCCGGCGATCCTCGCGCTGGAACCCGAAGTGATGACCGTCTTCACCTACGAGGCGGCGAAGAACATCTCCGAGGCCGCCGGGGCGATCGGGCGCACCCAGGATCTCTACGTGCGGGTGAACAAGCCGGGCGACGAGTTCTTCAAAGGGATGGTCGGCGGCTGGACGCTCGACGAGTGCGTCGAGGGCGTCCGCAGGGTGACCGAGCTGCCGAACGTCCGCGTCGTCGGCCTCACCTCCTTCGTCAACATCACTTACCAGACCCCCGACGCCTATGCCGCCCGTCCGACCAACACGTTCTTCACGACGCTGAAGGCCAAGGAGATGCTCGAAGCGGAGCTCGGGCTCGAGAACCTGCGGGTGAACGCGCCCGCCTTCAACAACTGCGCGACGTTCAAGATGCTCGCCGAAAACGGCGCCACCGACGTCGAGCCGGGGATCGGACTGCTCGGCTCGAGCCTCGCCCACGCCTACCAGGACCTGATCGAGAAGCCGGCCCAGGTTCTGGTCACCGAGGTGATGCACCACTGGGAGGGTGAGGCCTACACCCTCGGCGGCGGCCTCAGCTACGTCGAGGGCTCCGGCGGCCCGGAGAACGAGTATCCGATCCGTTGCATGGTCGGGACCAGCTTCGAGCAGGCCAAGGACACGATCATCCCCTTGGTCGAGCGCGGGATCATCGACTACCACGGCGTCTGCGGCGAAGGCGAGAAGGCCAAGGTCGGCGACACGGCGCTCTATGCGCTGCGCGCCCAGTTCTTCATGAACCGAGCCTACGTGGCGATCGTCAGCGGCATCTCCGAGGGCGAGCCTCGGCTCGAGGGGATGTTCGACGGGCTCGGCACCGCGCTCGACGCCGATTTCAACCCGCGCAGCCCGCTCGAGGTCCGTGCCGAGGTAGATGCGCTGATCGCCGAGCGCTACCACTTCGCCGACCCCGTGGCTTCGGCCTGAGGGCGACATGGGCGGGAGCTCGACGAGGACCGCGGGGACCGCAGATGAGGCCGGCTCGCTCGGCGGCTGTACCTGTCGGCGTTGCGGGGCGGACTACGGACCGGGGGCGAGTTATCGCTGTACGGCCTGCGGCGGCGTGCTCGCCTACAGTCGGCCGAGTCGGCGGCAGATGCCGGCCGGCTCCGGCGGTGAGGGCATCTGGGCGCATGCCGAGGCGCTGCCACCGGTTCCTCCGGAGGCGCGGGTCTCGATCGGCGAGGGCCAGACGCCGATGCTCATGAGCCGGCTCGCGGAGCGGCTCGGTCTCTCGGCGCTCGGCCTGAAGAACGACGCGGCCTGTCCGACCGGCAGCTTCAAGGACCGGCCGCTGGCGATCGCCGCCAGCATTGGCCGCGCCATCGACGCCGCCGGGCTCCTCTGCGCCTCGACCGGCAACGCTGCTGCCTCGACCGCCGCCTACGCGGCGCGGGCCGGGCTGCCGAGCGTCGCGATCGTCCCCCGGGACACCCCGCGGGGGAAGCTGGCGGCGCCGATCGCCTGCGGCACTCAGGTGATCGAGGTCGACGGCAACTACAGCGACGCCCTCGCCGCCTCCGGCCTGGCTGCCCAGCAGCTCGGCTGGCTGAACACCACGACGACCTACGTCTGTCCCTACACCGTCGAGGGTCTGCGCTCGGTCGCCTACGAGCTCTGCGAGCAGATGGACGGGCAGGTGCCCGACTGGATCTCGATCCCGGTCGGGTCGGGCCCGCTCCTGACCGGCGTGCTCGAGGGATATGAAGACCTCAGGCAATGGGGCCGCGTAGCGCGGTTGCCGCGGATGCTCTGTGTCCAACCGGCTGGATGCGCGCCGATCGTCCGGGCGCTCGCGGAGGGCGGTGCCGAGGTGGTCGCCTGGAAGGACCCGAGCACGGTCGCCAGTGGGCTCGCCGACCCGCTGGACGGCTATCCCGACGAGGGTGACATCACGGTCGCCTCGACCCTGCGCTCCGGCGGTGCCGGCGTCGCCATCGCCGACGAGGACATCCTGCGTTGGGTGCGCGAGTTGGCTGCAGTCGACGGACTCTTCGGCGAGCCCTCGAGCGCGATCGCCGTCGCCGGAATCGCCGCCGCGCGGGAGAACGGCACGATCGCAGCCGGCGAAAGCGCCGTCGCCTGCCTGACGGGTTTCGGGCTCAAGGATCCCTACGCGGCGATCCCTGCCGCGGAAAGCGCGCTGACCCCGATCCCCGTCGAGGAGGTCCCCACCGTCCTCGCCGAAGGAGCGGGCCGATGACGAGGCTGGTCGACCTCTCGTTGCCGATCCGCTCGGGAATGCCGCACTTCGACGGCACCCCGCCGATCTACATCGCCAAGAGCCACCGGCTGGAGACCGAGGGCTACCGGATGTCGACGGTCGTGATGGGCAATCACTCCGGCACCCACGCCGACGCGCCGAGCCACTTTCTCGCCGACGGTGGGGGAGTCGAGACGATTCCGCTCGAGCGCTGTATCGGTCCGGCGACGGTGCTCGACCTGAGCGGACATGCCCCGCGCCAGGAGATCACCGTCGATGATCTCGAAGCTGCGATGGGTGGACCGCCCGCGCCCGGTGCACGCCTGCTCGTCCGCACCGACTGGGATCGCGAGCTCGGCAGCGAGCGCTACTTCACCGACTTTCCGCCGCTGGCCCTCGAGGTCGGCGAGTTCCTCGCCGGCGCCAAGATCTGGCTGCTCGCCCTCGACGTCCCGAGCCTCCACCCGACCGAGGCGTCGCCGCTCCACGAGGCGCTGCTCGGCGCCGGAGTCGTCGTCGTCGAGTCGTTGGCCAACCTCTGCCGGCTGTCCAGCCGCGAGGTCTTCTTCTGCGGCCTGCCGATCAGGCTGGATGGCGCCGACGGGGCGCCGATCCGCGCGGTCGCCTACGACGGCGAGGTGCCGCGACGATGAGTCAGGGCATCTTGCGCGGTGGTGAACACGATCTCGTCGCCCTCGGCGAGCCGCTGGTCGTGATGGTCCCGGACCGATCGGGCCCGCTACGCGCGGTGCCCCGTTTCGAGCGGGGACTGGGCGGCGCCGAGTGCAACACGCTGCTCGGCTTCGTCCGGCTCGGGGGCTCGGGCGGCTTGATCTCAAGCCTCGGCGATGATGAGTTCGGGGCCTTCCTGGCCGGGACCCTGCAGGGGAACTCGGTCGACATACAGCGTGTCGGCTTCGACCCCGACCATCGCACCGGCCTCTACTTCAAGGAGGTCTCGCACCTGCCGGACGGTGGCCGCTCGATCTACTACCGCGAGAATTCGGCAGCGGCCCGGATCGCGCTCGACGCCGAGGACCTCGCCTTCATCGAAGGAGCCAGGGCATTCCTCACCACCGGAATCACCGCGCTCCTGAGCGAAGCGGCGAACAGGGCGGCGGGGCTCGCCGTGCGAGCCGCACGTGAGGCGGGCGTGCCGGTCTACTTCGATCCGAATCTGCGACCCGGCCTCTGGGGAACCGATCGGGCGGCGGAACTGATCCTCCCGTTGATCGCGGAAGCCGACGTCTTCTTGGGCGGTGAGGAGGAGACCAGGGCGCTGACCGGGGCGCCGGCACCGACCGACCTCGCCGAGGCAGTGCGAGAGCTCGGCCCGCGCGAGGTGGTGATCAAGCGTGGGCGTCACGGCGCCGTCGCCATCGATGAGGACGGGAATCTGCATCACCAGGAAGCGGTGCGGGTCCCCGCGGTCGAGACGGTCGGCGCCGGGGACGCCTTCAACGCCGGCTACCTCCGTTACCGTCAGCTCGGCGCCGATGTGCCCGAGGCGCTGCGGGTCGGAGCGCTTTGCGGTGCCTCGGTGGTCACCGGCATGGGCGACTTCGAGACGTTCCCGCGTGCCGCCGATCTCGCCAGGCATCTCCGGGTCGATGGACTTCGCTGAGCGGCTGCGCTCGCACGGGCTCGTCGCGGTGGTGCGCCGGCGCGAATACGGCGACGTCGCGCCGCTGGTCGAGGCTCTCCTCGCCGGCGGGGTGGAGGCGATCGAGTTCACCTTCACCGGCCGCGACGCCGGCGCCGCGATCCGAGCCGCCAAGGCTCTGCGGCCAGAGTTGACGGTCGGCGCCGGAACCGTCCGCGACGCCGATCAGCTCGACCTGGCGCTCGCCGCGGGCGCAGACTTCGCGGTCTCGCCATTCCTCGACGAGGGCCTGCTACGGCACGCGGCCGGGGCGATCACGCTCGTACCCGGCGTCCTCACGCCGACCGAGCTGGCGCGCGCCCGTGGCCTCGGCTGCCGGGTCGTGAAGATCTTCCCGGCGCGGATCGGCGGCCCGGCGCACCTGCGCGACCTCCTCAGCGTCGAGCCCGAGGTCGACCTCTTCCCGACGGGCGGCATCGAGCCCGGGGAGGTGGCCTCCTACCTTGAGGCGGGTGCCGCCGCCGTCGGCCTCGGAAGCTCGTTGCTCGGCGACGAGCAGGCGAGCCCTGCTGAGATCGAGGAACGGGCACGGGCCGCGGTCGAACAACTTTCAGCCATCGACAGGAGGTAACGATGAGGTTCGAGGGAAAGGCGGCGATCGTCACAGGAGCCGCCAACGGGATCGGCGAGGCCACCGTCGTCAGGCTGGCGGCGGAGGGCGCCAGGGTCACCGCGGTGGACATCGCCGAGCGTGGCGAGGAGGTCGTCGCCCGGATCCGGAGGAGCGGCGGGGAAGCCGAGTTCGTCCGGGTTGATCTGGCCGAGGAGGAGTCGGCGTCGAGCGCGGTCGAGGCCGCCGTCGGCCGCTGGGGCAGGCTCGACGTCCTTGTCAACGACGCCGCGATCACCCTGCCGAAGGGCTTCGAGGAAACGACGAGCACGGAGTGGGACCGTCTGCAGGCGATCAACCTGCGAGCCCCTTACCTGCTGATGAAGGCTGCGGCGCCGGCGCTGCGCGAGGCCGCGCCCGGATCGAGCGTCGTCAACGTCGCCTCCTTCCACGCCGGCGCGACGATCGAGAACTTCTCCGCGTACGCCGCGGCGAAGAGTGGCCTGGTCGGCCTGACCCGGTCGAGCGCGCTCGACCTGGCGCCGAGCGGGGTGCGGGTGAACGCGGTCTGCCCGGGAATCGTCGAAACCGAGATGTGGCGGCTCTGGCTCGCGGAGGTCGAGGACGTCGAGGAGACGGTGCGCCAGGTCGAGGCCCTGCAGCCGCTCGGTCGGATCGGCCTTCCCGAGGACGTCGCCGATGCGATCGCCTTCCTGGCCTCCGGGGAAGCCTCCTACGTGACCGGGACGACCCTCTTCGTCGACGGTGGTGTCACCGCAAGGCTCTCGCATGTCTGAGGCCGGAGCGGGGAACAAGCGCGAGATCCTCACCGACGCGGCGCCCGACCCCGTCGGCGGCTACTCGCAGGGGATCGAAGCGGCGGGCCTCGTCTTCACCGCCGGTCAGGGCCCGGCCGACCCCGGGAGCGGCGAGGTCCCCGAAGGTATCGCCGCCCAGACCGAGGCGACGATCGAGAACATCCGCGCGATCCTGGCGGCCGCCGGATGCGGTCTCGAGGATGTCGTCAAGGCAACCGTGCACCTCGCCGACCTCGACGACTTCGCAGCCTACGACGAGGTCTACCGGGCCCTCTTCCCCGAGCCCCGGCCGGCGCGAACCACCGTCTGCAGCGGCCTGATGGGAATCCTCGTCGAGATCGACGTGGTCGCGGTTGCTCGATCCAGGTGACCGCCGCCCGCAGGGGTCAGAATCATCGGCGTGAGCTCCGCTGGGGACAATCCGAACCGCCGCCGGTCGGTCCGGTTGGAGGACGTGGCGGAGAAAGCCGGTGTCGACATCTCCACCGTCTCGCGGGCCCTCATGGTGGACCCCGACCGTCCGGTGCGCGCCGAGACCCGGGAGCGGGTGCTGAGCATCGCCAAGGAGCTCGGCTACCGCCCCAACGCGATCGCCCGGGGACTGAAGCTGGAAACCACGAGCACGCTCGGCCTGCTGGTCCCTACGCTGCGCAATCCCGTCCTCGCCGACCTCATCCACGGTGCCTTTCGGCGCGCATGGGAACACGACAGGGTCCTTCTCGTGGCCGAGGACGAGCCGGCCGGCAGCGTCGAGGCGTATGAACGGCTCGTTCGCTCGAGGCGGATCGACGGGTTGCTGATCGCGAGCAGTCGAATTGGATCGCGCGAGCACCGCGCCTTCCTCGAGGACGGGCTCCCCTGCGTCTTCGTCAATCGCCGCCGTCAGGGCAGCCACCGGAACGTGTCGATGGCTGACGAAGCGGCGGGCAGGATAGCCGCCGAGCACCTGCTGGAGCTGGGCCACACGGCCATCGGCCACGTCTCCGGGCCTCACGACCTCGACACGGCCCGTCGCCGCCGCGCCGGGTTCACCAAGGTGTTGGCGGCCGAGAAGATCGTGCCCGTCGAAGTCAGCGCGGAGTTCGCCGTGGCCGCCGGAGCGGAAGGCGCGCGACAGCTTTTCGAGCGGAGCGCCGAGCCCCCCAGTGCGGTATTCGTGTCCAACGTCCAACAGGCGATCGGCGCTGTCTCGGCCATCAGAGGCCTTGGACTCGCGATCCCCGGTGATGTGGCCGTCCTGACCTGCGACGACGACCCGCTGCTCGAGTACCTCGAGGTACCGGTCTCGAGCATCCGCATGCCCCTTGCCGAGCTCGGCGCAGCGGCGGTCGATGCCGTGCTCAGTCAAATTGGCGGCGCCGAGCCGAGCGATGTGGTGATCACCGCTCCACCGCAACTGATCGTCAGAGCATCCTCGGGACCGGCACGACGGGCGTCGAACTCCGACGCGGCCTGACCGCTGGAGCCCACGCGCCTGGGTGGCGACGGCGGGCAACGAAGGGTCACGCCGCCACACGGCGCAAGCGCGGCGGCGAGAGCTGCTTCCCGAGCTTCTCGGAGGAGGGCGGTGACGCGGCACCTACCTGCTGGGCGCCGGGGCGTTGGCGAGCTCAGGCCGATCCTGCTGGTCACGCTCTTCCGCTGCTGGGTCGCGCCCCCTCTCCGGCAGCGGCCTAGGGGCCGGTTCGCGGCAGGATCCGATCTGGCTCCGGGCCGGCCGACGGGCGACCCCGCGTCGCATATGCGCGGAGCAGGTCGCGGTGTTCGACCCAGCCTGCGAGGGCGCCCTCCGCATCGACGATCGGCAGCGCCTGGCGGTCTCCCTCGGTGATCGACTCGATCGCCCGGCCGAGATCGTCGTCCGCGTGTAGGTCGAGGACTGTCTCGGCGAGCGCGAGCGCGGTGTCCTCCTCGCCCTGCTCCAAGGCGCGCTCGATCGCCCTCGCGTCGACCACGCCGATCACCCGCCCATCGAGATCGACGACCGGCAGCGCGACACGGCCCTCGTCGGCGAGTCGGGCGGCGACATCCCCCATCCGCGCCTCGGCGGCGAGCGGGACCGGGGGCGCCTGCATCGCCGCAGCGATCGGAATCCCGTGGAGCGCCCCGGCCGCCGCGGGCCGCTCGATGTCGATGCCGCGCCGGCGCAGCTTCAGGGTGTAGATCGAGTCCTCGCTCAGGAGGTGGCTGAGTGCCGTAGCGACCACGACGGCCAGCATCAGCGGCAGGATGATCGAGTAGTCACCGGTCAGCTCGAAGACGATCAACACGGCGGTGATCGGGGCGCGGCCGGTGGCGGCGAAGACCGCGGCCATGCCGACCAGCCCGTAGGCGCCCGCCCCCGCGGTGGCGGCGGGAAGGAGGTCGTGTGCGCCGGTGCCGAAGGCGCTTCCCAGCATCGCCCCCATGAAGAGGGCGGGCGCGAAGACGCCGCCGGAGCCGCCGATCGCCATCGTCAGGCTGGTGGCCGCGATCTTCCCGACCAGGTAGACGAGCAGGAGGCCGACCACATACTGCCCGTGGATCGCGCTTTCGAGGACCGGGTAACCCACCCCGTACATCTCCGGCAGGACCAGGAGCAGGGCGCCGAGGAGGATGCCGCCGGCCGCCGGCCGCAGCCAGGCGGGGCCGCGCCAGATGCGGTCGGCCAGGTCCTCGGACCCGTAGAGGACCCTGATGAAGGTGACCCCGACCAGGGCGGCAAGGATCCCGAGCAGCGCGTAGAGCGGGTACTCGACGCCGGAGACGACGTGGAAGGCGGGCAGGGTGAGGAAGGCTTCGGCACCGAAGGCGATCCGGCCGACCGCGGTGGCGACGACCGAGGCGAGGACGACGAGGCCGAAGGAGCGCGTCTCGAAGCTCCGCAGGATCAGCTCGAGGGCGAAGAAGACCCCCGCGATCGGCGCGTTGAAGGTGGCGGCGATCCCACCGGCGGCCCCGCAGGCGACCAGGAGGCGGGTGTTCTCGCCGGCCTGGCGGGTCAGCTGGCCGAGACCGGAGCCGATCGCCGAGCCGATCTGGACGATCGGCCCCTCGCGGCCGACCGAGCCGCCGGCGCCGATCGTGATCGCCGAGGCCAGCGACTTGACGATCGGAACCCGCCCGCGGATCTTCCCCTCGTTCTGGTGGACCGCCAGCATCACCTCGGGGACGCCGTGGCCGCGGGCCTCCGGTGCGAAGCGGTAGACGAGCGGGCCGTAGAGGAGGCCGCCGATCACCGGCACGACGAGGACGACGAACGGCCCGAGGAAGTCGAGGTGGGGGTTGGTGAAGTGCCCGAGCGCGCTCGGGTCGGTGTGGCCGGTGAAGAGCAAGGTGAAGCCCTCGATCAGGTAGCGGAAGCCGATCGCGCCGAGCCCCGCGCCGGCGCCGACCGCCGGCGCCAGGACGACCAACAGGCCTTCCTCGCCGCCCAGTCTGGTCCGCAGTTCGTTCACCGATCGAACCTAGGAGATGGCGACGTCCGGGCCATCGCCGAGGCTGGGTATGGCGACGTCCTGGTCAGAACTCTGACCAAGATCGCGCGGATACCATCAGGAATCGTCCCCGCAGCCGAAATCGTCGAGGTCCTGACCCGGGACCCGGACCTGGCCCTTGGCATCACCGGGCCCGAGCTGGCCGAGGCGCGGCGGGCCTGTCGGGGGCGGGCCGTGGCGATCGCCAAGGGCGATTGGCGGCTGGGGGAGCGGTACCGGGAGCCCGACGGCTTCGGCCTGTTGGTGCTTTCCGGTTTCCTCGTCAGGCGGGTCGGCCGCGCGGGGCGCTTCGGCGCCGAGCTGCTCGGGCCGGGGGACCTGCTGCGCCCCTGGCAGACCGTCGGGCCGTTCGCCAGCCGACCCTTCGAGCCGGTCTGGTCGGTGGTGGCCCCGGCGCAGGTGGCGGTGCTCGACTCGGCCTTCGCCCGCCGGGCGGCGCCCTATCCGACGGTCGCCGTCCAGCTCGTCGACCGGGCGACGCTGCGCTCGCGCCACCTCGCCCTGGCGCTGGCGATCGTCCAGCAGCCGCGCGTCGACCGGCGCCTCCACTGGCTCTTCTGGCACCTGGCAGACCGCTGGGGCCGGACCGCGCCGGGGGGTGTCAGGGTCGAGGTGCCGCTCACGCACTCGCTGCTCGGGGAACTCGTGGCCGCGCGGCGACCGTCGGTGACGACGGCGCTGTCGAGTCTCGCGACGGCGGGCACGGTCGAACGCGTGGGCGGTTCGTGGCTGCTCCGCGGCGACCCTCCCGCCGACGATGCGGATCCAGTCGTGGCCTGAACCCGCCGCGGAGCACTCCGACCTGAAGGCGCTCTTCCTCAGCTGCACGCTGAAGCGCGGCCCCGAGATATCCAACGTGCAGGGGCTGATCGACATCTCGATGGAGTTACGGCGCGACCCGGATCATCTTCGAGCCTCCCTCGTACACCCAGACCGAGGCGCTGCTCACGGGCCTCTGTTCTGGCTACGAGCGCTCCCTGGACGAACGGGTCGCCCATCCGTTGATCCTTCTTTCCGCGTTCACCCTGGATCTCCTGGCGCTCCACCCTGTCCTCGACGGCAACGGTCGGATGTCTCGGCTCGCCACCACCCACGAGCTGCTGCGCCTCGGGTATGGGGTCGCCCGATACGTGAGCGTCGAGCAGAGGATCTTCGAGTCCAAGAACTCCTGCTACCTGGCACTCCAACAGACACAGCGCAGATGGCATGAAGGCGAGCATGACATCTGGCCATGGGCGCAATACCTGGTCACCGTCCTGGCCGGGTCCTATGACGATTTCGAGCAGCGTGTCGCCGCCGGCCGGGGCTCCTCCGTGGGGATCTTGGTCCCGCCGATCAGCCCTGCCGGCTTGTCTCCCCGCGATCGTCTTCGAGCACGCCGACCAGCGCTTCGCGGGAGTTGATGTCGAGCTTGCGGTAGATGTTGCGCAGGTGCCAGTCGACTGTGTTCTTCGTCAGGAACAGCATTTCCGCGATCGCCCGATTCGCATTGCCTGCGGCCGCCAGGTCGGCGATCCGTCGCTCGCTCGGCGTCAGTGACTCGACGCCGCTGATCGCGGGCCGACGGGGGCGGGCGCCGGTCGCATTGAGCTCCTGGCGCGCACTCTCCTCAAGCGCCGTGGCGCCGCAGCGGTGAGCGAGGTCAAGGGCGCGCAGCAGTGGCTCCCGGGAGATCACGCGCCGTCCGGCGTGGCGATGGGTGCGGCCGAGGTCATGGAGACTCCGCGCCAACTCGAGCGGTCCGTCGACCCCTTCGAGGATCTGCACCGATCGCTCGAGGGTCGCCAGGCGTTCTGCCGGCTGCTCGAGGCGAGCCTGGATGCGGAGCGCCGCTCCGATCCGGATCGGCAGCTTGAAACGGGTCGCCAGGTCGACTTCCTCCTCGATCAGGGCGAGGCCGCGGCTGGGCTCGCCGAGCGCGTCGAGCGCCAGGCCGGCGAGCGAGCGCCAGGGCGCGAAGGCCGGGCTGATGCGCGCGTAGGGCGCAAGGTCGCGGTCGACCCACAGCAGATCATCCAGCGCCGGCTCGGGCTCGGAGCGGATCAGGTGCAGGCGGCCGCGCGCCCAGTGAAACCAGGCGTTCAGGTAGCTGGTCTCCGCACCCGGGAGGATCGGCTCGACCTCGTTCAGCACGTCCTCGGCCTCCTCGAGCTCGCCACGCTCGATCAGGCAGTGGGCCAGGATCGCCTGCGGCAGCGGGATCAGCCCCTGCCACCCCCTTGCCATGCCGTCGATCGCCATCTGCGCATCGACCATCGCGTCTGCGACGTGCCCCCGCGCGTGCATCACCATCGCTCTCATCATCGAGGCCTCGGCGAAGGCGAGGGCGGCACCGCGGGCGCGGGCGTCGGCCAGCACCTCTTCGACCGCCCGCTGGGCCTCCTGCAGACGGCCGCAGAAGATCAGCCCGGCGATCGCGATGTTGACCGCCATGCTTTCCGACGTTTCCGCTCGCACCAGCCCGCCGTCGTCGAGGCCCGCGAGGGCGAGCTCGGCGGCGCGCTGCGCCGGCGCTCGCGTCCCTGCCCAGTGGACCGAGAGATTCGCCAAGAGGACGGCGTCGGAGCCGGCGACATCGCCGTTCTCCCGGTTTGCTCCGGCGATCTGCTCGAGACGCTGCATCGCCTCGACGTGCAGGGGAGCGACGAACTGCGAGGCGCAGGTATAGGCGCCCTGGAATTTGACCGCCAGTGCTCGGTCCTTGGACTCGAACAGCTCGGCCCCGAGGAGGAAGGTCTCCGCTGCCTGGCGGTGTCGGCCATAGCGATACAGCGTCTGGCCGAGGGCGTAAAGGGCATGGGCTTTTTCGTTCGGCTCGGTGATCAGCGCCAGGGCTTCCTCGAAGCGCTGCAGCGAGATCGTCTCGCCGGCCGCCGCCTCGACGATTCCGAGGTCGACCAGCATCCCGCCGCTTCGATCCTTGGGCGGGCTCTGGTCGAGCGCCCGGCGCAGGTATTTGACCGCCACCTGCGGCGCCCCCTTGCGCGCCGCGGCCCGAGCTCCCTCGTGCAGAGCTTCTCCAGCCCATGGCTCGGCACTCGGCGTGCCGGCGAGCAGGTGGGCGGCGATCTCGTCGGGCGCCGCGTCGACGTCGTGGAGGAGGGACGCTGCGCGGACGTGGGTGCGGGCACGCTCGCCCGGCGGCAGGGCACCGTAGACAGCCGAGCGGATCATCGGGTGGGCGAAGGAGATCGGGTCGGTGGCGGCGAAGATGCCGCCCGCTTCGAGGATCTCCGCCGCCTCGCCGGCTGCCTCGATCTCGAGCTCGGCGAGCCCGGCTGCAATTCGCAGCGAGGCGTTGTCGCCGAGCACCGAGCCGGCCTGGGCGAGCGCCACCGCAGCCGGGCCGAAGCGAGACAACCGCAAGGTGAGGCCGTGGCGGACCGAATGGGGGGCGAAAGCGGCGACACTGGCGGGGCTCGCCGCGGTCCACTCCTCCGGGTCGGCTCTGATCGCGGCGATCAGCTCGGTCAGGAGAAAAGGGTTCCCACCCGTGGCTTCCCAGCTGGCCTCGACGAACTCGGGACCGGTGGCGACCGGGAGCTCTGCCGCCTCGAAGAGCCTTTTCACGCCGGACGCGCTCAGCTGGGCGGGGCGGATCGTGTCCTCGGCGGCCGAGGCGAGCCGGGGGACGAGGCCGGCGTTGGCCAGCAGGTCGCCGGTGGTGATCGCCACGATCAGGGCGACCGGCAGATCCTCCAGTCGATGGGCGAGGTAGTTGAGGAAGCGCAGCGAGAGATCGTCCGCCCAGTGGACATCGTCGATCAGCAGCGCCACGGGATGCTTCTCGCTGAGGTTGACGACGCACCAGTAGAGACCGTGCAGCAGGGCGAACTCGTCGGTGGTCCTGGCCGGCGCCTTGTCTTGGTCGCGGACCAGCAGCGGCGCCGCCAGCGCCGCCCGCCCGCGCAGTAGCTCCTCCTCTGCCGGCTTGGCCGCGAGTCGCGCCTCGAAGAGCCTCAGTGCGACGCCGAAGGCGTAGCTTCGCTCGAGCTCATCGCCTTGGGCCCGCAGCACATCCATCTGCCGCTCGCCGGCGAGGGCCTTCGCCGCCTCGAGCAGCCGTGACTTGCCGATCCCGCTGGGGCCCTCGATCACCAGCATCCGGCCATCGCCGGCCATGGCGGCGTCGAGGCCCACCCTGATCGCGTCGAGCTCGCGTTCCCGCTCGATCGAGCCTGCGGTCGGGGGCTGCCGAGCGTATGTCGCATCAACTCTCGACATTCTTGCGACGTCCGCAATATCGCATCCCGCAGCTTCCCGCAACTCGGTCCGCACGAACTGGTCCGAAGACAACCCGGATCCTTGCCATCTGCCCCCCCGGCCCACTCCCTACCGGAGGGGTGGGGACCCAAAACCCCACCTCCCCAGGGGGGCGCGACAGGGCAGATCGCAACCTAGGTTTCGGACCGTTCACAAGCTGCCGGCGCAGGAGAGGAGAAACGCATGGGCCACGAAACCTTCGACCCACCCCATTTGCTCGAGCACTTCCCGGTCCCCAACTTCCACTGGGGGTTGAAGAGCGGCGAAACGATCTATCTCGCCGGTCAGGGCGGGATCAGCAAATCGGGAGAGGTTCCTGACTCCCTCACCGAGCAGAGCGAGCTCGCCCTGGAATCGATCGAGGAAACGCTGGCGGCGTTTGGGGCCGACAACGAGGACATCGTCTCGATGAACCTGTTCTTCGCCACCACCGGGCGCATGAACCTGGGCGAGGCGTTGACCGGTTTCGTCGCCGTAAAGGACCGGATGTGGCCGAACTGCGCCCCGGTCGGACTCGCGGTGCCGGTCTCCGAACTCTTTTACCCGGGGCTGCTCGTCGAGGTTCAAGTGATCGCCGTCGCGAGCGGCGAGTGAGAGGAGTGGGTGATGGAGCCAAGCACGATCGGTGACGAAGCCGCGATCGCCTCGCTCTATGAGCGGTGGTGCGAAGCGTTCCAGGCGATGGACGCCGAGAAGATGAAGTCCCTCTTCGACAGCAACTTCCCTGGGTTGGTGTACCAGTGCGAGGAGAGCGCGGACCCGATGTTCACCTGGGCGGAAATCGCTGCCTACTGGGACGCCGCGCCAACCCTTGTCCGCGAGGTGCCGGAATGGCGGGAGCTGGTCAAGAAGGTCGCCATCGACGGCGACTCGGCGTTCGTCTACGCGAAGCTCGACACGCACCTCGAGGTCTTCGATGCGAAGCGTCCTTTGAAAGGAGAGCTGCGCGCACTGATCGGCCTGCACCGGGTCGACGAGGACTGGAAGATCGTTCACTACCACGAGTCTCGTCACGTCGACCTCGCCTTCCTGTTCGAGGACTGACGGGATACCCGAAGTGCGCTCGATCACCGCGACCGATGGCGTCCGGATCTGCTTCGAGGAGACCGGCAGCGGCCCGCCGCTCGTCCTGCTTCCGGGCATCAACCTCGACCACACGTCATGGGGCGCCTCGGTCGCCCGGCTGCAGGCCGAGTTCCGCGTCATCGCGATCGACCTGCGGGGTCACGGCGCATCGGACAAGCCGGCCGGCGGCTACTCCTACGAGGTCCTCGCCGCCGACGTCGCGGCCGTGCTCGAGGGGCTGGACATCCAGGGCGAGGTGATCGTCGGTTGGTCCTTCGGCGGCGCCGTGGCCCTGCGTCATGCCCTCGACGCGGCGACGCCGCCCAGCGGCCTGGCGCTCGTCGGGGCGGCGGTGCCGAGGATGGTCTCCGGACCCGACTGGCCACGAGGGCTCGCGCCCGAGGACGCGGGGGCCGCGATCGACCGTGAGCTGTCGGTCGAGTGGCCGAGCGCCCGGCGAGCGGTCTTTGAGCGGATGTTCGCCGAGCCGGCGAACGACGAGACGCTGGATTGGCTGTGGTCGGCGTCGATCAAGACGCCCCCTTGGGTCGCGGCAGCCTGCAGGCGGACGCTCTACGGCGCCGACTTTCGAGACGAGCTTGGCCGGCTGGAGGTCCCGACCCTGATCGTCCATGGCGACGCCGATCCGATCATCCCGCTGGCCAGTGCCGAAGCGGCCCACGAGCGGATTCCCGCCTCGCGTCTCGTCGCTCTCGAGGGATGCGGCCACGCGCCGGCGCTCGAGCGTCCTCAGGCCTTCGACGAACTCTTGGCGAAATTCGCCCGTGAAGTACACAACGTGGTCGAGTAAGGGAGAGGGACATGTTCAAAGAACAGGTGTCACTGGGAAGTCAGGTGGAGACGATCTACTACGTAGTCCCATGTCTGGCGCTGGTGATCGGAATTGCAGCAGTGATGATGATCGACAGCGGCCTGGCCACGGCGCGCAACACCCTCCACACCGCGGTCCAGAAGCTGGTCATGGCCGCCGCCGGCATGTTCGGAATGGCTGTCGTGGGTTACGGAATCTGGCAATGGCAGTACTACAAGGCTTTCGGAATTGCCGAACCACTGAAGGAATCAATCAGCAACTGGTGGCTGTTCGGCACGAACCTGACCACGCTCCCCCAGCACCTCGACCCGACGATCGTCCCGGCCGCCGACCAGCTGCAGCTCTTCTTCGTCTTCTTCGTGCTCTTCGCCGGTCTGGCCGTGACGGTGCTCCAGGTCGGCTTCGCCGAGCGCATGAAGATGCTGCCGGCCGCGATCATCGCCCTCATCTTCGGCACGCTGATCGTGCCGATCTACGGCTACCTCGACTACGGGTCGGTCGGTCCCCTCTCCAACGCCGGTCTGCACGACTTCGCCGGAATCTTCGCCTATATCCTGATCGGCACCTGGTCGGTCGTCTTTGCCTGGCGGGTTGGTCCACGTCGAGGCGCCTTCGAGCGCGATCCCGCGAAGCGACCCGCCCCCAGCAACCTCCTGCTGACGACGATCGGCGTCGCCTTCTTCCTCTTCGCGCTGCTCGGGTACATGGGTGGGAATGGCTTCCTGATCCCGAACGAAGGGTTCTTTGGGGTCGACTTGAACGAAAGTGGCCTCGCCTTCACGATCGCCGGCACCGTCACCGCCTACATCGGCGCCCTGATCACGGGGACGATCCTGTGGCGGGTGACGGGCCAGCTGTTCCTCCTGCTGATCTCGCCCGTCGCCGGCTACATCGCGGTCTCGGGGATGGTCGATGTGGCAAAGCCATGGGAGACCGGCGTGGTCGGCCTCGGCGCGCCGATCGGCGTCTTCCTCGTCTCCCGCCTGTTGCAGCGGCTGCGGATCGATGACGGCAAGATCGGCCCGTTGGCGCTCGGCGCCGGCATCTGGGGCGCGCTGGCGACCGGCATCGTCGGCGGCGGCGACCACGTCGGCGGCTATCCCGAACTGACCGGCGCCTACGAACTGGGCCACGCCACGATCAGCTTCGGAGAGCAGCTCTTCGGCGTCGCCGTCTTCCTCGTCGGCGGCCTGCTGACCGCCGCCGTACTGGCCTTCCTGCTCGACAAGACGATCGGTCTGCGCGTCAGCGATGGCGACCTCGACCAGGGGCTCGATCGGGCGACCTTCGGGGTCGACGGTTTCGCCGGCGCCTCGCTCGTCGCGCCGCCGCCTGCCGTCACCGAGACGAGCGAAGACGACGTTCTGGCCGAGCCAGGCCGGGCGTAGCAGCCGGCCTTACGCCTCCGAACGTAGACGGATCATCGAAAGGAGCATCGAAGGATGAACGAGCAGTCTGCAACCCCGGCGCTGCCGCCACTGTCCGACGCGGTGGCGCGGTTCCTCGCCGGCCCGCACCGGTTGCTGATCGGCGGCGAGTGGCGGGACGCGGTCACGGGCCGGACCTCGGCGGTCACGGACCCCTCGACCGGACGCGTCGTCGCCGAGGTCTCCGAGGCAGCAAGGGAGGATGTCGATCGCGCCGTCGCCTCCGCGAGGGCGGCCTTCGACGACGGAGGATGGCGGAACCTGAACGGGGGGTTGCGGGCCAAGCTCCTCTGGCGGATAGCCGACCTGATCGAGGATGCCGGGCCGGAACTGGCGCAGATCGAAGCCCTCGACAACGGCAAGTCCGTCTCGGTTGCCGGTGCGGTCGATGTGCCGATGACCGTCGATGTCTTCCGCTATATGGCCGGCTGGACCACCAAGATCACCGGCACGACGCGCTCGGCCTCGAGCCCGATCGACCCAACGGCACGATTCTTCCCGCTGACGATGCGCCGGCCGATCGGCGTCGCTGGGCTGATCACGCCGTGGAACTTCCCGCTCGTCCAGGCGGCGTTGAAGCTCGCCCCCGCCCTGGTGGCGGGTTGCACGGCGGTGTTGAAGCCGGCCGAGGAGACGCCGCTGGCGACGCTGCGCCTGGGTCAGATCCTGCAGGAGGCCGGTGTGCCCGATGGCGTCGTCAACATCGTCACGGGAGCCGGCGAGGTCACCGGAGCGGCGATCACCTCTCACCCTGAAGTTGACAAGGTGTCGTTCACCGGCTCGACCGAGGTCGGCAGGCAGATTCTCCTTGCCGCCTCGGGCAACATGAAGAAGGTCACCCTGGAGCTGGGAGGCAACGCGCCGAACATCGTCCTCGCCGATGCCGATGTCGAGGCAGCGATAGCCGGCGCCGCCAACGCCGGCTTCTTCAACCACGGTCAGCTCTGCACCGCCGGCCGGCGCCTGTACGTCGAGGAGCCGGTCTTCGAGGACGTCGTCGACGGACTCGCCAGGGCGGCGCGGGCGATGGCGATCGGCCCGGGGCTCGATCCGAAGACCGAACTCGGCCCACTCGTCTCCGCGACCCAGCTCGACCGCGTGCTCGGCTATCTCGACGGCGGCAGCCGCGAGGGCGCCGAATACCTCGCGGGCGGCGGCCGCGCCGGGGGGGAGGGCTACTTCGTCGAGCCGACGGTGGCCGTGGGGATGCCGCCCGAGTCGGCGATCGTCCGCGAGGAGGTGTTCGGCCCGGTTGTCGTCGCGATGCCCTTCACCGATCTCGACGCAGTGGTGGCCGAGGCGAACAACACCCGCTACGGGCTCGCGGCGGGCCTGTGGACCACCAATCTCGACCACGCCCTCTCGATCGCTGAGTCCTTGCAGAGCGGAACGGTATGGGTCAACTGTTACAACGTCCTCGATGTCGCCCTGCCACACGGCGGCTACAAGGAGTCCGGTTGGGGACGGGAGATGGGACTGGACGCGGTCCACGCCTTCATGGAGTCGAAGACCGTGACCATCGGCCGGAGCTGACACCGGTACCCCAGGCGGCCAAAACCCCCTGGGTCCCATCCCAAAAGCTACCCCCGGGGTGGGGCGCGAACCGTCGAGTGGACTGGTTCAGTTGGAGCGGGCGATCGGCGAACCAACCGCTGGATGAGCCATCCGCCACCAAAGCACACATCGAGAGGAGAGCACATGCGTTTCGGACTGATCACCGAGGCTGAGGTTCAGAAAGGTATGCCCTACAGCGTCCGCTATCACGAGGTACTGAAGGAGGCTGTGTTCGCGGAGGAGATGGGCTTTGACTTCTGGGGCACCTCCGAGCAGCACCTCGTCCCGTCGGCCTACACCATCACCGCACCGGAGACCTTCTACGGGGCAGTCGCCGCGCTCACCTCGACGATCAAGCTCCGTCACATGTCGGTGGTGATGCTGAAGTACAACCACCCGATCCGGATCGCCGAGCGTCTGGCGACCCTCGACATCCTCTGCAAAGGCAGGCTGGAACTCGGAACGGCGCGGTCCAACAACATCGCGTACCTGAAGGCGTTCGGCGTCGACCCGACCACCACCCGTCAGGAGTGGCGGGAGACCCTCGAGGTGGTGATGAGAGCACTCGCGGAAGGCCCATTCGAGTTCCACGGAGACCACTATGACTTTGAGCCGACCAATGTGGTCCCGAAGCTCTACGGCCCCGGGTGCCCGCCCCTGTACGTCTCGGCGTCGAGCCTCGAGACCCACAAGACGGCCGGCGAACTCGGGATCGGCAGCATGACCTTCGACAACTGGTTCGGCTGGGAATACGCCGAGAAATGCGTTGCCGCACATCGGGAAGGCCTGGAGTCGGCGGCGCCGATCGGTGGCCTCTACGAGACCAACCCGCATATGTCCTTCCTCACCTTCCCGGCCCACGTCTCAACCACGCGGGAGCGGGCGATCGAGGAGGCGCGCAGCTCGATCCTCGGGCTCTTCAACCATGTCACCCATCTCTACCTCGAGATGGCGCGTGGCGAGAAAGCGTCGGGCGGCCAAGGCTACGGCTATCTCGAGCGGATGGAGGACCTGGTCGACCACAAGGATGACGTCGACTACCTGATCGACCACAGCCCGACGCTGCTGATCGGCAACCCGGACGAAGTGATCGAACGGATCAAGCGCTACGAGCAAATCGGCTTCGACGAGGTGATACTGAAGCTGGACGGGTTCGGCCACCAGAACACGTTGCGCAGCATCGAGATGTTCGGCAAGTACGTGTTCCCGGAGTTCAAGAACCCCCGGGCGATTCCGGCCAACGACTGGGAGGACGTCGGTGTCGAGGTTCCGAGCTTCGCTCTGTAGCCCGCGGTCGCCTGGGTCGAAGCGGGCCAGGCCCTGCGGCGGGCCCGCCCGGGTCGCTGCCGCGATTGCGGCGATCGCCGACGGCGAGACGGTGCTCATCCTCGACCCCGCCGGCGGCGGCCACCTGGCCGTCGCCGGCGATCGGGTCGAGGCCGCTCATCTGGCGCTGATGGCCGAGGCCGGCCGCGGCCCCCTCGGCCTGGCGCTGAGCGCCGAGCGCTGTGGCGAGCTCGGCCTCGAACCGCGCAGTCGAGCGGGCTCTTCGCCGCGGCGGCGGACCATCGCCTCGATCGACGCCGCCGCGGGCCTCGGCAGTGGCAGTTCTGCCGGCGATCGCGCGCGGACCATCCGCGTCGCCGCAGATCCGGCCTACGGGCGCGCCGACGTCGTCGAGGGCGGGCACGTGAACGTGGTCATGGTTGCCCCCAGGGGTGTGATCGCGCGGCCCGAGGCGGCCGAGGCTGCGGTCGACCTGGCGCGGCAGGGGGGACGGCGCCCGGCGGCGGCGATCTGCACCGTCCTCGGGCCCGACGGCTCGATCGCCGGCCGTGCCGAACTCCAGTGGCTCGCGCGCCGACACCGACTGCAGAGCGTCGAGATCCCCGACCTCCTCGCCTACCGGTGGTGCTTCGACCTGGTGCTGGAGCGGGAGGCCGAGGTCGCGATGCCAACCGCATTTGGTGAGTTCCGGCTGATCGCCTTCGGGCCGCTCGAGGGCAAGGTCCCCCATCTGGCACTGGTCAGGGGCGAGCCTGGCGGCCTCACCGGCGTCCCGCTGGCCGTGCAGCGCGAATGTCGCGTCGGCAACGCGCTGCGTTCACGGCGCTGTGCATGCCGCCGCCGTCTCGAGTCGGCGATGAGGCGGATCGGCGGCTCGCAGCGGGGCGTGCTCCTGCATCTGGCCGACGAAGAGCACGAGGCGGATGGCTCCCTCGCGGGATCCCTGCGGCACCTGGCCGGCGCGGAGTGCAGTTACCGGGCGGAGGAGCTCGACGCCCGTCGCGGCGGCGTCGTCAAACAGATGCTCGTCAGCCTCGGCGTCCGCTCGGTCACCCTCCTTGACGATGGTGTAGGCGCGGAGGCCTGCCTGCGCCGCCTCGGCGTCGACATGCTCATGGCCGCGCCAGGGGAAGGCTGAAGCTGTGTACATCGAGCTGGACGCCACCGAGCTGCCGTTGCGGCCGAGACTCGAAGATGCCGAGGATCTCGGCGCCTTCAAGGTTCTCGCGCGGAAGGTCGACCACGTCTACGTGCGACCGGAGGAGATCCGCCGGCTGGCGGGTGACCGCGCCGACGCCGCCTGGCTCGAGGAGTTCGAGCGGATGGTGAGCTTCGCGAAATCAAAGGGATGGGTTCGCGAGGACGGCGCGATTCGAGCCCACGTCGAATGGCTGCCGTGAGCGCCCTGACCCCCGAGACGCTTCGCCGCGCCTTCGGCCATCTGCCGACCGGCGTCGCCGCGATCTGTGCCTACGACGGCGAGCGACCGGTAGGGATGGCCGCCAACTCACTGACCTCGGTCTCGCTCGCTCCGCCGCTGCTGTTGGTCTGTCCGGCAAAGACCTCGACGACCTGGCCGCTGATCCGTGCCGCCGGCTCCTTCTGCATCAGCGTCCTCGCCGACCACCAGAACGGGCACAGCCGGCTTCTCTCGGCTCGGGCTGTCGACCGTTTCGGCGCGATCGGCTGGCACCGCCGGGAGGCCGGGCCGGGCCTCGACGAGGCGACCGCCTGGATGGAGTGCCGGATCCGCGATGAGCACGACGCCGGCGATCACACGATTGTCGTCGCCGACGTGCTCGCGGTCGCTGCCGCCCCGGATTCGCAGCCGCTCGTATTCCTCCGCGGCCGCTACGGCGGCTTCGCAGCCGGACTCGAGGACGAGCAGTGAGCGACGGACTCGTGTTCCTGCCCGGCCTGCTCTGCGACAGCGAGCTGTGGGAGGGGGTGGTATCGGACCTGACCAGGCGTCGCGTCGCGGCGGACCGACGGATCCCCGACCTGACCGGGCAGCGTTCGATCGAGGAGATGGCGCGATGCGTTCTCGCCACCGCGCCGCGGCGGTTCGACCTGATCGGATTCTCGATGGGTGGCTACGTCGCCCAGCGGGTTGTGCTTCTGGCCCCGGAGCGGGTCCGGCGGCTGGCTCTGATCGATACCTCTGCCCGCGCCGACACCGCGGAGCAGTCGAGCCGACGCCGCGAGCTCGTGGCACTGGCCGCGCGCTCCGGGATCGAGGCGGCGGCGAAGCGGCTACTGCCCCACTTCCTTGCGCCTGGCCGTCGTGACGGCGAGCTCGCCGCTCGGATCGTGCGGATGGCAGGTCGGGTCGGGTTCGCCGCCTTCACTCGGCAGCAGCAGGCGATCATGGCGCGCCCCGACCTGCGCGAAGACCTCGCGGCTTTCGCCTGTCCGACCCTGGTGGTCTGCGGCGCTCTCGACGCACTCACCCCGCTGCGGCTGAGCGAGGAGCTGGCCGAGCTGATTCCGGGCGCCGAGCTTCGGGTCATGCCCAGGGCCGGCCACATGACTCCGCTGGAAGAGCCGGTCGCCCTCGGTGCGGCGGTCGCCGATTTCCTGTCCATGCCACTCGAGACGAAGAGGAAGACGCTCGCGGTGGAGCCCTGAGCTCAGTCGCGGCCGACGAAAGGAGACCCGTTGCTGTTCCATCTCACCGGCGTGATCGCCGACCCGGAGGCGACCCTGCCCTACAAAGAAGAGGAGGGGAGGGTTTTTCGCGAGCTCCGCGGGGAGGGAGTCGTCAGGTCCGGATTCCGGCGCACGGGCAGACCCGGCGTCTACCTGCTCGTCGAGGCCGACACGCCCGAGGCGGCGGAGCAGCAGATGGCGCGTCTGCCCTATGTCGCACGCGGGCTGCTGAGTTTTGAATACGAGCCCGTGACCGAGCTCTAGCCGGTGCTCGAATCCCAATGCTTCCCGCCGCCGGCAGAGTTCCGCGAGCAGGCGCTGTGGTCTGATCCGAAGGTCTACGAGGAGGCGGCCGCCGACCCGGTCGCCTGGTGGACCGCCAGCTCCAAGGAGCTCCTCGACTGGGACGTCGAGCCGACGGTCGGCCTCGACGACTCGAACCCGCCCTTCTACAAGTGGTTCGAGGACGGGCGGTTGAACGCGTCCTACCAGTGCCTCGACCGCCACGTCGAGGCGGGGAACGGCGATCGCGTCGCCTACCACTGGCGCGGCGAGGAGGGCGAGGAGCGGGACGTCACCTACGCCGAGCTGCTCGCCGCCACCGAGCGCTTCGCCAACGCGCTGAAGGATCTCGGCGTGGAGAAGGGCGACGTGGTCGGCATCTACCTGCCGATGATCC
>JBPYFM010000074.1:0-12466 GCA_051986435.1 Solirubrobacterales bacterium | reverse complement strand
GATCTCCGCCTGCAGGTAGAAGTGGGGGGCGGTGGCCTTCGACTCCGCCATCCGGCGGGCGACCACCTGCTGGAGGCGGGTCAGCTCCCGGTGGGTGGTGGTGCCCTTGGCGGTCTCGGGGGCCTCGACAGGCGCCGAGGTCGGAGCCGACGCGGCTGCGGCGGGCGCGGGTGCCGCGGCCGGGCTCGCGGGCCCGGCGGCGGGCGCGGGAGCCGCGACCGGATGTGCGGGGGCCACCGCCCCGGCCGACTCGACGTCGGCCTTCACGATCCGACCGCCGGGGCCCGAGCCGGTGATGCCCGCCAGGTCGACGCCGTTCTCGGCGGCGATCCGTCGCGCCAGCGGCGATGCCTTGACCCTCGGCCCACCGTCCGCGGGTGGCGCCGAGGCGGGGGCTCCCCGCGGAGCGGAGCCGCCCTGCGCGGCGGGCACCGTGGGGGTGGCGTCGGCGACAGGAGCCGCGGCCGCACGGGTCGATCCCTTGACGTCGCCCACGTCGCCCACCACCGCGATCGGGGCGCCGATCGGCAGCGCGTCGCCCTCGGCGGCGAGGATCTCGGTGAGCGTCCCGGCCACGTCTGACTCGTAGGCCATGTTCGCCTTGTCGGTCTCGATTTCCACCAGCTCGTCGCCGACGGCGACCTCGTCGCCGACCTGCTTGATCCACTTGAGGATGACCCCCTCCTCCATCGAATCGGAGAGGCGCGGCATCACGATCTCGGCCATCGCTTCGCTCCCTCGGGCTCAGGCGGCCAGGTCGAGGGCCTGGAGTGCGGCCCGTTCGATTCGGTCTTCGGTCGGCATCGCGGCGAGCTCGAGCTCCTTCGCGTAGGGCAGCGGCACCTCCGCCATCCCCAGCCGCTCCACGGGCGCGTCGAGGTCGTCGAAGCAGGCATGCTGGATCCGCGCGGCGATCTCCGCCGTGACCCCGTAGCTCGGCCAGCCCTCCTCGACGCAGAGGACGCGGTTGGTCTTCGCCACCGACGCGGCTACCGTCTCCACGTCCAGCGGCCGCAGGCTGCGCAGGTCCACGACCTCGATCGACAGGCCGCGGTCGGCGGCCAGCTTCTCCGCCACCTTCAGCGCCCGCACGGTCGCGAAGGAGTGCGCGACGACGGTCAGGTCGCTCCCCTCCCGCACCACCGCGGCGCGCCCGATCGGCGTCACCAGCTCCGGGTCGACCTCGACCTCGCCCTTCTCTTTGTAGATCGGCAGGTTCTCGATCACCAGCACCGGGTCGTCGTCGCGGATCGCCGCCTTCAGGAGGCCCTTGGCGTCCGCCGGGCTCGCCGGCGCCACGACCTTCAGCCCGGGCGTGCCGGCGAACCAGCCGTCGAAGCTCTGCGAGTGCTGGGCGGTCAGCTGGTTGCCCGCGCCGTTCGGGGTGCGGATGACAAGCGGACACCGCACCTCACCGCCGAACATCGCCCCGATCTTGGCCGCGTGGTTCACGACCTGGTCCATGGCGACGAGCAGGAAGTTCAGGGTCATGATCTCGACGATCGGCCGCTCGCCGAGCATCGCCGCGCCGACGCCCGCGCCGACGAAGCCCTCCTCGGAGATCGGCGTGTCGCGCACGCGGTCGGGCCCGAATTCGTCCATCAGCCCGGCGGTCACCTTGTAGGAGCCGTCGAAGAGCCCGACCTCCTCGCCCATGACGAAGACGCGCTCGTCGCGTTCCATCTCCTGGCGCATCGCCAGGCGCAGGGCCTCGCGGTAGGTCATCGTCTCGACGCCGGTCGCCACGGCGGGCACCTCGGCGACGCCGGAGCCGCCGCTCATCGGCCCAGCCCTCCGGCGAAGACCAACTCCTCCTCGCCTGCCGGGCTGCCTGGGCGCATGCGCTCGAACTGCTCCTCGGAGCCCGCCGCGTAGACGCCGGCGGCGAGCCGGTCGACCGGCGGCGCGGCGTCCGCGTCGGCGTAGGCGACGGCGGCCTCGACGTCGGCTTCGACTTCGGCCTCCAGCGCGTCGAGCCCCTCGGGCGGCACGCCGCGCGCCTCGAGCGACTCGCGCGTGCGGGTCAACGGATCCTGGTGGCGGCGCTCCTCGATCTCCTCCTTGGTGCGGTACGCCAGCCCGGCGTCGGCGACCGAGTGGCCGCGATAGCGGTAGGTGAGCGCCTCGAGCACGGCGGGCTTGCGCTCCTCGCGCGCCGCGCGGAGCAGCCGCGCGGTCGCCCACTCGACCTCCTCGAGGTCGTCGCCGTCGACCCGCTCGCCCTCGATCCGGTAGGCCGCGGCGCGCTTGAAGACGTCCGGCTCGGCGGAGGCGCGCTCGACGCTCGTCCCCATGCCGTAGAGGTTGTTGACGACCATGAAGACGACGGGCAGGTTCCAGACCGCGGCGAGGTTCAGCGACTCGTGCCAGGCGCCCATGTTCACGGCGCCGTCGCCGAGCTCGCACAGCACCGCCTGCTCCTTGCCCTGGCGGACGAGCGAGAGTGCCATCCCGGTCGCGATCGGCAGCTGGCCGGCGACGATCCCCCAGCCGCCGTAGTAGCCGCGCGAGACGTCGAGCAGGTGCATCGAGCCGCCCCGCCCGTGGGCGCAGCCATGGGCGCGGCCGAAGAGCTCCGCCATCACCGACTCGACCGGGACGCCGCGGGCGAGCGCGAAGCCGTGGCAGCGGTAGCCGGTGACGAGCAGGTCGTCCTCCTGCATCGCCGAGACCGCGCCGACCGTCGCCGCCTCCTGCCCCGAGGACAGGTGGCAGTAACCGCCGATCCGGGCGGCCTTGTACTGGCGCTCCGCGGCCTCCTCGAAGCGGCGGATCAGGAACATCGTCCGGTACCGGTCGTAGAGGTCCTCGACGTCGAGGTCGAACGGTGCGTCGGTCTTGTCGATTACGGCCATCAGGGCTCCTCGAAGTAGTCGGGGTGTTGTTCGCGAATGCGCGGGACCTCGCGGAGGACGGCCCGCAGGTGCTCCCGCAGGGCGACCTCGGCGGCGTCGGGGTCGTGGCCGCCGACCGCGTCGGCGATGGCCCGGTGGTCCACGACCATCGTCGCCAGGTAGTCGGGCATGCCGAGACTGAGTCGGCGCAGCCGGTTGAGGTGGGACTTGGCCCGCTCGTTGACGGGCCAGACGGCCGGATGGCCGCTGAGATCGCAGAGGTGACGGTGGAAGGTGTCGTCGAGCAGTTGCCAGGAGTCGATTTCGGCGCCCTCGGACGCGCGTTCTTGGGCGCGCAGGTTTTCCTCGATCTGGGCCATCGACTCTTCGTCGGCGAGTTCGGCGGCGACGCGGACGGCGGTGCACTCGAGCGCCTCGCGGATGAACTGCGCGTCGCTGACCGCCGCGGGGCTGATCCGGGCGACGAAGGTGCCGATCTGGGGACGCACTTCGACCAGGCGGTCGTCGCGCAGGCGGCCGAGCGCCTCGCGGATCGGGGTGCGACTGACGCCGAGGCGGTCGCCCAGCTCGGTCTCGGAGAGCCGTTCGCCGGGGGTCAGCTCGGCGCGGACGATCAGATCGCGCAGGGCGGCGTACAGATATGGGCCGGCCGGCGCTCGCCCGGGGCGCCGGGCGGGCTCAGGAGCCTTGCTGCCGCGGATGGGAATCGGCTCGGCCATGCGATAAATACTAGTATACAAGCGGTCGGACGGCTTCGAGTCCCGTTCGGCCTCTCTGACGCCCCGCCCCGCGCGGGGCGTCGTCGTTCTAGCCTCCCTTCGCGGCCTTCGGGAAGCGGAGGGTCCAGCCGAAGCGGTTGCCGGGGCGGGACGGCGTCGGGCCCGAGAACGGCAGCGGATCCGGCAGCGGCTCCCCGCGCCGCTCGGCCTCGACGAAGCGCAGCAGGACGGTCGGCACGAACGCACGCTCCTCCTCCGGCATCACCGATATCTCGAGCCCCACCCGGTCCTCCTTTTCCTGCGACGGCCGCATCCGCAGGTCGGCGACCATGCCCGCGACTTCGGCTTCGACGCGTCGTTCGTCGCCTTCGCTCAGTGCCATGGCGAGAGGCTAGCCGCGTGGGGGCTTGGGGGGCGGGACGCCGGCCCGCGCCTCTTGCGCCTCGGGCGGGGGAAGCTGTCGCCCGCGGCGGCTGATCGGGGGTCCTGGCAGGCTGTGACCCCCGATCAGCCGCCCAGGTCGGGAGGTGGTGCGGGAGACGCCGGGGGTTCGTCACGCCTCCGTGGGCTTCTCCACGGAGGCGTGCGGGTTCCGGGAGGGCCGATCTCGCGCTGCGTGGATCACCCGTGCCATGGCACGGGTTATCCACGCAGGGCGTATCGCGGCCCGGATCGGGTGACGGAGGCGTGGCGTCGCTCCCTCGTCCCTCCCCGCGGGCGGTCCGTGGTGCCGCGGATGCCTGGCCGACCACTGCCGCCCCGGGGTGTCGGCAGGGCATCCGCGGCGCCCGGTCAGCCACCCCGCTGCTGCTCGCAGAAGATGCCGTGGACTCGCTCCAGCACCCTGGCGGCGACGCGGAGCTCTTCGTCGTCCAACCCCTCCAGGGCCTCCTGCCAGCGGCGTTGCCAGACCGCCTTGCGGGCCTCTACCTTGCGGCGGCCGCGGCGGGTCAATTTGACGACGACGATGCGGCGGTCGGCGTCGGAGCGGGTGCGCTCGACGAGCTCGGCGTCGGTGAGGCCGTCGAGCATGCCGGAGACGGTGGCGGCGCTCGCCTCGACCGCCTCGGCCAGTTCGCCCGCCGACATCGGGCCGTTGGCGTAGAGCTCGATCAGGAGCTCGAACTGGGCGTGGCCGATTTCGTCGCCGCGGTGGGTGTCGCGGCCGCGCAGGCTGCGAAGGCTGCGGAAGGCGCGGCGGAAGGCCCCGCCGAGCTCGGCGATCGCGGCTTCGCGCTCCGCGCTGACCGCGGGCGGGGCGTCGTCAGGCACCGAGCGGCTCAACCTCGGCCTCCGCGAGTCGCTCGGCGGGCGACTCCGGCTCGCCCGGTTTCTGATTCTCGGCCCGCAGCAGGACCGCCACCGGGATCAGCGAGGCGGCGGAGATCCCGAGCGCCCACCAGTAGGCCGTACCGAAGGCGCTCGCCAGCTCGGCCCCGCTCGTCGCGCCCTTGCTCGCCTGCTGGAGGACCACCGCCAGGACCGCGGTGCCGATCGCGCCGCCGACCCGCTGCAGCACGTTCATCTGTGGCGTCGCATCGGAGAGCTGATCGGTGCGCAGCGAGGCGAAGGCGACGGTCGTCGTCGGGATGAAGGAGAGGCCGATGCCGACGCCGCGCACCAGCAGCGTCGCCGAGATCGCGACGATCGAGGTGCTGGCGCCGACGAAGGCCAGCGGCACGGTCGACAGACAGAGCAGGGTGACGCCGACCATGGCGACGCGGCCGCCGCCGAAGCGTTGGGTCAGGTGCGCCGTCCAGGGCGACACCAGCAGCATGCCGATCCCCTGCGGGCCGACCAGGAGGCCGGTGACGATGACGCTCTCGTGGCGGACCTCCTGGTAGTAGAGCGGCACCAGGATCATCGCGCCGAAGAGCGCCGCGCCGAGGCCGAAGGTCGTCAGCGACGCTGCCGTGAAGATTTTGTTCGCATACAGGCGCACGTCCAACAGCGGTCGCTCGGTGCGCAGCGCGTGCCAACCGAAGACCACCGTCAGCAGGAGGCCGCCGACGATCGGCCAGAGGACGATCGGCGCGGTGAAGCTTTCCTTGGTCGCGATTTCGGAGAGCCCGAAGACGACCAGCGGCATGCTGGTGACGAGCAGCAGGAGGCCGATCCAGTCGAGCTTGCCCGCCTCGCCGAGCTCCGATTCGGGGAGCATCCGCCAGCCGAGGACCAGGGCGACGATCCCGATCGGCACGTTGACGAAGAAGATCCAGGACCAGTGCAGGTTCTCCAGGATCAGGCCGCCGACGACGGGGCCGAGGATCGGCGCCAGCATCGCGGGCATCACCGTGACGCTCATGACCTTGCCCATGCGTTTTGGTCCCGAGACCTCGGCCATGATCATCTGTGCGACCGGCATGATCATGCCGCCGCCGATCCCCTGGAGGACGCGGAAGAGGATCAGCGAGGTGCTCGAGGTGGCGAAGCCGCAGAGCGCCGAGCCGAGCGTGAAGAGGACGATCGACGAGAGGTAGACGCGCTTGGCGCCGAAGCGGCGCGCCGCCCAGCCGGTCAGCGGGATCACCGCGGCGAGCGCCAGCAGGTAACCGGTCGCGACCCACTGGATCTGGGCCAGCGTGCTGTGGAGGTCTTCGGCCAGATCACGGATCGCGACGTTGACGATCGTCGTGTCGAGGATCGACATGATCATGCCGATGATCACGACGCCGACGATCTTCCAGATGTAGGGCTCGATCTTGTCTTGGGCGGAGGCGGAGGCGGAGGACATGAGGCACCGAAAGATTAGGGACCGAAGGGATCTCGGTCAACCCTCCCCCGGCGAACGGCGGGGCGCCGCGGATTCCGGCGCCTCGGCGGACTTGCGTCTTTAGGTTGCGCTTCGAAACTATTTAGAAAGACGTTCGCGGGCGTTTAGGGCGCGCCGAGCTGCCGGCGCAAACCTCTCTTCCATGCCCCAGCAAAAGAGAAGTCACCCGTTCGGCTCTGCCCTCTTGGGCGGGGCAGTCGTCGCCGTCTTCGCCGTGCTCGCCTTCGCGACCGGGCTGGTGTCGACCGGCGGCGGATCCACCACGACCCGCGAAGTCGTCCGCGCCTCAGGCACCACCCCGGCGGCCTCCATCAGCTCCGACGGCGGTAGCGGCAACACCGTCAACGAGATCTACAAGGCCGACGCGAACGGCGTCGCCTTCATCGAATCCAAGATGGCCGAAGGGGTCGCCTCCGGCTCCGGCGTCGTCCTCGACCAAGAAGGCCACGTCCTCACCAACAACCACGTCGTCGAAGGCGGGGAAGAAATCAAAGTCTCCTTCGAATCGGAAGGCAAGATGTATGACGCGGAAGTGGTCGGAACGGAACCGAACTCCGACCTCGCGCTACTGAAGGTCGAAGCGCCGGCCTCCAAGCTCCACCCGCTGAAGCTGGGCGATTCCTCGAAGGTGGAAGTCGGCGACCCGGTGGTCGCGATCGGCAACCCTTTCGACCTGCAGCGGACCGTCACCAGCGGCATCGTCTCCGCGCTGCAGCGTGAAATCACCGCGCCCGACGGGGTGAAGATCGACAACGTGATCCAGACCGACGCGGCGATCAACCCGGGCAACTCGGGCGGGCCGCTGATCAACGCGGCGGGCGAAGTGATCGGCATCAACTCGCAGATCCTCACCGGCGGCGAAGGCTCCGAGGGCAACGTCGGCATCGGGTTCGCGATCCCGATCGACACCGCCAAGGAAGAGATCGCCAAGCTCGAGTCGGGGACCGCCGACGAACACGGCTTCCTCGGGATCAGCGGGGCGACGATCACCCCCGAACTGGCGAAGGCGTTCAACCTGCCGGTCGAAGAAGGCGTGCTCGTGCAGCAGGTCGAGGAAGGTGGCCCGGCAGCGGCCGCCGGCATCCAGGGAGCGACCACTGCGGCGGAAGTCGAAGGGCAGCAGTTCGGCCTCGGCGGCGACATCATCACCGCCATCGACGGAGAAAAAATCGCATCCACCGAAGATCTGGTGAAGACGATCTCCGACGCCCACGCCGGGGAAACGGTCGAAGTGACCGTGGTCCACGGCGGACAGACCGCGACGGTGAGCGTGAAGCTCGCCGAACGCCCCGCCACCGCGGCGGGATAAGACGGCGGGCGTCCCTTCAAGGCGCCCTCCTCCGAAGCCACCCACGAAGCCCCGGTGTCCTCGCCCCATCCGGTGAGGGCGCCGGGGAGCTTCGGCGTTCCGGGCCGCGCCTGCGGCGCCGCTTCCCGACGGCTTAGGGTTCGCGGCCCATGGCGACCGCGGCACCCCCCACCGGACTGAGTCAGAGCGAGGCCGCGCGCCGGCTCGCCGCGGCGGGCCCGCAGCAGGAGCAGCGGACCAGCCGCTCCTACCTCTCGATCGCGATCGCCAACACCTTCACGGTCTTCAACCTGATCCTCGCCGGGTTCGGGATCGCGACGATCATCTTCGGCAACCCCAAGGACGCGCTCTTCCTCGGCATCCTCGTCGCCAACGTCGCGATCGGGACCTTCCAGGAGGTGCGCGCCAAGCGGGCGCTCGACAAGCTCGCCGCGCTAGTCGTCGCCAAGGCGACGGTGCTGCGCGACGGGGCGGCGCGCCAGGTGCCGCTGGAGGAGGTCGTGGTCGGCGACCTGGTGCGGATCGGCAGCGGCGACCAGCTCCCCGCCGACGGCGAGCTGGTGCGCGCCGAGGGGCTGGCGCTGGACGAGTCCGACCTCACCGGCGAGTCCGAGCCGGTGGTGCGGCGGGTCGGCGACGCGGTCTTCTCCGGCACCTTCGCGCTGGAAGGCGAGGGCGACTTCGAGGCGACCGCGGTGGGCGCCGCGAGCCACGCCGCCCAGCTGACCGCCACGGCGCGCGCCTTCCGCCACCCGCGCTCGCCGCTGGAGAAGGCGATGGACCGCCTGCTGATCATCATGGTCGGGACGATGGCGCCGCTCGGGATCGGCCTCGGCGTCTCCCTCGCGCTGCGCAACGTGAGCCAGTCCGACGCGGTCGAGACGCTCACCGCGGGGATCGTCAACATCGTCCCCGAGGGGCTGATCCTGCTGGTCTCGCTGACCGCGGCGGTGACGGCGGCGAAGATGGCGCGGCACGGGATCCTCGCCCAGCAGCTGAACGCGATCGAGTCGCTCGCCTCCGTCTCGGTGATGTGCACGGACAAGACCGGGACGCTCACCGAGGCGTCACTGCGGGTGGTCGAGCTGATCCCCGCCGCCGGGGTCGGCGACGCGGAGCTGGCGAGCGCGTTCGGGTCCTACGCGGCGAGCGCGCCCGCGCGTAACTCGACCCTGGAGGCGATCCACGCGGCGGGGCTCGGCGACGGGGTCGCGGCGGAGGAGCCGACCGCGGTCGTCCCCTTCTCCTCGCGGCGCCGCTGGAGCGCGCTGGAGATCGGCCGCCGGCGCCTGGTGCTGGGCGCGCCGGAGGCGCTGCTCGACGGCGGAACGGCCGCGGACGCCGGCGGGCGCGACGGCGCGGGTGAGAGCGGCAGCGCGGGTGAGAGCGGCAGCGCGGCGGCTGCCGACGCCGCCCTGCGCGAGCGCGCCGCGCGCGAAGCCGCGGCCGGGCGCCGTGTCCTCGCCCTCGCTTCCTACGGCGCGCCGCTGCCCGAGCCCGGTCCCGACGTCGCGCTCACCGAGCCGCTCCAGCCGCTCGGCATCGTCGTCCTGGCCGAGGAGCTGCGCGCCTCGGCGGCCGAGACGATCGCCTTCTTCGCCCGCGAGGACGTCGCCCTGAAGGTGCTCTCCGGCGACAACCCGGCGACGGTCGGGGCGATCGCGCGGGACCTCGGGATCGAGGCGAGCGGCCCGGCGCTCGACGGTCGCCGGCTGCCCGAGGACGACGCCGAGCTGCTCGAGGCGGTCCGCGCGGCGCCCGCGATCGGCCGGATCTCCCCCGAGGGCAAGGAGCGCGTCGTCCGCGTCCTCAGCGAGGGCGGCGAATACGTCGGCATGCTCGGCGACGGCGTCAACGACGTGCCGGCCCTGAAGCAGGCCCGCCTGGCGATCGCCCAGGGCAGCGGCACGCAGATGGCCCGCTCGGTGTCGGACCTGGTGCTGGTGTCGGGCGAATTCGGCGAGGTGCCGCCGATGGTCGGCGAAGGGCGCCAGATCCTGCGCAACATCCAACGGGTCGCGCGCCTCTTCGTGTCGAAGGCGATCTTCACCGCCTTCCTGGTGCTGGTGATCGCGATCCCGAGCGGCGTCTTCCCGATGCTGCCGCGCCAGTTCACGCTCACCTCGACCTTCACGATCGGCATCCCCGCCTTCCTGCTGGCACTGGCGCCGTCGAGCGGGCCGTGGCGGCCGGAGGGCTTCCTGCGGGCGATCGCGCGCTTCTCGATCCCGGCCGGGCTGGCGTGCGGGCTCGGCATCCTCACCACCTACCTGCTTGCCCGGCACGCGCTCGACTGCGACCTGACCCAGGCGCGCAGCGCGACGGCGGCGACCGTGGTCGTGTCGGGCCTGGCGATCGTCTTCGCGCTGGAGGACCAGCCGGGGACGCGGCGGCTCGTCGTCGGGGCGCTCTGCGGGGCGCTGGGGCTGCTCTTCTTCGGCGCCTGCGCGATCCCGGTGGCGCGCGACTTCTTCGAAATCGCCAGCCCGACCGGGGGCATGATCGGCGCCTGGCTGATCGGCTCGGCGGTGGCGATCGCGCTGCTGGCCGCGGCGCTCCGGGTCGTCGCGGTGCTGGACCGGCGCGCCGGGGTCGCGATCGCCTGAGCGACTTGCAACACTGGACACATGGGAGTGCTACCGGTCGTCCTCATCATCCTCGCGATGAAGATCCCGATCGTCGGCCTTTGGGTGTTCGTCTACTGGCTGATGAAGGAACCGACGGACCCGGCCGACGCGGAGCGGGTGCGCGCGAAGCTGCCGCCGCGACTGCCCGAGCCCGGTGAGCAGCTCCGGCCGCGCAGGCGCGGCCCGCACGGGGGCGCCGCGCAGGTGCCGCCGAGCCCGCGGCGCGACCCGCACCCGGCCTCCGCCCCCGCCCCGGCCCTGCACGAGGCCCCTACTCCACCCGAAAACGCTCCGGGACCTGCCTCTCGGTCGCCTCGCGCGGCCGCTCGTAGCGACGCTCCTGGCGCGGCGGCAGCTTCACCCGCTCCTGGTCGACCCGCTGGTAGGGGATCTGCTCCAGCAGGTGGCTGATCAGGTTGAGCCGAGCCGAGCGCTTGTCGTCACCGGCGACGACGAACCACGGTGAGTCGTCGGTGTCGGTCCGCTCAAACATCTTGTCTTTCGCCTCGGCGTAGTCGACCCAGCGGGCGCGCGCCTCGAGGTCGACCGGGGAGAGCTTCCACCGCTTCAGCGGGTCGTCGAGGCGGGCCTGGAAGCGGCGCTCCTGCTCCTCGTCGGAGACCGAGAGCCAGTACTTGATCAGGTGGATGCCGGAGCGCTGGATGATCCGCTCGAAACGCGGACAGGAGTGCATGAACTCCTCGTACTCCGCGTCGGTGCAGAAGCCCATGACCCGCTCGACGCCGGCGCGGTTGTACCAGGAGCGGTCGAAGAGGACCATCTCGCCGGCGGCCGGCAGCTGCGCGACGTAGCGCTGGAAGTACCACTCGGTGCGCTCACGGTCGCTCGGCTTGCCGAGGGCGACGTTGTGGATCACCCGTGGATTGGTCCGCTCGATGATCCGGCGGATCGTGCCGCCCTTGCCCGCGGTGTCGCGGCCCTCGAAGAGGACCACGACTTTGAGGCCGTCGTGGACGATCCATTCCTGCAACCGGACGAGCTCGATCTGCAGGCGCTTCAGCTCCTTCGCGTACCCCTTCTTGGAGAGGACCGTCGGCTCGTCGGCCATGAGACTAGACGCCGAGCGCCCCTTCGATCTCCGCGATCGCCGCGGCCTCGGCCTCGGTGACGCCGCCGTCGGAGCCCTTCTCCTCCTTCGCCGCGGCCACCTTCTTGGCCAGGTTGACGACGAAGAGGCGATAGTCGCCGAGCTCCTCCGGGGTGGCCTTGGCGGCGACCAAGCCGACCGCGGCGCGGATCTCGTCGAGGTAGGCGTCCTTCAGCTCCTCTTTCGAATGCGCCTTGAACCGCTCGGTCTTGGGACGGTGGGTGACGATCTCGTCGAGCAGCTCGGAGGCGCCGTGCTCCTTGCGCGCGTCGGTATAGGCGCCGGCCATCGCGAAGGTCTCGCGGAAGGTGCCGCCGCGTTCCGCCGTCGCCACGACCATCCCCGCGCTGGTCGGTCCCTCGAGGACCTGCTTCCACTCCTCGTCGGTGAAGTCCGCCTTCGTCGTCATCGCTCTCCTCTCGTCGTTGAATCCTCTTGAGCGAACCTACTTGAAGTCGATGCGAACATATGTTCGTGGCCACGCACTCGGAAGCCCTGGGACGCTTCAACGCCGCCGTCGGGCGGCGGGACCTCGAGGGCGCCTCGCGGGCGGCCCGCGAGATGGCGCGGAGCGGCCCGGTCAGCCTCCACTGCGCCCTGGAGCTGCTGATCCTGCTGGCGCGGGCGGACGACCCTCGCTTCGAGGCCGCGGCCCGTCGCTGGACCGTGCGCCTCGGCCAGGAGCGCCGCTCCGCAGAGGAACCCCACACCCTGATCGAGGTGCAGATCGCCAGCGTCGCCGTCGCGGGCCTGGCCGACCCGCGCATCTCCCGCCGCTGCGAGGGCGTCCTTCGCGCCCTCGTGAAGTGGGTCGAGGAGGGCGAGGAGCGGGACGCCGGGTGAGCCGTGTGGTGGCCGGCTGCCCGGCCGTCCGCGGCGCGCGCTGCCGGGCGCTGTCCGGGGTGCGGGCAGCCGGGCGGCCGTCCGAGGTGCGGGGTGGCGGGGCCGGGCCGTCCACACCACTTCGCGGCGCCGGTGGCTGTCCTGGGCGCCTCATGGGGGTCCTGGCAGGCTGTGACCCCCATGAGGCGCCCAGGACGTGAGGGGTGCGGGGGAGAGCCGGTACAGGGACGTG
>JBPYFM010000073.1:0-31189 GCA_051986435.1 Solirubrobacterales bacterium | reverse complement strand
CCGCGGAGCTCGAGGCGGGCATCCGCGAGACCGTCGCCGCGCGGATCGGCAAATTCGCCCGGCCGAGGAGGATCGTCTGGGCCGAGGACCTGCCGAAGACCCGCTCGGGCAAGATCATGCGCCGCCTCCTGCGCGACATCGCCGAGGGGCGGGCGCTCGGCGACGTGACGACCCTCCGCGATCCCGGCGTGATGGCGGAGTTGGAGAGGCAGATCGCGGCCGAGGGGGACCATGATTAGAGCGTCCACGTGGCGGCGAGAGGGTCGAAAGTTGATTCCAGCCGACTGGATCGGTTAGGGCTGACTGATCTTCTGCGGCTCTTGCCGGATGGCGATCAGAAGGTCAAAAAGCGGTCACGTCGCCAGAAGTGGTGTAGCGAGCAGGGCCGCATAGGGGCCGGGACGAAGTTCAGGCCGCCGCGGGCAGCCCGGACTCGTCGGTTGGCCGGCAAGTCGACACAGCCGGCCTCGACCAGCCGGCGCGGGTGGGGGAGCTGCCTTCGACCCGCGTCTTCGCCGTGGAGCTGCTGCGTGACGTGTGGGGCCTGCGCGGGCCGGCCGCGAGCACCCGGACGCTCGACAGCCACATGAGCCGCCTGCGGCAAACTCGACCCTGGGCACCGTCGCTACATCGTCAACTGCTGGGGGAGTCGGTTACCGGCTCATCGACCGTTGGGCGTGAGTGACGTCGCGGTACTGGCATGCCGTCGGACGTCGGCGGGTTGTCCGGAGTCCCGGTCTCCTCCAGAATGGCGCGTGGGCAGATGACGACTCAGCGGATACTCGAAGACACGATCACCGCCGTCCGCGGCCGGGAAGCGGAGCTGATCGAGGCGATGGTGGCCCGCAACGTCGCCGAGGTGCCGAACCTCGGTCCGGCGGCCGAGGAACCCGACGTCCTGGCGGCGATCCGCGAGAGCGCTCGTGCCAACCTGCGCACCGCGCTCGACGCGCTCCTGCGCGATCGGCGCCCGCCGGCCCATCTGCCGACGGGTGCGGTCGAGGAGGCGCGCGCGGCGGCGCGGGCCGGCGTCTCGCTCGACGCCCTCGCCCACACCTACCGGGTCGGCCATGCGGTCGTCTGGGATGCCTTCATCGAGGAGGTCGAGCGGCTCGGCCTCGACCGCGACAGCCGCGCCGAGGTCCTGCGGCTGCTCTCCCGCTTCACCTTCGCGTACATCGAGGCGGTGGTGCCCGCGGTCACCCGTGAGTACGAAAGCGAGCGCGGCCGGCTCGAGCGGCGGCACGAGCAGGTCCGCTTCGATCTCGTGATGTCGGTCCTCGAAGGCTCCAACGTCGACGCCCGACGGCTCGGCTACGACCTCGAGCTTCACCACCTCGGCCTGGTCGGTTGGGGGAGCAGCCCGACGGCCGGCATCCACGCGTTGGCGGGACTGCTGGAGCGGCGGCTGCTCTGCGTCGAGGTCGGCGAGCGCACGGCCTGGGGCTGGATCGGCGGGCGGGCGCCGCTCGAGGCCGACGACCGGGAGAAGATCGCGCGGCTGCGCCTGTCGTCCGGCGCGGCGCTCGCCTACGGCGAGCCCGCCGCCGGCGCCCCGGGGTTCCGCCTCACCCACCGCCAGGCTCAGCGTGCCTGGCGCATCGCCCGCCGCTCCGAACGCACCCTGATCGGCTTCGCCGACGTCGCGCTGGAGTCGCTGCTGATCGCCGACGAGGAGGCGGCGCGCGAATTCGTGCACCGCGAGCTCGACTTCATCGAGCGCGCCAAGGAGGCGCCGAAGCTGCGCGAGACCTTGGTCGCCTACTGCGAGTCCGGCTTCAACGCCGCCGCCGCCGCGCCGCGCCTCGGCGTCAACGATCGCACCGTCGCCTACCGGATCAAGCTTCTCGAGCAGCTGCTGGACGCACCGCTGGCCTCACGGCGCGTGGAGATCGAGGCGGCGCTGCGGCTCGAGCGCCTTTTCCGCAATCCGTAAGCGCCTTGCGGAATACGCCGAGCGGCGGCGATCGCGGCGCGGGCAGACTCGCGCCCATGAACAACCCAATCGATTCCACCGATCCCACCCGCGTCTACGACGGCTCCCAGCGCGACTGGCTGCCGATCCCGACCGTCGATGGGGCCTTCCTCAAGGTCCTCGTCGCCGACCCGGTCGAGAAGCAGGTCGTCTTCCAGTTCCGCTTCGCTCCCGGCACGCAGCTGCCCGAGCACCTCCACCACTGCCAGGCGATCGCGTACACGATCAGCGGCGAGTGGGAGTACGAGGGCCTGAAGCTGCCCGCCGGCGCGATCGCCTACGAGCCCCCCGGCAGCACCCACACGCCGAGCAGCGGGCCCGGCTCGGAACTGGTCGTCTTCCTGCGCAGCGAAAGCGACCGCTTTCTCGAGAACCACATGCCCGACGGCTCGACCTTCGAGATGGACATGGCCTTCTTCCAGGCGGTCGACGGCATCAGCCTGGAGGAGGCGGCGGCGCTCGACATCCCCGGCCTGACCTCGTGAGCGACGGCAGCCTGCGGACCGTTGCCGTGATCGGCGCGGCGGGGGAGATGGCCCAGATGGCGGTTCGCACGCTCGCCCGCGACGAGGCGCTGCGCTTCGTCCTCACCGACATCGACGAGCGGCGGCTCGGCGAGCTCGCCGCCTCGTTGCCGGCCGGGCGGATCGCGGTGAAGAGGGCCGATCTCTTCGACCCCGCCCAGCTGGGCGGGGCGATCCGCGGCGCCGACATCGTTCTCAACGGCGCCGGGCCCTTCATGCGGACGGCGCAGCCGGTGTTGGAGGCCTGCGTCGCGGAGGGGATCGACTACCTCGACTACGACGACGACCCGGAGAGCACGGCGGCTGCGATCGCGCTCGAGGACGAGTTGGCGGGATCCGGTGTCAGCTGCTTCAAGAACTGCGGCCACAGCCCCGGGATGACCAACGTCATCGCCGTCGACGTCGCCTCACGCCTGGACACGGTCGAGCGCATCGACGTCTGCTGGGCGCTCGGCGACGAGGGCGCCTACGTCTACGGCCGGGCCGTGATCGAGCATTGGCTCGAGGTGATCAGCGGGCGGGTGCCGAGCTGGCGCCACGGCCACGCGGTCGAGGTCCCGGCCTTCGTGGCGAG
Source organism: Solirubrobacterales bacterium (assembly GCA_051986435.1). GTDB lineage: Bacteria > Actinomycetota > Thermoleophilia > Solirubrobacterales > 70-9 > VAYN01. The sequence goes on along the minus strand of JBPYFM010000073.1, from coordinate 28,116 downwards.
CGAGGTCTACCCGCTCGCGGGCGGCCTCGGTGACTTCCGCCTGCACGAGGTCGGCCATCCGGAGCCGATCTCCCTGCCCCGGATCTTCCCCGACGCCGAGGTCATCCGCTGCATGGGCGGACTGCACCCGCAGCCGGTGAACGGGCTCTCCAAAGGGGTCGCCGGGGCGCTCGCCGCGGGGCGGATCGAGCGCGACGAGGCGATCACCTGGATCCAGCGCATCTTCAACGACGAAAGCGGCTCGCTCAAGGTTTGGCGCCCGGCGCTCGCCGGGATGCTCGGTCAGGTGCGACGGGGCGAGGTCGGGGTCGGCGAGCTCCTCTCGTTCCTCGCCCACGCCCTGCGCGGCAGGCACTGGGACTGGATGGGGGCGGCGGCCGTCCGCGCGATCGGGCTGCGCGACGGCCGGCGCCTCAGCGTGATGCGCCGGACGCCGACGCCGGGACCGCGCTCGACGATCTGGAGCTCGCTGGCGAGCTGCACCGGCAAGAACGCGGCGGCGTTCCTGCGGCAGGCGCTGGAGCGACCGGGCGACGCGCGCAAGGGGCTGCTCTTCCCGGAGGACTGGATCGAGCCCGACGCCCATTACGAGGCGCTGGTGGCGGTCGGGGTGAAGCGGGAGGACGTGATCGAGGCGGGGTACATCGAAAGAGGTCAGGAGGAGTAGATGGGGAACGGGGGGAGTGCCGTCCGTCAGGACGAGTTGAAGGAGGGCGCGGTCGGGGCGGGCCACATCGTCTTCCTGGTGATCGCGGCGGCGGCGCCGATCGCGGCGATGGTCGGCGTGATGCCGCTCGGGATCGCGCTCGGCAACGGCGTCGGCTACGTCGGCGCCTACGTGATCGCGAGCGTCGTGTTGCTGCTCTTCGCGGTCGGCTACGCGGCGATGAGCCGCCACGTCACCGACGCGGGCGCCTTCTACACCTACGTCGCCCGTGGTCTGGGACGACCGGCCGGCGCGGCCGCTGCCTACGTCGCGATCATCGCCTACAACGCGACCGCGATCGCCCTCAGCGCCTCGTTCGGTTTCTTCGCCCACACCGTCTTCAGCGAACTCTTCTCGGTGACCTTGCCCTGGGAGGCCTGGTGGGGGATCGGGGTTGCGATCGTCGCCGTCTTCGGCGTGCTGCGGATCGACATCACCGCCGGCGTCCTCGCCGTGGCGCTGGTCCTGGAGATGTTGGTGCTCGGGGTCTTCGACTTCGCCGTTCTGCTCGAGCACGGCTTCCACGGCTTCTCGCTCAAGGTGTTCGCCCCGGCGACCGTCTTCGGCGGCTCGGTCGGGGTGGCACTGATGTACGCGTTCAGCTCCTTCATCGGCTTCGAGGCCGCGGCCCTCTACAGCGAGGAGACGAAGGCGCCGGAGCGCGCGGTCGCGCGCGCCACCTACGCCGGGCTGGCGATCATCGGCATCTTCTACACGCTCACCACCTGGGCGGCGATCAGCGCCTACGGCGTCGACACGGCACCGACGGCGGCGGGCGAAGCGCCCGAAGCGTTCCTCTTCACCGCCAACTTCGTCGAAGTCGGCAAGTTCAGCACCGACGTGATGCAGGTCCTCGTCGTCACCAGCATCTTCGCCGGCTTCCTGGCCTTCCACCAGGGCGCCTCCCGGTACATGTACGGGGTCGGCCGAGACGGGCTGCTGCCGCGCTTCCTCACCCGGACCAATCCGCGCACCGGCTCGCCCTTCCTTGCCAGCGCCCTGCAGACCTCGCTGGTCGTGGTGGTCGTCGGCGCGCTCGCGATCGCCAAGCTCGATCCCTACCTGCAGGTGGCGGCGCCGGCGCTCGGCCTCGGCACCCTGGGGATCATCCTGCTGCAGGCGGGCGCCGCCGCGGCCACCTTCGCCTACTTCCGTAGGCGGCAGGACCCGCGCCTCTGGACGACCGCGATCGCGCCGGTGCTGGCGACGCTCGGGCTCCTCGGCAGCGCCGGGCTGGCCGTCGCCCACTTCGACCTGCTGACCGGCTCGGAAAGCTCCCTCGTCCAGGCCTTGCCCTGGCTCTACCTGGCGGCGATCGTGATCGGTCTGGCGGTCGCCTGGTGGCTGCGTACCTCGCGCCCGCGCCGCTACGAGACGATCGGCGTCGGGGCCCGCGGCGATGCCGCGGCGGTCGCCGCGGCGAGCTTCGGCACGGAGCCCGCGGCGCGATGAGGGGGCCGGCCGAGGCCAACCTGGCCTCGCTGCTGATCGATACCGCGGCGCGCTGCGGTGATCGCGCCGCGGTCTCGCTCGCCGGGAGGCGGCTCACCTACGCGGAGCTCGATGCGGCAAGCGCCCAGGTCGCCGGGCTGCTCCGTGACCGCGGCCTGCGGCCGGGCGACCGCGCCGGGCTGATGCTGCCGAACGTGATCGAGTTCGCCCCGATCTACTACGGCGTTCTGCGGGCCGGCGGCGTGGTCGTGCCGATGAACGTGCTGCTGAAGCGGCGCGAGATCGCCTTCTACCTGGAGGACTCCGGCGCGGGCTTCCTTTTCGCCTGGCACGGGTTCGACGCGGAGGCGAGGGCGGCGGCGGAGGCGGGCGGGAGCGAGCTGATCCCGGTCGAGCCGCAGTCGTTCGCGGACCTGCTGGCCGACCGGGCGCCCGAGCCCGCGCTCGCCCCGGTCGCCGCGGAGGACACCGCGGTGATCCTCTACACCTCGGGCACCACCGGGACGCCGAAGGGCGCGGAGCTGACGCACTCGAACCTCGATCGCAACGCCGAGGTCGTCGCCCGCACGGTGGCCGAGCTGGGCGACGCCGACGTGGTTCTCGGCGCCCTGCCGCTGTTCCACTCATTCGGCCAGACGGTGAGCATGAACGCCTCGCTCCGGGCCGGGGCGACTTTGACCCTGCTGCCGAAATTCGACCCCGGGGAGGCGCTGGAGGTCATCGCGCGCGATCGGGTGACCCACCTCTACGGAGTGCCGACGATGTTCGGCGCCCTGCTCCACCACCCGGCCCGCGACCGCTTCAACCTCTCCTCGCTGCGCGTCTGCGTCACCGGGGGGGCGGCGATGCCAATCGAGGTGCTGCGCGACTTCGAGGAGGCCTTCGGCTGCCGGGTCCTCGAGGGCTACGGCCTGTCGGAGACCTCGCCGGTGGCGAGCGCGAGCCACCCAGGGACAGGGCGCAGGCCCGGGTCGATCGGCACGCCGATCGAAGGGGTGGAGATGGCGATCGTCGACGCGTCCGGCGAGCAGGCGCCGCGAGGCGAGATCGGCGAGATCGTCATCCGCGGGCACAACGTGATGAAGGGGTACTGGCGCCGGCCGCAGGAGACGGCGGCGGTGATGGCGGACGGCTGGTTCCACACCGGCGATCTCGGCCGGGTCGACGAGGACGGCTGGTTCTACGTCGTCGACCGTAAGAAGGACATGATCATCCGCGGGGGCTACAACGTCTATCCGCGCGAGGTCGAGGAGATCCTCTTCGAGCACCCGAAGATCCGCGAGGCCGCCGTCCTCGGCGTGCCCCACGACCAGTGGGGAGAAGAGGTCGGCGCCGCCATCGTGCTCCACCCGGGCGAGGAGCTGTGCGCGGCGGAGGTGTCCGAGTACGTGCGGGAGCGGATCGCCGCCTACAAGTACCCGCGGCTGGTCTGGTTCCTCGACGAGCTGCCGAAGGGTCCGACCGGCAAGGTGCTCAAGCGAGGCGTGGAGAGGCCGGCCCGGTGACGGTGTTAGCTTGCCTTCAAGATCAAGTACACCATTCATATTTCTGAACAGGGACTCTCATGACCTCCACCGGGTCGAGGACGATCGAGCACTACATCGGGGGGCCGACCGCCGGGGACGGCAACCGCCGCTCGCCGGTCTGGAACCCCGCCACCGGGGAGCGCCAGGCCGAGGTGCTGCTGGCCGAGCCGTCCGACGTCGACCGCGCTGTCCAGGCCGCGAAGGCAGCGTTCGCCTCCTGGAGCGAGACCTCGCTGGCGCGGCGGACGCGGATCATGTTCGCCTTTCGCGAGCTCGTCCACCAGCGCACCGACGAGCTGGCGCGGATCGTCTCCGCCGAGCACGGCAAGGTCCTCGAGGACGCCAGGGGTGAGGTGGTCCGCGGGCTCGAGGTCGTCGAGTTCGTCTGCGGGCTGCCGCAGCTGCTGAAGGGCGAGTTCTCCGAGCAGATATCGACCGACGTCGATGCCCACTCCTTCCGCCGGCCGCTCGGGGTCTGCGCCGGCATCACCCCCTTCAACTTCCCGGCGATGGTGCCGATGTGGATGCACCCGGTGGCGATCGCGACCGGCAACACCTTCGTCCTCAAGCCCTCCGAGCGTGACCCCTCGGCCTCGATGCTGGTCGCGGAGCTCTACGCGGAGGCCGGCCTGCCGGAGGGCGTCTTCAACGTCGTCCACGGCGACAAGGTCGCGGTCGACGCGCTGCTCGACCATCCCGACGTCGCCGGGGTCAGCTTCGTCGGCTCGACCCCGATCGCCCGCTACGTCCACGAGCGCGCGACGGCAGCCGGCAAGCGCGTGCAGGCCCTCGGCGGCGCCAAGAACCACGCCGTCGTCCTGCCCGACGCCGACCTCGATTTCGCCGCCGACCACCTGATCGCCGCCGGCTTCGGCTCCGCCGGTCAGCGCTGCATGGCGATCTCGGTCGGCGTTGCCGTCGGCGGCGCAGCCGAGCCGCTGGTCGAGCGCCTCGAGCGGAAGGCGCGCGAGATCCGCGTCGGTGCCGGTCTCGACCCGGGCTCGGAAATGGGGCCCGTGGTGACGCCGGAGGCGCGCGAGCGGATCGCCGGCTACATCGGCGAGGGCATCGAGGCAGGCGCGGTGGCGGTGCTCGACGGCCGCGAGCTCGAGGTCGACGGCGACGGCTTCTTCGTGGGGCCGACCCTGTTCGACCGGGTCGAGACCGAGATGTCGATCTATCGCGACGAGATCTTCGGGCCGGTGCTGGCGATCGTCCGCGTCGACACGCTCGAGGAGGCGATTCGCCTGATCAACGAGAACTCGTTCGCCAACGGGACCGCGATCTTCACCTCGAGCGGCGCCGCCGCCCGCAAGTTCGAGCGCGAGGTGCAGGTCGGGATGATCGGGATCAACGTGCCGATCCCGGTGCCGATGGCCTACTACTCCTTCGGCGGCTGGAAGGACTCGCTTTTCGGCGACCACCACATCCACGGCGCCGAGGGCATCCGCTTCTACACCCGCGCCAAGGCGGTGACGACGCGCTGGCCGGAGCAGGACGCGCTCGAGCGGCACATGCATTTCCCCACGGCGAGCTAGGAGCCGGGAGCGCCGAGACCGCGCGAGATGCGCTCCCCATCGACGGCGTAGCCCCGCTTACCCACCTCGGCCAGTCGCGCCCGGAGCTCGCCGATGTCTGCGATGGACTTTGGGGTGAGCTCGAGATCGCGGGCGGCTCCGTAGATCTTGTCGAGCTCCGCGCCGTCGAGCGTGCTGAGGATTGCCGGCCCGCCGGCCGTGCAGTGGGCCGGCAGGTGGAGCGTTTCGAGGATGCGCCTGGCGCGCAGCACCGACGGGACAAACCTGACCTGTCCGCGGGGCCGACGTGTGGTCGGTGCCCATCGCGGCAGCCCAGCCCGATGAGGGTGGACTCAGGCCGGGCCCTTGAAACCCTTCCGTCGATAGGGAACCCTTGCTGCTTGTGAGCGGGCGGGGGCAACTGCGGATGGTGGACGCGGAGGCAGCGGTCGGCCTCGCCGTCGGGCTCGCGGGCTGTACCGCGGCCCCGCAGTTGATCGCGCAGTGCGAGCGGCTCGTGGACCTGGTCGGGGCCGAAGGCGTCGTGGCCGTCTCCTCCCGCGAATGGATGACCGAGATGGCGATCGAGGTCGGCGACCCGGCGATCTATCGGCCCGACCTCCTGCGTGCGATCGGCGATCACTGGGCCGAGCACCCCCTGATGACGTCCGACCTGCGCCGCCCGCGCGGCGAGGCCCGGCGCCTCTCCGACCGGGCGACCCGGGACAGCTGGAGCCGCGGCGGGCTCTTCGCCGAGTTCTATCGGCCGCTCGGCATGACCAACGAGTTGTCGGTCCAGTTGGCCTGGGGACCCTCGGGGTCGAGCTGTTGCCTTGCCCTCCATCGAGGCGGCCGTGACTTCGGCACGCGCGAGCGCCGCCTGCTGGAGCTGGTCGGACCGCACCTGCGGGCGGCGCGGGCCCGGGTGGAGGCGGCAGGAGGGAACGGATCGACGGGATCCACGCCGTCGGGGGTCACGTCGCCCGCGGTGCTCGCCGAGCGACTGCCGATCACTCCGCGCGAGGCCGAGGTCCTCGCAGCTCTCGTCGCCGGGCACACCAACGACGGGATCGCCCACGAGCTCGGCATCAGCCGCCACACCGTGGTCCGCCACGTCGAGCACATCTACGCGAAGCTCGGCGTCCACAACCGGGCGGCCGCGACCAGGGTCGCACTCGGTGCCTGAATCGCATGGCATGAACTCCCTATAGACGCGGGGGCGTCTGGGTACTTGATTACGCGCCGTGATCGGAATGGATCGGGTGACGCGGGTCGGCGGCGGCGCGGCATCGTCGCGTGGGATGGGTATCGCGACCTTGGCGCTCGCGGCGCTCGCCATCGCGGCGATCCTGCCCGGGACCGCGCGGGCCACGCCGACCTGGCTGGCGCCGACCGACATCTCCGCGGCGCCGCAGGAGGCCTTCGAGCCTCAGGTGGCGCTCGACGCCGCCGGTGACGCGGTCGCGGTCTGGTGGCGCTACGACGGCACCTACGTCGTTCAGGCGGCGACCAGGCCGGCCGGCGGCGCCTGGAGCGCCCCGGTCGACCTCTCGGCGCCGGGCCCCAACGTGCCCGCGCCCGCGGTCGCGATCGACCCCGCGGGCGACGCGGTGGCGGTCTGGCGGTGGCAAGGGTCCGGCCACGAACTGATCCAGGCGTCGACGGACGTCGCGGGGGGCGCCTGGAGCGCCCCGGTCGACCTCTCGGCGACGTCCCTGGACGTGTCCGAACCCGCGGTCGCGATCGATCCCGCCGGCGAAGCGGTGGCGGTCTGGTGGCGCTACGACGGCAGCGTCGACGTCGTGCAGGCGGCGTCCGAGGTGGTCGGCGGCTCCTGGAGCGCGCCGACCGACCTCTCCTCCGCCGACTTCGAAGCGCGCGACCCCGAGGTGGCGGTCGACCCGGCCGGAGAAGCGGTGGCGGTCTGGCTGCAATACGACGGCACCAACGACATCGCGCAGGCGGCGTCCAGGCCCGCCGGTGGGGGATGGAGCGCGCCGACCGACCTCTCGGCCGTCGGCTTCGAGGCATACGAACCGGAGGTCGCGATCAACCCTGCGGGCGATGCGACGGCGATATGGGCGCGCGAAGACGGCGCGGACCTGATCGCCCAGGCGGCCGCCCGGCCCGCCGGCGGCTCCTGGGGGCCGCCGACCGACCTCTCGGCGGCCGGCGCCGATGCGCTCGAACCCCAGGTCGCGATCGACCCCGCCGGCGAAGCGGTGGCGGCCTGGTGGCGATCCAGTCTCACTGAACAGATCGTCCAGGCGACCGCCAAGCCCGCCGGTGGCTCCTGGGCCACGCCGACCGAGCTCTCGGTCCCCGGTCAGGAAGCGCTGCGCCCCCGGATCGCAATCGACCCCGTGGGGGACGCGGTGGCGATCTGGGAAAACTACGAAGGCGCCGCCGACCATGTCGTCCAGGCGTCGACGAGGCCCGCCGGCGGGGGATGGGCCACGCCCACCGACCTCTCGACCCTGAGTCATGAATACGGCCGCCCCGAGGTCGCGGTCGACGCCGACGGTGACGCGGTGGCCGCCTGGGAACACTACGACGGCACCCGCTACGCGATCCAGGCCGCCGGCTACGACGCCGCCGGCCCGCAGTTGCGTCGGCTCTCGATACCGGCGGCCGGGACCGCGGGCGTGCCGCTCTCCTTCTCGGCCTCGCCGCTCGACGTCTGGTCCGCCCTCGGGGCGACCAGGTGGTCCTTCGGCGACGGCGGCTCGGCGACGGGGACCGCCGTCTCCCACGCCTTCACCGCCCCCGGCACCTACACGGTGACGGTGACGGGCGCCGACGCGCTCGGCAACACGAGCGCCGCCACGGGCACGGTGTCGATCGGCGCCCCGCCTGCGCCCCTGGCCCCTTCGCCGCCGAAGGGGAAGAAGGGGCGGGCGCGCGCCGCGCGGATCGTCGAGACGAACGGGGGCGCGGCGCTCCTGCGCCTCCGGTGTGCTGCTGCGGCGGGCTGTGCAGGCACGGCCCGGCTGGGCGTCAAGGTGGTCGGCGCTGCCAGGTCCTCGCGTCACGCACGCAAGGCGAACGCCTTCACGATCGGCCGGGCGTCGTTCGCCCTCCGCGCGGGCGCCGACAAGGCGATCCGGATCCCGTTGACCCAGAAGGGCGCGGCGCTGGTGCGTGCCCACGGGCGCAAGGGCCTTGCGGCGAGCCTGACCGGCAGTGGGGTGGTGGGCCGCGCGGTGCTCCTGAAGGCGGGAGGCCATCGGCACCGGCGGTGAGCCAGGTCCTCGACGTTTTCCGTGTCGATCAAGGAGCGGTCAGTGCTCCTGCGTGAAGCGGTAGCCGGCAGCCTGGAGGTCGGCCCTCATCTGTTCGAGGTGATCCGGTCCGCGGGTTTCGACGGACAGGGCGATCGCGGTCTCGCCGACGTCGAGGGGGACGCCGTCGCGGACGTGCTCGACCGAGAGGAGGTTCGCGTCGGCCTTGGCGACGGCGGCGAGGAGGGCGGCGAGGCTGCCCGGCCGATCCGGGACCCTGGTGAGGATGCGGGCGCGGCGGCCGGCCCGCGTCTCCTCGTGCGCGACGATCCCGGCGAGGCGCCCGACGTCGACGTTGCCACCGGAGAGGATGACGACGGTGACCCCTTGCGCGGCCGGGCTCACCTGTCCCGACAGGAGGGCGGCCAGGGCCGCCGCGCCGGCGCCCTCGACCAGCAGCTTCGCGCGCTCCAGGAGCACCGTCATCGCCTCCGCGATCGGCTGCTCCTCGACGCTCACGACAGCCTCGAGGTGCCGTTCGATCAGCGGCGAGGTCAGCGCCCCGGGGTGCTTGACCGCGATGCCGTCGGCGATCGTCTCGCGCCGGGCCGCCCGCACGCCGACGATCTCGACCTCCGGACGAGCCTCCGCGAGCACCGCGCCGATCCCCGCGGCCAGGCCGCCGCCCCCGATCGGGACCACCACCTTGCCGAGGTCGGCGACGTCCTCCGCCAGCTCGATCCCGACCCCGGCCTGTCCGGCGATCACGTCGAGGTCGTCGAAAGGGTGGACGAAGGTCATGCCGCTCTCGCGCGCCCGGGCCAGCGCGAGGACGAGGCACTCGTCGACCGAGGCACCCTCCTCGTGGACGGTCGCACCGAAGGCGCGGACCGCCTCGACCTTGGAGATCGGCGCCCCGCGCGGCATGTAGACCTCGCACCGCACGCCGTGGTGGCGCGCCGCGTAGGCGAGCGACTGACCGTGGTTGCCGGCGCTCGCCGCCACCACGCCGTCGATCGCGTCGCCGAGCGCCCGCAGCTTGGCGAGCGCGCCGCGAAGCTTGAAGGACCCGGTCCGCTGCAGGCACTCGGCCTTGAAGGCGACGGTGCCCCCGCAGCGCCGCGACATGCTCGCCGAGGTCAGCGTCGGCGTGCGCCGCACGAGGTCCGCCAGGTCCGCGTGGACGGCCCGCAGGTGGTCGCTGCCCAGCGTCTCGATCATCGCCTGAGAAAGGTTCCCACTCGCGAATGTGGAACGTGCCACATCGGGTGCATGAGTAAGAGCGCCCACGTGTCCGTGCGGATGAGCAGCGAAAGGCGAAATCGCCGCTCCGATTAACGCGGTTTATCGATATCGCAACGGTCGATATTGGACCGGCATCGCCAGCGGCCCTAGGCTGCGGGGATCGTGTCCCGGAATCTGGTCGAGCTGATCCGTCGCCATCACGCCGTCGATGCGCCGACCGCGCTCGACGTCCTGAAGCAGGCGATGGACGACCACGGCGAGCTCACCGATGCCGACCGCCGCCGCGCCGCCGAGGTCTCGGGGCTGCCGGAGGCGGCGGTCTACGGCGTCTCCACCTTCTACGACGACCTGCTCGCCCCGCGTGGGCGCCGCCATGTGCGCGTCTGTACCGGGACCGCCTGCTTCGTCGCCGCCGGCGAGCGGCCGGTCGAGGAGCTGGCCGCGGGGCTCGGCGTCGCGCCGGGCGAGCGCAGCGCCGACGGCTCGGTGTCCCTCGCGGAGACCGTCTGCCTCGGCTTCTGCCACTCGGCGCCGGCGGTCCGCGTCGACGACGAGGTCGACGCCGGCGCGGGGGCGATCGAGCGGACGCTCGCCGGCGCGAGCCGGCGCGCGTCGGAGCCCGCCTGGGAGAGCCTGTTGCCCGAGCCGGTCCTCACCCGCCGCGCCGACCCCGGCGAGTGGAGGGGCCTGCGGCGCGCGCTCGGCGAGCTCGGCCGCGAGCGCCTCCTCGCCGAGGTCGAGGCGGCAGACGTGCGCGGGCGCGGCGGCGCCGGCTTCCCCGCCGGGGTGAAGTGGTCGTTCGTCGCCAATGCGGCCGGGCCGGAGAGGTTCGTCGTCGCCAACGGCGACGAGGGCGACCCCGGCTCCTACATCGACAAGTACCTGATGGAGCGCAGCCCCGAGCTGCTGCTCGAGGGGATGGCGCTGGCCGGTTTCGCGGTCGGGGCCAGCCACGGTTTTGTGCTGTGCCGCTCCGAGTACCCGGCCTCGAAGCCGGCCCTGGAACGCGCCGCCGCCCGGGCGCGCGAGGCGGGGCTGCTCGGCGCGGGCATCCTCGGCTCCGACTTCGACTTCGACGTGACGATCATCGAGGGCGCCGGCTCCTACGTGGTCGGCGAGGAGACCGCGCTGCTGGCCTGCGTGCAGGGGCTGCGCGGGACGGTCTCGGCGCGGCCGCCGTTCCCGGCCGAGCGCGGCGTGTACGGGATGCCGACCGTCGTCAACAACGTCGAGACGCTCAGCAACGTCCCCTTCGTCGCCGCCCGCGGGGCCGAGGCCTACCGGGCGCTCAGCCCGGCCACCGAGACCGCCGGCTCGAAGCTGGTCTGCTTCAACGAGCGCTTCGCCCGCCCGAGCGTCTACGAGGTCCCCTTCGGGATGACGGTGCGGGAGCTCTGCGAGGACGTCGCCGGCGGCCTCCGCGACTGCGCCGAGATCAAGGCGGTGCAGATCGGTGGCCCGCTCGGCGGCATCCTCCCGGCCTCGCTCCTCGACACGCCCTTCGACTTCGAGCCGCTCGCCGCGGTCGGCTGCATGGTCGGGCACGGCAGCATCCTCGCCTTCGACGAGCGCACCGACATGCGCGACGTCGCCCGCCACCTCCTGCGCTTCGGCGCCGAGGAGAGCTGCGGCAAGTGCTTCCCCTGCCGCATCGGCCTGCGCCGCGCCCACGAGGAGTTCGCGGCCGACGCGCCGGTCGACCGCGCCCGATTGGAAGACCTGCTGGAGGCGCTCGAGCTCGGCAGCCTCTGCGCCCACGGCGGCGGCATCCCGGCGCCGCTGCGCAGCCTCTTGACCCACTTCCCGGAGGAGTTGGGGCTCGCGTGAGCGGCGACGCGCCCACGGTCACCGTCGACGGAGTCGAGGTCGAGGCGACGCCGGGGATGACGATCCTCGAGGCGGCGCGGGCGGCCGGGCGCTGGGTGCCGACCCTCTGCTTCGACGAGCGCCAGGCCCCGTTCGGCGCCTGCCGGGTCTGCCTCGTCGGCGTCGCGGGCTCGCCCAAACCGCTGCCCGCCTGCACGACTCCGTGCCGCGACGGGATGGAGATCGCGACCGAGGATCCGACCGCGCGCCGGGTGGCGGGGGCGGTCGTCGAGCTCGTCCTCTCCGAGCTGCCCGAGCCGCCCGCCCCGCACACCGAGCTGGCCCAGGTGGCGGCGCGGCTGGAGGTCGGGGAGCCGCGTTGGGGCGGTGCCGTCCACCGCGGCGAGGACGACCTGCGCCATCCCTACCTGGCGCTGCGGCACCAGCTCTGCATCTCCTGCGGGCGCTGCGTGCGCGCCTGCGACGAGGTCCAGGGCGCCTTCGCGCTGACCGCGACCGGGCGCGGGTTCGAGGCCAACGTCGCCGCCGGGCTCGGCGCCGGCTTCGCGGACTCGACCTGCGTCTCCTGCGGCGCCTGTGCCGACACCTGCCCGACCGACGCGATCACCGAGGTGGCTCTCGTGGCCCACCTGGAGAGGAGCTGAGCGTGGAAACGACGACGACGACCTGCGGCTACTGCGGGGTCGGCTGCCGGCTGGAGGCGCGCGCCTCGGGCGGGCGGATCGTCTCGATCGGCCCGGCGCTCGACGGCCCCGCCAACGCGGGCCACACCTGCCTGAAGGGCCGCTTCGCCCACGGTTTCACCAGCTCCCCCGACCGCCTGCGCACGCCGCTGATCCGCACTGACGGCGAGCTACGGCCTTCCTCCTGGGAAGAGGCCCTCGAGCTGATCGCCACCGAACTCGGGCGGATCAAGGGCGCCCACGGGCCCGATGCGATCGCCGGCCTCGCCTCCTCCCGCGCCACCAACGAGGACTGCTACGCGATGGCGCGCATGATGCGCGCCGCGATCGGCACCAACAACATCGACAACTGCTCGCGCGTCTGTCACTCGCCGACCTCCTTCGCGATGCGCAGATCGTTCGGGCTATCCGGCGCCACCGGCTCCTTCACCGACATCGACCAGGCCGAGGTCGCGCTGCTCCTCGGCGTCAACCCGACCCAGGGACACCCCGTGGTCGGCGCGCGGATCAAGCAGGCGGCGCTGCGCGGGTGCAAGCTGATCACGATCGACCCGCGGCGGATCGAGCTCGCCGACTACGGGGAGATCCACCTGGCGCCGCGCCCGGGGACCAACGCCGCCGTCGTCCTCGGCCTCTGCCACGTGGTGCGCCGCGAAGGGCTCGTGGACGAGGAGTTCGTCGCCGCGCGCACCGAAGGCTACGAGGCGCTCGAGGAGCTGCTCGAGGGCTACGACCCGGCCGCGGTCGCGGAGATCTCAGGCGTTCCCGCCGCCGAACTGGAAGCGGCGGCGCGCCTCTATGGCGAGGCGGCGAGTGGCTCGCTCCTCTGGGGCCTCGGCGTGACCGAGCACAAGTACGGCTCCGAGGTCGTGCAGCTCCTCTGCAACCTGGCGATGATGACCGGCAAGGTCGGCAGGCCGGGTTCGTCGCTCCTGCCGCTGCGGGGCCAGAACAACGTCCAGGGGTCATCCGACATGGGCGCCCTGCCGGACACCTACACCGCCTACCGCCCGGTCGAGGACGAGGAGGTCGCGCGCAGCTTCGAAGCGGCCTGGGGGGCGCCGCTCTCGCGCCGCAAGGGGATGACGATCCCGCAGATGTTCGACGCCGCGGTCGCCGGCGACCTGCGCGCGATGTACATCTTCGGCGAGGACGTCGCCCAGACCGACCCCGACACCGCCCACGTCACCGCCGCGCTGGAGAGCCTCGAGTTCCTCGTCTGCCAGGAGATCTTCGAGAACGAGACGACGAAGTTCGCCGACGTCGTCCTGCCCGCCTCCGCCTTCCTCGAAAAGGAAGGCACCTTCATCAACGCCGAGCGCCGCTTCCAGATCGTCGAACCGGCGATCGCCCCGCCGGGGGAGGCGCGGACGGACTTCGAGATCATCGGCGAGGTCTCGCGTCGGCTCGGCCACGAGACGGGGTGGGGGAGCCCCTGGGACGCGCTCGACGAGATCGCCCGGCTCACCCCCGCCTACGCCGGCGTCAGCCGCGAGCGCCTCGGGCGGCGCGGCCTGCAGTGGCCGGTGCGTCCCGACGGCTCCGACTCGCCGACGCTCTACGACACGGTCTTCGACCGCCCCGGCGGGCGCGCCCACTTCGCCGCCCTCCCATATAAGGAGCCTGGGGACGCGGCGGACGACGACTTCCCCCTGGTGCTCGTCACCGGTCGGATCCTGCAGCACTACAACGCGGGGACGATGACGCGGCGCACCGGCAACGCGGCGCTGGTCGACCGCGATGTCCTCGAGATCCATCCGGCCGATGCCGAGCGCCTCTGGGTCGGCGACGGGGACCGCGTCTCGGTTCGCAGCCGGGTCGGGCGGATCGAAGTGGAGGCGAAGGTGACCGAGCGGATCGAGCCCGGCCACGTCTTCACGACGTTCCACTTCCCGGCGACGCGGACGAACCTCCTCGTCGGCCAGTCCGCCGACGTCAACACCTCGTGCCCGGAGTACAAGGTGATCGCGGTGGACGTGCGGCCGATCTCCGAGGAGTCGTCGTTCGTCCCCGCCGTCGCGGCGGGCTGACCGCGGCGCGGGCGCTTATGCGACCCGCTCGCCGAGGGTCTCGATCAGCGCCTTGACCAGCGGCGGCGGCAGCTCCGTCGTCCGCGTGATCAGTCCGACCGAGTGGCTGATCTGCGGTGCGACCAGCGGCAGCGCGCTCATCCCCTCGGGCACGCCGTAGAGCTCGACCCAGGCGTCGGAGACGATGCTCGGCCAGCCGGCCCGCACGTAGGAGATCAGGGCCGAGATCGAGTCGGTCTCGACCACCGCCGCCGCGGTCGCGCCTTTGCGCTCCAGCGCGCCGTCGATGATCCGCCGGTTCTGCATGTCGGTGGTGAGCAGGCAGAGCGGGGCGCCGTCGAGGTCGGCCCAACGGACGGTCTCGCCCGGCGGCTCCTCCGCGGTCAGGAACAGGTAGCGCTCGGTGTAGACCGGGGTGGTGGTGACCGAGCCGATCGGCTCGTTGTCGAGGTAGGTCAGGCCGGCGTCGATGCGGAAGGAGGCGAGCTCGGTGACGATCGCGTCCGAGGAGAGCGAGCGGACCTCCAGGTGGACCCCCGGGTTCGCCGCCAGGAGGCCTTTGGTGATCCCGGCGACCGCCGGCAGCGCCGTCGGGATCACGCCCAGCCGCAGCCGTCCGTTGAGCGTGCCGGCGAGCAACCCGGCTTCGACGGTGAGCGCGCGGACGCTCGCCAGCGCCTCGCGCGCCCGCCCCACGAGCGATTCGCCCGCCGCCGTCAGCGTCACCTCGCGGTGCTCCCGGTGGACGAGCTCGACCCCGAGCTCGCTCTCGAGCTTCGCGATCGCGACCGAGACCGCGGGCTGGGAGGCGTTGCACCGTTCGGCCGCCCGGCGGAAGCTGCGCTCCCGTGCGAGCGCATCGAGGTATTCGAGCTGGCGAATGTTCATGGCGCGACGATAAGTGTTGTCTATCGCCACGTCACCGCGATCTTCCAGCAGCCAAACCTCGGCGACGGGAGCGGCGGGGACGTCGGCGCGTCCTGTGTGCGGTTTTCCGCCGGCGGGGAAGGGGCGGCAAGGGACGGGGAAAGGGACGAGGAAAGGGACGCGGCCCTCTCGGCCACGGCCCGGGCAGGCTGTGGCCGTGGCCGAGAGGGCCGGGTCTCAGGGAAGAGTGGAGGGACACTCGCGGGAGGGTGACGGGAGAGGGACGGATCCGTCACCGATCCGTGAGAGCGACGGACCCGTCACCGATCCGTGACGGAGGTGGGACCTCGTCACGAAGAGCGTGGGATCTCCACGCTTCCTCCCGTGTTGCACAACACGCACGCAGGTGCGGTCGTCCTAACCGGCGCTATAGGTCGGTTAGGACGACCGCACCCCGGGGGACCCTCGATCCGGGCCCGGAAAGAGACGGAAGGCGCCCGGGCGTGTGACGTTCCCGGCGTCTTCGTCACCGACCGGAGGAGGAATGGAGAGTCTGGGCCGGAGGTGTGCCTTCTCTCGCGCATCACGATCACGTAAGTCCGACTTCGCAACGTCCCTGTGACGGAACCCTCCCGCACCCCTCACGTCCTGGGCGCCTCATGGGGGTCACAGCCTGCCAGGACCCCCATGAGGCGCCCAGGACACCCGCCGGCGCCGCGAAGTGGTGTGGACGGCCGGGGCCGCAGTGGTGCGGAGCGGCAGGCGGAAGTGGCGCGGACTGGCCGGAGCCGAAGTCGGTGCGGTGCGGACGCCCCGCCCCGCAGTGGTGCGGACGCCCCGCCCCGAGCCGCCACCCTTGCCAGTTGGCCGGCCGGCCAGTATGGTCGCAATCGCGTGGTGGACCAGACCGAGATCGCGGCGGGGGGTGGGGACGTGGAGGACGCTCTGCTGCTCGAGCGGCCCCATTGGGCGGACGGGCCGCCGCTGGAGCTGTTCAAGCGGATGCGGGGCGAGTGTCCGGTCCACTGGACCTCGGAAGTGACGGAGCTGCCGCAGGCGAGGGGCTTCTGGTCGGTGACCCTGGCCGACGACATCCACACGGTGAGCCGGGACTGGGAGACCTACTCCTCGGAGCTCGGTGGGGTCGTGGTGATCGACGAGGTCTTCCCGATCGAGCTGGCGCGAGCGATGTTCATCGGCATGGACCCGCCCAAGCACGACCGGCTGAAGGCGTTGTTCCAGGCGGGGTTCACGCCGAAGCGGATCGCCGCGCACGAGGAGGCGATCCGGGAGATCGTCGTCGGCGTGCTCGACCGGCTCGAGGGGCGGGAGACCTGCGACCTCGTCGCCGATGTCGCCCAGCCTGCCGTCTCGCGGGTGATCGGCAGCTTCATGGGCATCCCGGCCGAGGACGATGCCGTCTGGGCCGACCTGATGAACATGGCCCTGGCCGCCAGCGACCCCGACTACAGCCCCGACGTCGACGACATCGAAGGCACGATCCAGGCGGCGATCGAACAGGTCTTCGCGCGCTGCGGCGCGCTGATCGCCGCCCGCCGTGAGAACCCGACCGACGATCTCACCAGCGTCCTGGTCCACGCCGAGGTCGAAGGGCAGCGGCTCGAGGAGCACGAGATCGTGATGGGCTTCTTCCTCCTCGTCGCCGCCGGCAACGACAGCACCAAGGCGACCTACTGCTCGAGCATGCGGGCGCTGATGGAAAACCCGGACCAGCGCCGCCTCCTCCTCGACGACCCGGCGCTGATCCCCGGCGCGGTCGAGGAGTCGCTGCGCATGTTCCCCGCCTTCGCCCACTTCCGCCGCACCGCGACCAAGGACACCGAGCTCGGCGGCTGCCCGATCAAGGCCGGCGACAAGGTGGTCATGTGGTACGCCTCCTCCAACCGCGACGAGAGCCGCTACGAGGACCCCGACCGCTTCGACGTCTTGCGCAACCCCGAGCACCAGGCGTTCGGCGCGGGCGGCCGCCACTTCTGCCTCGGGACCGCGCTCGCGCGCCTCGAGCTGAAGATCCTCCTCGAGGAGACGCTCGCCCGCTATCCCGAGATGACAGTCGACGGCCGCCCCGCCTACGTCGAGTCGAGCTTCCTCAATCAGTTGAAGGCGTTGCCGGTGCGGCTGGTGCCCTGACCGGCGGTATCGCTCGCTCACACTCCCTTCAGCACTTCGCGGGCCGCCTCGAGGTGTGCTTCGTACATCCGCAGGTTCATCGTCGCCGAGTCGATGACCGTCGCGTCCGAGCCGCGCGCGATCTCCGCTTGCGCCTTCTTGATCGCTTTCAGATGGGCTGCGATCTCGGCTTCGGGGTAGGCCTTGTCGAACGCCGTGCCGTGGATCGCGCCGAGCCTCTGCAGCTCCCTCTTCATCGCCGGGCTCGGGTCGCTCGGCACGGGGGCGTCGATTTCCTTCGCCACCGCACGGTCTTCGGCGAAGGCTGCCATGTCTTCTTCGGCGAGCATTTGGCCGAGCTTCGTCACCGCCGGGCTTCCCGCCTGGTGCTGCGCCAGTGCGCCGCCCTTGCTCTCGAAGAGGTCGATCCGCAGCGCTTCCTGGACCCAGTCCTGGTCGACCTCGGTCGGTTCGGCCCCCGGGTAGGTCGTGGCGGCGGCGACGCCCGCCTGGCTCCCGATGGCCGCCAGAGTCAGGCCGAGAGCAAACATCTTCCTCATGGTTCCTCCTTCGCTCTGGGGAACCCCGGAGGTACCCATCGCGACGGGATCCGATCGCGCGGTTGACACGACGGCGCGAGGCGCCCGCGGGCGGAGGGACGCGCGCGCGGCGCCGGCGTGCGGCTCAGGCTTCGATGACGCGGAGCTCGCGCCCGGCGGCGCCGCCGATCCGGGCTCCGGCCGCGAGCTTCGCCTCCAGCTCGGGGTGGGTCAGCCGCGGGTCGAAGAGGATCCTGCCCTCGGCGTGGGCGGGGACCGGCTCGGGGGGCGACTCGGTCGGCGCCAGGCGGTAGACGCGATCGCTCCCAAGCTCGCGCCGCAGCTCGTAGGCGACCAGGGCGTTGTAGTCGTCGCTCGCGCTCACGACGAGTGCCTCGCTGACCTCCTCGAGCTCCGCCTCCAGCCGGTCGACGTCGAGGCCGAGCGGCGGCACGACCGCGTCGAGCCCGGCGGCGTCGGCGGCGCTCCGCTCCGCCGCACTGCCCGTCCACAACCGCACCCGCGCCCCGGCCGCGCGCAGCGCGACCGCCACCGCGCGGGCGACGGCGTCGCCGCCGACGACGAGGACCACCGGCGCCCCCGCGCCCGCCACGCCGAGCGCCCGGGCCACCACCGGCCCGGTCAGGCCGTAGATGACGACGGTGGCGAAGATCACGACGAAGACGATCGGCAGGATCCGCTCCGCCCCGGCGACGCCGGCTTCGGCGAGCGAGAGCGAGAAGGCCGAGGCGGTCGCCCCGGCGACGATGCCGCGCGGGGCCATCCAGGCGGCGAAGCCGCGTTCGCGCCAGGAGAGGGCCGAGCCGCCGGTGCCGACGAGGACCACCAGCGGCCGGATCACGATGGCGATGACCGCGACCAACAGCAGCGCCTTCCAGAGCACCGCGTGCACCTGCGAGGGCGTCACCGATGCCGAGATCAGCACGAACAGGACGCCGATCAGCAGCTCGACGACGGTGCTGTGGAACTCGACGATGCGGGAGATGTCGAGCTCGTCCTGGCGGGCGAGCGCCATCCCCATCACCGCGGCGGCGATCAACCCGGCGTCGTCGCGCAGCAGGTCGGCGGCGACCACCGCGGCCGCGACCGTCATCAGCGCGACCGCGGTCCCCTGGCCGGGGGTCGCGCGCGTGACCACCCGCAGCATCGCCCCCAGGGCGAGCGCCGCGACGAGGCCGATGGCGAGCCCGATCAGGAGGCTCGAGGCAAGCTCGCCGGGGTGGAAGGGGCGCTCGCCGACGGCACCCTGGAGCACCGCGTGCAGGGCGATCACGCCGAGCAGCGCGCCGATCGGGTCGATCAGCGTCCCCTCCCACTTGAGCACCGAGCGGACCCGGTCGCTCGGCCGGATGAACGAGAGCAGCGGCAGCACCACGGTCGGGCCGGAGACGACGAGGATCGCGCCGAGGACCAGCGAGACGCCCCAGCCGAGGTCGAAGATCAGCTCGGTCGCCGCGGTCACCGCGGCCAGGGTCAGCGGCGTCCCGATCCCCACCAGCCGCACGACGACGCGCCGCACCGAGGCGCTCAGCTCGCGCAGGTCGAGGCGCAGGCCCGCCTCGAAGAGGATCAGGCCGACGCCGAGCGAGACGAAGGGCTGGAAGAGGGAGCCGAGCAGGTCGTCCGGCCGCACGTCGGCGGTCGCCGCCCCGGCGGCGAACCCGACCGGGAGCAGCAGCACGATCGCCGGGATCCGCAGCCGCTGGGCGACCACCCGGGAGCCGATCGCAAGAACGACGACCAGCCCGAGGCCGAGCAGGATCTGGTTTCCGGTCAGCACGCCGGCAGCCTACGGTCGCGTGCGGCGGCCGGCCGGGAGGGCGAGTTCGAAGTGGCCGCAGCGATCTTCAGGATCGGGTTCGACCCCGGGCACGCTACGAGCGCCTCGCCGCCCCGACCTCACGCGGATCGGGTGATCCTTCGCCGGGCGCACTACTCGCCGTCGGCCACGACGGCCGTGCGGCATTCGCGCCCGTGATCGCGGGGAACGGGGGCGGTGCCTTCGTGAACATGCTGTCGATCGTCTCCTGGGTCGCCGCCCCTCGCCTCGCCACCTACTCGGCCTCGAAGGCGGCCGCGTGGTCGTACTCGAACTCGGCGCGGGTCGAGTTGAAGCCGCAGGGCATCGAGGTCGTCGGCGTCCACGTCGGCTACGTCGACACCGACCTGATCGCCTCCTTCGACGTCGAGAAGGCCCAGCCGGAGCTTGTCGCCGCGAGCGCCTTCGATGGCCTCGAGGCTGGCGAGCCCGAGGTCGCCGTCGACGAGTGGACCCGCGAGGCCAAAGCCGGCCTCGGCGACGATCAGCGGCTCATCTACCCGGGCGTCGCGGAGCAGTTCCTCGCACGCGCCTGACCTCGAGGCGCCTGACCGCGACTGCGCCGCGCAGCCCGGTCGGGCCGATCGCGCCGCAGTCTGACGCACCGCTACGCCGGGTCGGCCACCATCGTCTCCGCCTCGAGGCCGGCCTCGGCGGTGATCAGGATCGCGCCCTCGCCGGTGACGTAGGCCTCCTCGCCGTGCTGGGTGACGTCCATGCCGAGGGCCTCCTGGTGCTCGGTCGCGCGCAGCGGCGTCACCAGGCCGATCAGCTTCAGCAGGCCGAAGGTGACGAGGAAGGCGTAGGTCGGCGCGACCAGGATCGCGAGGACCTGGTGCCAGAGCTGCGCCGCGTTGCCGTAGAGGAGGCCGTCCGAGACGCCGTTCCAGGCAGCCTCGGCGAAGAAGCCGACGAAGAGGATCCCGACCAGGCCGGCGGTGCCGTGGGCGGCGAGGACGTCGAGCGTCTCGTCGACCCGGGTCCGCGTCCGCCAGGTGATGATCGCGTGGGAGGGGAGCGCCGCGAGGCCGCCGAGCAGCATCCCCCAGCCAGGGCTGATGTAGCCGCCCGCCGGGGTGATCGCCACGCAGCCGACGACGATCGCCGTCGCCGCCCCGATCGCGGTCACCTTGCGGCCGCTGAGCAGGTCGAGGGCGAACCAGACGACCAGCGTGCAGGCGGGGCAGAGGAGGGTGTTGGTGAAGGCGAGGACGCTCGGGTCGCCGACCCCCAGCCCGCTGCCGCCGTTGAACCCGAACCAGCCGAACCAGAGCAGGCCGGCGCCGAGCAGCACGTACATCGTGTTGTGCGGGAGGAGGGCCTGACGGCCGTAGTCTTTGCGCGCGCCGACGACCACCGCCGCGGCGAGGGCGGAGAAGCCGGAGCCCATCTCGACGGGGACGCCGCCGGCAAAGTCAAGGGTCCCGCCGGACTGCAGCCAGCCGCCGCCGAAGGCCCAGTGCGCGAGGACCGCGTAGACGCAAACCGACCACAGCCCGGCGAAGACGAGAAAGGGGCCGAAGCGCATCCGCTCGACCACCGCGCCGGAGACGAGGGCGACGGTGATGACGCAGAAGGTCGCCTCGAAGGCCATGAAGAGGAGGCCGGGGATCGCGGTGCCTTCGCGCGGCGCGAAGCCGACGCCGCTGAGCCCGACGTGGCCGAGGCCGCCGAGGATCGCGCCGGTCCCGTCGAAGGCGAGCGAGTAACCGACCAGCGCCCAGAGGACCATCGCCACGGCGATCGCGCCGACGCACATCATGAAGGTGTTGAGGGTGTTCTTCGACCGCACGAGGCCCGCGTAGAAGAGGCCGAGCGCCGGCGTCATCATCAGCACCAGCGCGGTCGCCACCAGCATCCAGGCCGTGTCCCCGGGGCTGACGCCCGCGACCGCTGCCGGCACGGCGGCGCTCACTTCTCGACCGGGGTGACGGCCCCGGTATCGCGGTCGCCGGTGCGGATGCGCACCGCCTGCTCGAGCGGCACGACGAAGATCTTGCCGTCGCCGACCTCACCGGTCCGAGCGCCCTCGCAGAGCGCCTCCACGGTCGCGTCGACGAACTCGTCGGAGACCGCGATCTCCAGCCGCACCTTCTCCGCCAGCCCCATCTTCACGGTCGTCCCGCGGTAGGTCTCGACCCGCTCAAGCTCCCCGCCGTGCCCCTGCACCCTGCTCATCGAGACACCCCGCACCTCGGCCCGATAGAGCGACTCGAGCACGTCGTTCGCCTTCTCCGGGCGCACGATGCCGATCACCAGCTTCACGATTCCCCCTCTGCGATTGCGCCTCTTCGATTGTCGATCCCGCCGGCGGCAGCCTATTCGGGTGGGCGGGTGGTCGATGGCGGCGGCCCGGGCCTCTGGTTGAATTGACGGCGTGACGATCGTCGCCGGGAGGCGCGGGAAGGGGAGTGGGATGTCAAGAAGGATGCTGGTCGCGGCGGCCGCGGTGGCCGCGGTGGTGCTGATCGCGTGCGGGGCGGCGTTCGCCGCCGAAGTGAGCCGCGAGGAATACAAGGAAGCCGCCGAGCCGATCTGCAAGGCGAGCGCGAAGGCGAACGAACGGATTCTCGCCGGGGTGCGCAAGGAAGTGAAAAAGGGCCGGCTGAAGACGGCGGCGGTGAAGTTCGCCAAGGCCTCCAAGGAGCAGGCGCAGACGCTGCGGAAGCTGGAAGCGCTGCCGCGGCCGACCGCCGACGAAGCGCGGCTGGCCAAATGGTTCGCCTACCTGAAGATCGAGGCGGAACTGTTCGCGACGGCGGGGAGGAAGCTGAAGGCAGGCGACAAGCCGGGCGCCGAGCACGTCTTCACGAAGCTCAGCCAGAACATCAACAAAGCGAACCTGCAGGTGCTGCCGTTCGACTTCAACTACTGCCACTTGAACGCGGCGAAGATCAGCTGAGCCCGGTCGAGGCCCGCACCGCACGCGAGGGCGACGAGCCGGCGCCGCGCCGGCTCGAGGTCGCCACCTGGTCGCCACGGTCGAGCCCGGCCCCGCCGCCCGATCCCGAGCGCCCGGTCCTCGCGCGCCGCGTCCTCGAGTGAAGGGGCCGGCGGTCGAGCTCGAAGGCGCGCGCGGCGAGGCCTTCCTCCTCGAGGGCGCCTACGTCGACGACCCGATGATGGGGCTCGACCTCACTCGTCCCGCGCCCGCTCCCTGGGCACGACGAAGAGCTCGAACCAGTCCGGCACCGCCCGTTGCAGCCCGAGGTAGACCCGCGCCGGGTCGGCCGGGATGACGATCCAGTAGTCCTCGATCCGCGGAGGCTCCTGGATCTCGACCACTTGGTAGAGCCGGCGCAGCGCGTCCACCATCCGTTCCCGTCCGATGCTCGTCGAGACGAGATTGGGTTCCGGCGCGAGCCGCGTCGATTGCATTTACCCGAGATTGCCTAATTACCCACCTCATTTTTGAGGATCTGGACGAAGGGTCGATGCTCGGGCGAGCGGATCGACCCGGCGGATGCGCTGAATCGGGCGAAATCGTTGTCCCGCGAGCAAAGCTCGGCGCCGTGCTCGATCGCCGGCGCGGCCGGATGGGCGTCGCCGACGAGGTTGCCCCCGGCCGCGAGCGGTTCCGAGCAACTCGCGGAGGAGGAACGCGTGGCGGGGCGTCGGCTCGACGACGGTCGCGACCGGCCGGGCGAGCCGACCGTCGATGACGGGCATCATGATGCGCTCATCTGCCGCGCCGCCGTGGCCGATATCACCCGCGTCGATGAAGAAGCCGAAGTCGAGATCCATCGCCCTGCTCGCGTTCGTCGCGTTCCTCGCCCTGCTCGTGGCGGGATGCGGCGGCGGGGGATCGTCCGGCTCCGCCACGTCCGGCTCCGCCTCGGGCGCCTCGACCACCTCCGGCGGCGGCACCGAAAAGCCCGCGACGAAGCCGACGATGGACCTCGAACCGGGCTACGTCGACTGGCCCTTCTTCGGCCGCGTCCCCCAGCGCACGCACTACCTGCCCGCCGACCGAGGGTCGATCGACCGGCCGCTCGATCCCCCGCTGAAGCAGGCGTGGTCGATCAACACGCACGGGCTGCTCGAGTTCCCGCCCGCGATCGGCGGCCGGGTCGCCTACGCGATCAACAAGTACGGCAACGGCAAAGCGATCCAGTTGGGCACGCGCAAGGTGATCTCAGAATTGGTGCTCGACAAGAAGAACAAAGGCCACCAGCAGATCGTCACCGGGCCCGCCTACTACCGCGGGCTGGTCTACGGCGCCTTCCTCGACGGCACGCTGGTGGCGGGCGACGGGAAGACCGGCAAGGTCGTCTGGAAGCGCCACCTGCACGCCCACCTGGAATCCTCGCCGCTGCCGGTCGACGGCAACGTCTATATCGGCACCGACGGTGCGGAAGTGCTGGCGCTCGACGCCGGCGACGGCCACTCGGTCTGGGGCTTCAAGGCGCCCGGCGCGTTCAAAGCGAGCCCCAGCTACGACGCGGGCAACGTCTTCGACGGCGACTACCAGAGCTCGATGTACGCGCTGAACGCGAACACCGGCAAGCCGGTCTGGCGCACCAATACCAGCGCCGTGGCGCCCTACGGCGAGGGCGGTTTCTTCTCCTCGCCGGCGATCGCCTTCGGCAACGTCTACGCGGCCCGCGACGACGGCATCGTCTACGCCTTCGACGAGGCGACCGGCAAGGTGAAGTGGAGCTTCGAAACCGGCGGCGCGGTCTACGGCTCGCCCGCCGTCGCCCAGGTGCCGGGCACCCTGCCGACCGTCTACATCGGCTCCGAAAACGGCCGTTTCTTCGCCCTCGACGCCCGCACCGGCAAGGTCCTCTGGACCTACGACGTCGGCGGCCCGGTCCCGGGGACCGCGACCGTGATCGGCCACACCGTCTACGTCTCCAGCTTCACCACGAAAAAGACGATCGGCATCGACGTCCGCACCCACAAGAAGAACTTCGAGATGGACCAGTCGGGCTACACCCCGATGGTCTCCGACGGCCGCCGTCTGATCCTGGTCGGCTACTACACCGTGGTCGGCCTCGAACCGACCACGCCCTGAGGGGCGGCGTCAGCGCGGAACCCCGGCGGCGAGGCATCGCGGATCACCTGACCACCGACAACGGCAAGGAGGGGAGCGATGCGCGCCCACGCGATCGACGCACCCGAGATGCAGGCGGCGCCCGCCGGGCGCGACCGGCGCCCGGGCCTGGCCCGCCTGACCAAGGTGGAGCTGCGCAAGATGGTCGACACCCGCAGCGGCTTCTGGCTCCTGCCGGCGGTGACGGGGTTGACGCTCGTCGCGGTGCTGATCACCGCGCCGGCCGCCGCGCACGAAGACCAGAAGACCTTCGTCCCCATCCTCCCCAACGGCCTGCAGCCTGCCAGGATCCTGCCGGTCGTCGGCTCCTCGCCGGGCTCGTCCTGACCCTCGCGGCGACCGTGGTGGCGCCGGCGCTCTCCGTCCTCGGCACCGCGATCGCCTCCAGCAGCGCCCGCACCACTGGTCGCTGCCACTCGGGATCCTGCTCCAGGACATCTTCTACGTGGTGACCGCGATGGTGATCGGGATCGGCTTCGGCGCGGCCCTGCAGTCCTCGGCGCCGGCGATCGGCCTCTGGTGCCTGCCCGGCGCGACATCGGCCGAGCGCGCCGGGGACCTGGGCGCTCGATAAGGTGACGGCGTGGGTTTCCTGCGCCGTCACCTCACCTACGCCAACGTCGCCGCCACCCTCGCCCTCTTCCTCGCGCTCGGCGGCGCCGCCTACGCTGCCACCCAGCTGCCACGCAACTCGGTCGGCACCGCACAGCTGAAGAGGGAAGCCGTGACGGCGGGCAAGATCGCCAAGAAGACCCGCAACCAACTCCGCGGAACCGCCGGTCCCCAAGGCCCGCAGGGCAAAACCGGCAAACAGGGCCCGAAAGGCGCGACCGGCGCGAGAGGCGCTCAGGGAGCCCGCGGCGAAAAAGGCGAACCCGGCGACCTGCCCGCGTTCGAAGTCTTCGGCACCCTGAAGCCGATCGGGACCGGGGCGACCACCGTCCTCGCCGAGAACCTCGGTATCGGTTCCTACGTGGTGAGCGCGAACGTCGCCGTCGAAGCGGCCGCTGAAGGCACCGTCACCTGCACCTTGAACGGCGGTGGCGAAGCGATAGCCAAGCTCGGCGCCACCGAAACGACGACCCTCTCCCTCTCCGTCGCCCGCACCCTGAACACGGCCGGCCCGGCGACCCTCACCTGCTTGGCGACCGGAGAAGCCATCGCCAAATACGCCAACCTGGTGGCGACCCAGGTCAGGTCGCAGTCCCGCGTCCCGGGTTAGCCGAGAACTCAGCGAACGAGCCTTTGGGGGGCACGGTTCGGAGCGCTGCCGGGTGCCGCGGAGCCCCGCCGGGCGCCGCGGATGCCCTGCCGCCCCCGGGCTGGCTGAGGTCGGCCAGGCATCCGCGGCACCACGGGGCGCCCGCGGGGAGGGACGACGGAGCGACGACACGCCTCCGTCCCCCGATCCGGGCCGCGATATGGATAACCCGTGCCATGGCACGGGTGATCCACGCAGCGCGAGACCGGCCCTCCCGGAACCCGCACGGAACCACGGAGAAGGACACCGAAGGCGCACGAGGCCACGCTTCCGCGCGCCTTCCGTCGGCGGTCGGGCCTCCGGGCCGCAACCCATAGACCTTTGTAACCCTGTGGGTTACAAAGGTCTATGGGTTGGCCGTGGCGGTCGGGAGACGTCACGAAACCCTCACGCATCCGTGGAGAAGCCCACGGATGCGTGACGAACCCTCGGCGTCTCCCGCACCACCTCCCGACCTGGGCGGCTGATCGGGGGTCACAG
Organism: Solirubrobacterales bacterium; assembly: GCA_051986435.1. Lineage (GTDB taxonomy): Bacteria > Actinomycetota > Thermoleophilia > Solirubrobacterales > 70-9 > VAYN01. The sequence continues at coordinate 1,736 of JBPYFM010000073.1, read as the reverse complement.
CCTGCCAGGACCCCCGATCAGCCGCCCCGGGCGACAGCTTCCCCGGCGCCGGCGCCCGAGGCGCCAGCTTCCGCCCGGGCGCCAGCTTCCCGGCGCAGGGGCCCGAGGCGCCAGCTGCGTCCCGGCGCAGACCCCCGAGGCGCCAGCTTCCCCCGCCGCCCGCCGCCCGCCGCCCGCCGCCGCCCCCGAGGAGCCAGCCGCCCGTCGCCGCCGGCCCGCGCCGCCCGCACGCCGTACCGGAACCATCCTCCGCCTGGTCGTGCCCCCCTCGCCGCTCAACGCCTTCCCACCTAAGCTCTCTGCGCCCGCTATCCTTTTCTGAGCCTCGCGCCTCGGCCCGGGGTTTTCCTTTGTAACGAGTGCCTTCGGGCACGGAACTTGAGGGGACAGATGGCTCGCGGAGATGTCCGCATCGCGGTGACGCTGGCTTGCGAAGACTGCAAGCGGCGGAATTATCAGACCAACAAGTCGCGGCGCAATACGCCCGACCGTGTCGAGCTGCGCAAGTTCTGTCGCTGGTGCGGGAAACACACCCCGCACAAAGAGACCCGGTAGAGGTCGATGGCGAAAACCCGCGCACAGCGCAAGGCCGAGCGCCGCGCCCGCGAAGCCGAGGAGCAGAAACGCTCCGGCTCCGAGCGCCGCGCTGAGTCGCGGGCGCAGCACGACACCCAGATCGGCGTCTCCGGTGACGTCGCCGAGGTCGAGGCCGTCGAGGCCGGGATCGCGGCGGGCGCCTCGGAGGCCGACCTGGAGACCCCCGACGCGCCGCACCAGCCTTCGCGGGCGGAGCGACGCGCCGAGGCGAAAGCAGCCAAGCAGGCGGATCGTCAAAAACGTGACGAGCAGAAACGGCGCGAGCGCGAACAGCTCGCCCGTCAACAGAAGAAAGCCACCGCCGAACGGCAGAGCCGGGCGCGCGGCGGCGTCATCGGCTTCCTGCTTTCCTGCTGGGCCGAGTTGAAGAAAGTCCAGTGGCCCGACCGCGACACGCTGGTCCAGGCAACCGCCGTCACGATCATCTTCGTGGCCGTCGCGGCGGCCTATCTCGGCGCTCTGGACGCGCTCTTCAACTGGCTCATCAAGGAAGTCATCCTCTAACCAACTCCAAGAAAGTCTTCTCTGTCAGATGTTTCGCTGGTACGTGATCAACACCTATTCCGGGCACGAGAACAAGGTCAAGCACAACCTTGAGCACCGGGTCCAGACGATGAGCCAGAACCGCAACGTGCGGCAGGTCGTCGTCCCCACCGAGCAGGTCTCCGAGGTCAAGGACGGCCAGAAAGTGACCCAGGAGAAACGGACGATGCCCGGTTACGTCCTGGTCAACATGGAGATGACCGACGACGCCTGGAGCCTGGTTAAAAACACGCCCGGGGTGACCGGCTTCGTCGGCGCCGAACGGAACAAGCCGGTGCCGCTCTCGAAACCGGAGGTCGACCGCCTGCTGCACCGCGAGACCGCCGAGCGGCCGCGCACCCAGGCGCAGTTCTCGATCGGCGAATCGGTCAAAGTCATCTCCGGCCCGCTCTCCGACTTCTCCGGCGAGATCGCCGAGATCAACGAGGACGGCGCGAAACTCAAAGTCCTGGTCTCGATCTTCGGTCGAGAGACGCCGGTCGAGGTCGGCTACGACCAGGTCAAGAAGATTTAGCGAGCGCGAAGCGCTACGCTGCACAGCCGCTCATGGCCAAAAAAGTACTCACCGTCATCAAGCTGCAGATCCAGGCAGGCAA
>JBPYFM010000072.1:0-4359 GCA_051986435.1 Solirubrobacterales bacterium | reverse complement strand
CCCGTCGCTCTCCCGTGACGCCCCCGTCACCCTCCCGCGAGTGTCCCTCCACACTCCCCTGAGACCCGGCCCTCTCGGCCACGGCCACAGCCTGCCCGGGCCGTGGCCGAGAGGGCCGCGTCCCTTTGCCCGTCCCTCGGCCCGTCCCTTTCCCCGTCCCTCGCCGCCCCCCGGGCGCCAGCTTGCGAGGCTCCGTCCCTTACCCCGTCCCTTCCCCGCCCCCTACACGTTCGGGCTGCGCTTCGCCTTATGCCTCTCGACCTGGTGCGTGGGGCCCTTCTTCTCCAGCGTGTCGCAGGCGTGTTCGATGTCCTCGGCCAGGCGGTCGATCTGGGCGCGGCTCAGCGTGTGCTTGACGAGTGCGCGCAGGACTTTCACGTCCTGGGCGTTCGGCGGCATCGTGTAGGCCGGGAGCATCCAGCCGCGCTCCGCCGAGAGCTGCCAGGAGACGTCGAACTCGTCGTACCCCTTGCCGTCGATCAGCTTGAAGGCGACGAGGGGCAGCTGCTCCTCGTCGGCCCCGATCAGTTCGAAGTGGCCGCAGCGGTCGAGCTTCTCTACCAGGGCCTTCGCGTTGGACTCCATCGCCTCCATGATGTAGCCGTAGCCCTCGCGGCCGAAGCGGACGAAGTTGTAGTACTGGGCCAGCACCATCGAGGCGCCGGTGGAGAAGTTGAGGGTGAAGGTCGCGTCGGTCTCCCCCAGGTAATTCTCGTAGAAGACGAGGTCCCCGGCGAGGTCCGACTCTTCCCGGAACACCAGCCAGCCGATGCCGGGATAGACGAGGCCGAACTTGTGGCCGGAGACGTTGATCGAGCGCACCTGCTCGAGCCGGAAGTCCCACTCCGAGTGCGGGTAGAGGAACGGCCAGACGAAGCCGCCGCTCGCGGCGTCGACGTGGATCGGCACGTCGTGGCCCTTCTCGTCCTTCAGCCGCAGCAGCATGTCGTTGATCCCGACGATCTCGTCGGCGTGGCCGGTGAAGGTGGTGCCGAGGACGGCGGCGACGCCGATCGTGTTCTCGTCGACGTGCGGCTCCACGTCCTCCGGGCCGATCGTGTACTTGCCTTCCTGCAACGGGACGATCCGCGGTTCGACGTCGAAGTAGCGACAGAACTTCTCCCAGACCACGTGGACGTCGCCGCCGAAGACGAGGTTCGGAGTCTCGATCGACTTGCCGGCCGCTTCGCGCCGTTCCTTCCACTTCCACTTCAGCGAGAGGGCGCCGAGCATGATCGCCTCCGAGGAGCCCTGCGTACGGGCGCCGGTCGTCTCTCCGGGCGCGTGGTAGAGGTCGGCGAGCATCCGGATGCAGCGCTTCTCGATCTCGGCCGACACCGGGTACTCGGCGTGGTCGATGAAGTTGCGGTAGTTGTTCTCGGCGATCAGCCGGTTCGCCTCCGGCTCCATCCAGGTGGTGACGAAGGTGGCGAGGTTGCGGTTGGGGTCGCCCTCCAACTGAAGTTCCTCTTCGACCAGGCGCTGTGCGTCGAGCGCCGACATGCCGGTCGTCGGGAAGGGACCGTCGGGAGCGTCCTCGGTCAGGAAGCGCCCTCCGTAGAGCATCGCCTCAGCTGCGGGGGTGGGTTCGGTAGCCATCTGCCGAACCTATCGGCGGGCAGGAGCGCCCGCTTGAAAAATTCGTGGCCGCGGGGCGGGGCGCCCCCGCGGCTACCAGCGCCTGTCGCCGCCAGGCTCCTCGTCGCGGGTCAGCTCGGCGAGCGGTTCGGCTTCGAGGCGGCCGTCGGGGATCGGCTCGCCCGACTGCACCGAGAGGCCGTAGGTACCGGCGGCGAGGCGCTCCTCGGCCCGCTCGACCTGGTCGAGGCGGCGCCGCAGGTCGCCCTCGCGCCCTTCGGCGAGCTCGTCTTCGTAGAGGCCCTCGTTGTTGAAGTCGCCCGCCGGGGCGTCCTCGCTGGACTCCTCCCGGCCTTGCCCGCGCAGGCGGGAGAGCTCGGCTTCGACCCTTTCCCGCTCCGCTTTCAGCAGCTCTTTCGCGCGTGCGTCGTCCATACGGCGCAGCCTACCGGCGGGGGTTGTGGTACGGAAGCTGTAGCGCTATCCTGATTAAGCACTAACTACAGAAAGTGGACTTGATCATGACTTACAGACTCGTTCCCCTGGACGATGCGATCGTGTTCCCGACCGTCACCGCCACCCTGCCGATCGACGTCGGCGAGGACGAGCGCGTCTTCCTCCTCCCCCGTACCGACGGTGCGTACGGCCGCGTCGGCGTGGTCGCCGAGGTGGTCGAGCACGGCACCTCGCGCCGCGGCGTGCCGGTCGCGACCGTGGTCGGCCTCCACCGCGGCATCGCCGGCGCCGCCCAGGCCGGCGAGGACTCCGACGTCCTCCACGTCGAGGTCCAGGAGATCCACGACGGCCACCCCGACGACGAGCACACCCGCGAGGTGGCGCGCGAGTACCGCGCGGTCGTCGAGGAGATCCTCGAGCTGCGGGGCGACGACGGCCGCATCGCCAACTTCCTGCGCTCGATCGAGGAGCCCGGCGCGCTGGCCGACACCTCCGGCCTCGCCCCCGACATACCCAACGAGGGCAAGCTCCGCCTGCTGGAGACGATCGACGTCACCCAGCGACTGGAGATCGCGCTCGAGCTGCAGCGCGAGCGCCTCGCGGAGCTGCAGGTCCGCTCGAAAATCCGCGACGACGTCGAGTCGGGCGCCCAGAAACAGCAGCGCGAGTACTTCCTGCGCAAACAGATGGAGTCGATCCGCAAGGAGCTAGGCGAGGACGACGAGGACCTGATCGGCGAATACGAGACGAAGATCGACGAGGCCGGCATGCCGGACGCGGTCGAGGAGCAGGCCTACAAGGAGCTCCGTCGGCTGGAGCGCCAGGGCGAGCAGTCGCCGGAGAGCTCGATGATCCGCAGCTACCTCGACTGGCTGATCGCCGTCCCGTGGAGCAAGCGCTCCGAGGACAAGCTCGACCCGAACCACACGCGTGAGGTGCTGGACGCCGACCACGCCGGGCTCGAGGACGTGAAGAAACGGATCACCCAGTTCGTAGCCGTGCGCAAGCTGCGCGAGGAGCGCGCCGAGGAGATCGAGGAGGACAGCCGGGCCAACGGCACGATCCTGACCCTGGTCGGGCCTCCCGGCACCGGCAAGACCTCGATCGGCGAGTCGATCGCCCGCAGCCTCGGGCGCGAGTTCGTCCGCATCAGCCTCGGCGGCCTGCACGACGAGGCGGAGATCCGCGGCCACCGTCGCACCTACATCGGCGCCCTGCCGGGACGGATCGTCCGTGCCCTGCGCGACGCCGAGACGATGAACCCGGTGATCCTGCTGGACGAGGTCGACAAGGTCGGCGCCGACTGGCGCGGCGACCCGTCGGCGGCGCTGCTCGAGGTCCTCGACCCGGCGCAGAACCACTCGTTCCGCGACCACTACCTGGACGTCGAGGTCGACCTCTCCGAGGTCGTCTTCATCGCCACCGCGAACCTGCTGGACACGATCCCGGCGCCGCTGCTCGACCGCATGGAGATCATCGCGTTCGACGGCTACACGACCGAGGAGAAGCTGGCGATCGCCAAGGGCTACCTGGTGCCGCGGCAGTTGAAGCGCAACGGGCTGAAGCCGGAGGAGATCTCGGTGGAGGACGACGTCCTGCGGACCGTCGTCGCCGAGTACACCCGCGAGGCGGGCGTGCGCCAGCTCGAGCGCGAGGTCGGCAAGCTGCTGCGAGGCGCCGCGACCAAGATTGCGTCCGGCGACGGGACCGCGCCGATCGTCCTCGACATCGAGGCGGTCCGCGAGGCGCTCGGACGGCAGAAGGTGTTCCAGGAGTCGGTCGAGCGCACGGCGATCCCGGGCGTGTCGACGGGCCTCGCGGTCACCGGCAGCGGCGGCGACATCCTCTTCATCGAGGCGACCGCCATGGACGGCGACAAGGGCCTGCTCCTGACCGGCCAGCTCGGCGACGTGATGAAGGAGTCGGCGCGGATCGCCCTCTCCTACGTCCGCTCGCACCGTGAGGCGCTGGGCATCCCCGAGGACCGCTTCCAGCGGGAGTTCCACGTGCACGTGCCGGCCGGGGCGATCCCCAAGGACGGCCCGAGCGCGGGCACCGCGATGACCACGGCGCTGGTCAGCCTGCTCACCGGCCGCCCCGTCAAGCACACTGTTGGCATGACCGGAGAGGTGACCCTGCAAGGACGGGTGCTGCCGATCGGCGGCCTCAAGCAGAAGGTGCTGGCGGCCCACGCGGCGGGGCTGACCGAGGTGATCCTGCCCGAGCGCAACCGCGGCGACCTCGACGAGGTCCCCGAGGAGGTGCGCGAGCAGATGTCATTCCATCCGGTGATGAGCATCGACGAGGTGCTCGGGCTGGCGCTCG
>JBPYFM010000071.1:0-7636 GCA_051986435.1 Solirubrobacterales bacterium | reverse complement strand
GGACTTCGTGACGAACCCTCGCCGCCTCTCCCACGAAAGCCTCACGTCCTGGGCGCCTCATGGGGGTCACAGCCTGCCAGGACCCCCATGAGGCGCCCAGGACAGCCGCCGGCAATCCGAAGTGGTGTGGACGGCCCGGCCCGAAGTGATGCGGACGGCTGAGCGTAGTGGTGTGGACGGCCGGCGCCGCACTGGTGCGGACGGCCGGGCCCGCCGAATACCCCTAAGGCCGGGTCGCCCGATCCAGGGCGTTGATGATCGACTCGTAGGGGCGGCGGGTGGCGCGCGTCATGCCGATCTCGCAGGTGCGGTTGCTCGACAGGTAGGCGTCGAAGGGGCGGCCCGCCAGCTCGGACGCCTCCTGGCGGGTGGCGCTGGCGGTCAGTTCGGGGTGGGTGATCCCGCGGTCGCCGGCGAAGCCGCAGCAGGTCGCGGTCGGCGGCTGATAGACGTCGTCGGCGATCGCGGCGGCCAGGGCGCGGAGGTGCGGAGCGTGGCCCTGGCGGTTGGTGGCGCAGGTCGGGTGGATCGCCGCCGCGTCAAGCCTGCGGGTGACGGTCAACTCGGGCAGCAGGCGGTCGTGGGCCCAGGCGACCGAGTCGAGGATCTGGAGCTCGGCCAGGTGGGCGGCGTTCGCCTCACTCAGCGTCCCCTCCCCCGGTTCGACGATCGCACCGGTGCAGGAGGCCGCGTCGACGACGATCGGCAGCGCGCCCTCGTCGCTCCATGCCCAGAGGCGCTCGACCAGCTCGTTCGCCTTGTGCACGTGCGCGGCGCCGAAGCCTTTCGAGCTCCACGGCAGGCCGCAGCAGCTCCCCGCCACGTCGTCGGGGATCCAGACAGGGAGGCCGGCGCGTGCCGAGACCGCAACCAGCGCCTCGACCGGGCCGCCGCCGAAGATCCGGTTGGTGCAGGAGGGGACGTAGACCGCGGCCGCGGCCGCGCGGGTCGTCGTCGGCAGTCGGCCCGAGGCCGGGCCGGGGAGCGCCCGGCCCTTGCGGGTGCGGCGCGCCGCCGGACCCCCGACGCGCAGCGCCGCGCGCGAGGCCCACTCGACCGCGCCCCAGCGCTTCGCCGTCGCCAGCGCCGCGCGCTCGGCGCGCTCGGTATGGCGGTCGGCCCGCAGTTCCTTCACCAGCGCGCCGGTGTCGATGTCGACCGGACAGGCGAGCCGGCAGCTGCCGTCCGCCGCGCAGGTGTCGAGCGCCTCGTGGCCGAGCTCGTCGAGCAGCGCCTGCTGCACCGGCGAGCCGTTCGGCTGGCGCGCGATCTCCCGCCGCAGCACGATCCGCTGGCGCGGCGTCGTGGTCAGGTCCCGGCTCGGGCAGACCGGCTCGCAGAAGCCGCACTCGACGCAGGTCGTCGCCGACTCCTCGATCGGCGGGGTCGTCTTCAGGTCGCGCAGGTGCGCGGTCGGGTCGCGGTTGAGGACGACGCCGGGCGAGAGCACCCCGTCGGGGTCGGCCAGCCGCTTCACCCGCCACATCAGCTCGGTCGCCTTCGCCCCCCACTCGCGCTCCACGTAAGGGGCCATGTTCACGCCGGTGCCGTGCTCGGCCTTCAGCGAGCCGTCGTACTTGTCGACGATCAGCCCGACCAGGCCCTCCATGAAGGCCTGGTAGCGCCCGACGTCCTCCGGCTTGGAGAAGTCCGGCGTCAGCATGAAGTGGAGGTTCCCGGCGGAGGCGTGGCCGGCGACGCCGGGCAGGAAGCCGTGCTCGATGAGAAGCGGCTGCAGATCGCGGGCGCACTCGGCGATGCGGGCCGGCGGGACGCAGACGTCCTCGAGGATCAGCGCCGTGCCCGGGAGGCGCAGGCGGCCGACCAGCCCCTGCAGGCCCTCGCGCACGCGCCAGGCGGTCTCGATCTCCTGCGCGTCGCGGGTGAAGTCGATCGGGCGGATCGTCTCGTGGGCGCCGAGCAGCTCGGCCGCCCGCGCCACCTGCGCGTCGAGCTCCGCGGGGGTCGCGCCGCCGTACTCGACGAGGAGCGCCGCGGAGGTCGGGGCGAGCTCTTTCCACTCCTGCGGCGCACCCACCATGTTCCAGGCCGCGGTGATGAGGGCCGGCGCGACCATCAGCTCGACCGCCGTGGCGCCGCTCGCGACGAGGTCGTTGACCGGGGCGACGGCGCTGTCGATGTCGGGGAAGTGGACCCAGGCGGTGGTGGTGAGCGCGGGCTGCGGGACCGTGTCGAAGACGACCTCGGCGATCCAGGCGAGCGTACCCTCGGAGCCGACGAGCAGGCGACGGAAGATCTCCAACGGCTCGTCCGCGTCGAGGAAGGCGCAGAGGCGGTACCCGGTCGTGTTCTTGATCTCGAACTTGCGCCGGATGCGTGCCGAAAGGTCGGCGTCGGCGCGGATCTCCTCGCGGATCGCGGCGAGACCCGCGGCAAGCTCCGGCTCGGCCGCCTCGAATTCGGCGGCGGCGCCGGGCGCGGCGGTGTCGATCCGCGTCCCCGAGGGCAGGACGAAGGTCAGCGAGCGCAGCGTCGAGTAGCTGTCCTTGGTCACCCCGCAGCGCATCCCGCCCGAGTTGTTGGCGACGACGCCGCCGACCGTGCAGACGTCGGTGCTCGCCGGGTCGGGACCGAGGCGGCGGCCCAGCGGCACCAGCACGCGGTTCACGTGGCCGAGGATCGTGCCGGTGCCGACCCGCACCGCGGCCCCGTCCTCCTCGACGGTGAGGCCGCGGAAGTGACGGCGGACGTCGACGAGGATGCCGTCGGTCTGCCCCTGGCCGTTCAGGCTGGTACCGCCGGCGCGGAAGGTGACCGGGATGCCCTGGGCGCGACCGAAGGCGAGCACCGCGGCGACGTCGCCAGGCGTCTTCGCCATCACCACCGCGCGCGGGAACTTGCGGTAGGGCGACGCGTCGGAGGCGTACTTGACGAGGTCGCCGGGGCGCGAGAGGACGCGATCGGCGCCGAGCAGCGCCTCCAGTTCGCCGCGCAGCGGCTCGGCGACGCCGGCGGCAAGCGAGTCGGGCGCGCGGTCCGGGGAGGGATCGCGCGTCGGGGGCGTCAGCGCGGCAGGGCCGCGGTCGAGGAGCGAACGCAAGGCCATCAGCGGTCCGGGCCAGTGGCGGCCCGCGGTCCGCGGGCGTGACCCGCTCGGCGCCGGCGCGACGGCCGGAGGACGGCCGCTCGGGGTCGACGATGCGCCCGCGTCCGTCATCGACCTAGAACAGCGACATGCCGGGCGCGACGGGCACTTCGACCAGCTCCGGCTTCGACGAAGCCAGCGCCGCTTGCAGCGCCTCGGCGACGCCGTCGCGGTCGGTCGCCGTCGTCGTGTTCACCCCGTAGCCCGCGGCGACCGCGGCGACGTCGAGCTTCGGCAGGTCGAGGCCGGGCGCGCCGGTGATCTGCGCGACTTCCGCGAACCACTTGAGGATCGCGTACTCCTCGTTGCGCAGGACCAGGAAGGTGACCGGCACGCCGTAGGCGACCGCGCTCCAGAAGCCGGCGATCGCGTACTGCGCGGAGCCCTCGCCGAGGACGCAGACGACGGGGCGGTCGGGCTCCGCCATCTGCACGCCGATCGACGCGGCGAGGCCGAAGCCGAGGCCGCCGCCGGCGCTGAAGTAGTAGGAGCCGGGGCGCGAGAGGCGCAGCTGATTGCGCAGCGCGAGCGTCGAGGAGGGCGACTCGAGGACGACGATCGCGTCCTCGGGGAGCGCCTCGCGGAGCGCGCCGTGGACGGTGGAGGCGTTCAGCGGGTCGGTGACCGGGAGGTCACCGGGGCCGGGGTTCGGCTCCGGCACGGGGCGGTCGGACTCGGGGACCGCCTCGACCAGCGCCGCCAGCGTCAGGCCGACGTCGGCGACGATCGCGTCGCCCATCGGCGCGCGGACGGCCTCGTCGGGGTCGGAGGTGATCGCGACCAGGCGGGCGCCCTCGGGCAGGAACGGGCCGGGGATGTGCGGGTAGTACGGAAAGACCGAGCTGCCGACGACGAGGATCAGGTCGTGGGCCTCGAGCGTCTGCCCGACCGGGCCGATCGCGGGCGGCAGGACGCCGCGGAAGTTCGGGTGGTCCTCGGGGAAGCCGAGGCGGACGCCGCCGGTCGCGGGCGAGGCCCAGACCGGGAGGCGCTGGCGCTCGGCGAGGGCGACGGCGCTCTCCCAGCCGCCGGCGGCGTCGACGTCGGGGCCGGCGACCAGCACCGGGTTCTTCGCCGCGTCGAGCTCGGCCGCGAGCGCGGCGACGGCGGCCGGGTCGGCGACCGCGCGCCCGGTCACGTTGCGGGTGATCGCGTGGCGGGCGTCGGCGGCGTCGAGCTCGACCTCCCAGTCGTCCATCGGCAGCGACACGAAGACCGGCCCGCGCGGCGCCAGGCCGGCGAGATGGGCCCCGTGGGCGAGCGCCAGCGGCACGTCCTCGGCGCGCGGCGGCTCGTAGCTCCACTTCACCAGCGGGTGCGGCATCCGGGTCGCGTCGCGGTTGGTGAGGTTCGCCTGCAGCGTGATCTGCGCGCGCGCCTGCTGCCCGGCGGTGATCAGCAGCGGCGAGTGGTTGGCCTGGGCGTTGAAGATCGCCCCCATCGCGTTGCCGACCCCCGGCGCGGTATGGAGGTTGACCGCCGTGGTGCGCCCGCTCGCCTGGGCGAAGCCGTCCGCCATCCCGACCACGACCGCCTCCTGCAGCCCGAGCACGTAACGGAAGTCGCTCGGAAAGTCACGGAGCATCGGCAACTCGGTCGATCCCGGGTTGCCGAAGATCGTCGTCATCCCCTGCTCCCTGAACAGGTCGAACGTCGCCTCGCGAACGGTCGGCATCGGCGGCATGTTACATAAATCGATGTAGAGATTTCTGACCGACGCGTTGCAGGCCTCACGAGTCTGACGCGGCGACCGATCAAGGGCAAGTGAGAGATCAGGCTTTCAACCTCCATGGCGGCCTCGGCCCACGCCTCGCCGGCCTGGCGATCCTCTGCGCGACGCTCTTCAGCCTGGCAACCATCGTCGGCCTGTTCGCCAACGCCCTCGCCTAGCGACCGCCGCGTGCCGCGGTGCGTTCGTACTTGGTCCGGTATGTCGAGCAAAGTACGAACGCGCCGTCCGCAGCCCCCGCGCAATACGCTTCGAGGCCCCGAAAAATCACCGATTTCCCGAAGACATCACGGAGGCACGAACTTGAGCGTTGACGCAGGCAGCACCCCGGGCGAGCAGCTCTGGGGCGGCGAGACCACCAAAGCAGTCGACAACTTCCCGGTTTCCGGCGAGCGCGTGCCGGTCCCCGTGGTGCGCTGGCTGGGACGGATCAAGTCCGCCGCCGCCGAGGCGAACGGCGCGCTGGGCAAGCTCGACGGCGACCTGGCGGAGCGGATCGCCACCGCCGGGAGGGCCGTCGCGGAGGGCAAGTACGACGACCAGTTCCCGATCGACGTCTTCCAGACCGGCTCCGGGACTTCGTCGAACATGAACGCCAACGAGGTGATCGCGAACCTCGCGGGCGACGGCGCGCACCCGAACGACCACGTGAACATGGGGCAATCGTCGAACGACGTGTTCCCGAGCGCGGTGCACCTGGCGGCGCTGGACGAGGTCACCCACGATCTGCTGCCCGCGATGGGCGCGCTCCAGGACGCGTTGGCGGCGAAGGCGAACGAGTTCAAGGACGTCGTCAAGGCGGGCCGCACCCACCTGATGGACGCGGTGCCGGTCACGCTCGGCCAGGAGTTCGGCGGCTACGCGGCGCAGGTGCGGCTCGGCGTGCAGCGGGTCGAGGCGACGCTGCGGCGGGTCGGCCAGATCCCGCTCGGCGGCACCGCCACCGGCACCGGCCTGAACACCCACCCGGAGTTCGCCGCCAAGGTGCGGGAGAAGCTGGCCGCCGACACCGGCCTCGAGATCTCCGGCCCGCTCGACGCCTTCGAGGCGCAGGGCAACCGTGATGCGCTGGTCGAGCTGTCCGGCGCGCTGAAGGTCTACGCCGTCTCCCTGAACAAGATCGCCAACGACCTGGCGCTGATGGGCTCCGGCCCGCGGGCCGGCCTCGCCGAGCTGCGCCTGCCGGAGCTGCAGAAGGGCTCCTCGATCATGCCGGGCAAGGTCAACCCGGTCATCCCCGAGGTCGTCATCCAGGTCGCCGCCCAGGTGATCGGCAACGACGCGGCGATCACGATCGGCGGCATGCAGGGCCAGTTCGAGCTGAACGTGCGCGTGCCGCTCATCGCCCGCAACCTGCTCGGCTCGATCAAGCTGCTGGCGAGCGCCTCCCGCCTCCTGAACGAGAAGTGCGTCGCGGGCGTCGAGGCCAACAAGGAGATGACCGAGCGCCACGCCGAGGCCACCCTGGCCACGGCCACCGCGCTGAACCCCCACATCGGCTACGACGCCGCCGCGGCGATCGTGAAGGACGCCGCCGACTCGGGACGGCCGCTGCGCGAGGTCGCGCTGGAGCACGGCGTGTCGGTCGAGACCCTCGACGAGGCCCTCGACCACCGCGCGATGGCCCGCCCGCACGAGAAAAGCTGAAGCGAGGCGCGCTGCAGCGACGGCACGGGCCGGACCCGATGGACCCCGGACGAACCTCCCCGCAGTTCCTGAGGGAGGGGTCCATCGGGTCCGGCTCCTCGCCTACCCCTGCAGCGTGACGAAGCGCTCCTCGGTCAGCTCGTAGACGGCGAAGGCCGGGCCCTCGCGGGTGTTGCCGCTGTCCTTGACGCCGCCGTAGGGCATCTGGTCGGCGCGGTAGCTGGGGACTTCGTTGACCATGATGCCGCCGAACTCGAGCGTCTTGCCGGCCTCGATCGCGCGGCCGAGGTCCTTGGTGAAGACGCCGGCCTGGAGGCCGAACTTGGAGTCGTTCGCCATCGCCAGGCCCTCCTCGAAGGAGTCGAAGGTGTCGATCGTGGCGACCGGGCCGAAGACCTCCTCGCACCAGACCTTGGAGTCCTTCGGGGCGTTGCGGAGCAGGGTCGGGGCCAGGCAGCGGCCCTCGTCGACCAGCTCGCCGCCGGTGACGAGCTCGGCGCCCGCGGTGACCGCCTCGTCGATCCACTCCTTGACGCGATCGCGGTCCGCGGGGGTGATGAGCGGGCCGACGTCCGTGTCGGGGTCGAGGGGGTCGCCGACCTTCAGGCCTTCGACGTTGCGCACGAGGCGCTCGGTGAAGCGATCGGCGATGGCGGAGTGCAGGAGGATCCGCTGGATCGAGATGCAGACCTGGCCCGCGTGCGCGAAGGCGTGGATCTGGGCCTTGTCCGCGGCCGCTTCCCAGTCGCCGTCGTCGTTGACGATCAGCGGCGCGTTTGAGCCGAGCTCCAGGTTCACCTTCTTGTGCGGGGCCTTGGAGCGGATGCCCCAGCCGACCGGCGCCGAGCCGGTGAAGGTGATCGCGCCGACCAGCGGGTGCTCGACGATCGCGTTGCCGACTTCGCGTCCGGAGCCGGGGACGACGTTCAGCCAGCCCTCGGGCAGGCCCGCTTCGTTCAGGATCTCGACCAGCTTGATGGCCGTGATCGGCGTCTGCCCGGCCGGCTTCAGCACCACCGCGTTGCCGGCGGCGATCGCCGGGCCGAGCTTGTGCGCGACCAGGTTCAGCGGGAAGTTGAAGGGCGAGATCGCGCCGACCACCCCGTAGGGCACGCGCAGCATCACGCCGAGCTTGCCGACGCCGCCGGCGCTCG
>JBPYFM010000070.1:0-12673 GCA_051986435.1 Solirubrobacterales bacterium | reverse complement strand
GCGGCTGATCGGGGGTCCTGGCAGGCTGTGACCCCCGATCAGCCGCCCAGGTCGGGAGGTGGTGCGGGAGACGCCGAGGGTTCGTCACGCCTCCGTGGGCTTCTCCACGGAGGCGTGAGGGTTCCGTTACGTCTCCCGACCGCCACGGCCAACCCTTAGACCTTTGTCACCCACAGGGTGACAAAGGTCTAAGGGTTGCGGGCCGGAGGCCCGACCGCCGACGGAAGGCGCGCGGAAGCGTGGCCTCGTGCGCCTTCGGTGTCCTTCTCCACGGTTCCGTGCGGATTCCGGGAGGGCCGATCTCGCGCTGCGTGGATAACCCGTGCCATGGCACGGGTTATCCACGCAGGGCGTATCGCGGCCCGGATCGGGTGACGGAGGCTCGCCGAATCGTGAAATCGGGGTTGCAGAGGGAGGAGGTGTTGCAAAGTGGGGGAGTGTGTGTCAAAGTGGCGCTCGAGTTGAAGCCCAGGACCGGGGTGGTGAGGCTCCTCCCACCTCATCACTCCGGTCCCAACTCTTTTCCGACCTCGACCGCCCGCTCAGAAAGGACACCGAATTGGCATTTCGGGGCCTCTACGAGCACAGCCTGGACAGCAAGGACCGACTGACCGTGCCATCTCGCTTTCGCAGCCAACTCGCTGACGGCGTCGTTCTGTCCAAGGGCTTCGATCCCTGCGTCTGGGTGCACACGACCGCGGAGTTCGAGGAGCTCTCGGACCGTTTCCTCTCGCCCCACAGCCCCTTCGGCAAAGACGCCCGCGCCCTGCGCCGTCGCTTCCACGGCGGCTCGTTCGACGAGAAGCTGGACTCGGCCGGGCGGATCCGCATCCCCAAGCCGCTCATGGAGCACGCCGGCCTCGAGGGCGAATGCGTCGTGATCGGTGCCGGCGAGTACCTGGAGATCTGGAACGCCGAGGCCTGGGCCAAGCAGGAGGAAGAGCTGGACGCGGCGGCGCCGGAGATCGCCGAGGGGCTCGCCGGGGCGGGCGCCGCGTAACCATGAGACTCCATGCCGCCCGCACTCCCACCTTCTCCCACCAGCCGTCGGCCCGGCCGACGCCGCTCACGCTCGTGACCCGCGAGCACGAGCCCGTCCTTGCCCCCGAGCTGGTCGACCTGCTCGCCCCAGAGCCGGGCCAGACCGCCGTCGACTGCACCTTCGGCGCGGGCGGCCACGCGCGGCTCGTCGCCGAGCGCCTCGGCCCGGAGGGGACGCTGATCGGCATCGACCGCGACCCGGCCGCCGCCGAGCGCTTCAACCGCTTCGCCGCCGAGGCCCCGTGCCGTGCGCTCTTCGTCGGCGCCGACTTCGTTGCAGGACTTCGCGCGCTGCGGGGCGAAGGAATCCGCCCAGACATGGTCTACATGGATCTGGGAATGTCCTCGATGCAGGTCGACGCTTGGGAGCGGGGCTTCTCCTATTCCTACGACGCGCCGCTCGACATGCGCATGGACCCGCGCCAGGGCTTCAGCGCCGCCGACCTCGTGAACGAGTGGCCGGAGTCGCGCATCGCGCAGGTGCTGCGCCGCTTCGGCGAGGAGCGCCACGCCGGCGGCATCGCCCGCGAGATCGTCGCCCGTCGCCCCCTCCGCACCACCTCCGAGCTCGTCGCCGCGGTGCAGGCGGGGATGCCCGCCTCGGCCCGCTTCGGCGGCGGCCACCCGGCCAAGCGCACCTTCCAGGCGCTCCGGATCGCCGTCAACGGGGAGCTCGACCTGCTGAACGAGGCGCTGCCGCTGGCCTGGGACGCCCTGCCGCTCGGCGGCCGCTTCGCCGCGATCTCCTTCCACTCGCTCGAGGACCGGCCGGTCAAGCAGTTCCTCGCCGCCAAGGCGACCGGCTGCGTCTGCCCGCCGGAGATCCCGGTCTGCGTCTGCGGCCACGAGCCCGAGGCCGACCTGCTGACCCGCCGCGCCGTCGCCCCCGGCCCGGCCGAGATGGAGGAGAACCCTCGCTCCCGCTCGGCCCACCTGCGGGCCGCGGTGAAGATCGCCTTCGACACGACGGCCGCGGGGTCAGGCACCGACGCGCCGAGCGGGGTGGACGCCTGATGGCCGTCGCCGCCCCCAAGCGCCGCTCGGACGCCCAGGGCGCCCCGGCGCCCTCGCGCACCGCGCCGCCGGAGCCGAAGAAACGCCCCCGCGACCGCCCCAAACCCGGTGGGCGCACCGCGCCGCGCAAGGTGAACCTCGATGCGCCGGCGCGCAAACCCGCGCGCCGCAAAGCCGCGCCGAAGCGGCGCCCGGCGAGCGTCATCCCGATCGCCGCGGGCCACGCCGGCCGCGCCGCGGTCGCCGTCACCCAGCTTCCCGAGTCCGGCCTGATCCACCGCCTCACCCGCGGCCGGGCCTGGATCGGCCTGCTCGGCGTGCTGCTGGTGGGGATCGTCGCCCTCAACGTGGTGACGCTGAGCTTCGCCGCCTCGAGCGGCAAGATCGACGCCAAGAACACCGAACTGAGCAAAGAGAACTCGATGCTGCAGGTCCGGGCGGCGCAGAAGTTCGGACAGGCGCGCGTGCGCGCCGAGGCCACCGCGCTCGGCCTGAAGATGGCGACCGAAAAGGTGCCGCAGCTGATCAACGTCCACAAGGGCGACGTCGCCGAAGCCGCCTCCCGCCTCGCCGCCGCCGGCGCCGCGGCGGGCGCCTCGACCGGCGAAGAAGGCGCGACCGAAGGTCCGTCGTCCGGCGAAGAATCTGGCGCCGGCGAAGAAGCCGCGTACTCCGGCGAAGAAGCCGCCGGCACCGAAGAAACCGCGAGCACCACCGCCGAAGGCGAATTCACGCCCGAAGAGCTGGCGATCTTCGAACGCGAATACGAAGAACTCCTCGCCTCCGAAGGCGTGACGGAAGCTCCGGCGGGCTAGCGGTTCGATGCGCCTGATCGAGCGACGCATCGGACTCCTCTTCGCCGGCTTTCTCGTCGCCTTCCTCCTGATCGTCTGCCGCGCCTTCTGGCTGCAGGGGGTGGAAGCCTCGACGCTCTCCTCCCAGGCGCTCGACCAGCAGACCCAGACGGTGATGGTCCCCGGCCTCCGCGGCGCGATCCTCGACCGCAACGGCACCCGCCTCGCGGCCTCCGAAGACGCGGCGACGATCGTCACCACCCCCTACCTGGTGAAGAAACCGCAGCAGGCGGCGGCGGAGATCGCCCCGATCCTGAAGGAGAAGAAGGGCGAAGTGCTGAAGGCGCTGACCTCCGAATCGGGCTTCGCCTACCTCGCGAAGGACGTCGACCTCGTCACCGCGCAGAAGATCGAAAAGCTCGGCATCGAAGGGATCGAACAGATCCCTGGCAGCCGCCGCACCTACCCGCAGGGCGAAATGGCTGGGCAGGTGATCGGCGTCCTCAGCTCCGAAGGGAATGGGCTGACCGGGGTCGAGGAAGGCGAGAACGCGGCGCTGGCGGGCGAAGAAGGCGAACGCCGTGTCGTCACCGACGCGCTCGGCGACCCGATCAAGCTGGAAACGGTCAAGGAAGCGCACGACGGCGAAGACGTCGAACTGACCCTCGACCCGGTGATCCAGACGAAGACCGAAGAGGTGCTGGCAAAGGTCGGCGAAACGTACTCGCCGACGGGGGCGACGGCGATCGTCATGGACCCGCAGACCTCGGAAATCCTGGCGATGGCGAACTGGCCGCCGGTCGACCCGGGCGACCTTGAACACGTCTCCAACGAAGACCTGATGAACAAGGCGACCGGCTTCAACTACGAACCGGGGTCGACCTTCAAGGCGTTCACCGTCTCGGCGGCGCTGGAAGAAGGGCTGGTGACGCCGAGCACCGAGTTCACGCTGCCGCCGACGCTGGAAGTCGGCGAACGGGTCATCCACGACGCCGAGGAACGCGGCACCGAAACGATGACCGTCGAACAGATCCTGGCGCGCTCCTCGAACATCGGAGCCGTGGAAATCGGCCTCCGGATCGGGTCGACGAAATTCAGCAAGTGGATCGAAAAGTTCGGCTTCGGCAAGCCGACCGGCGTCCAATTCCCCAACGAGGAACACGGGATCGTGCCGAAACTGAGCGAATACTCGGGCGCCACGATGGGCAACCTGCCGATGGGCCAGGGCGCCGCGGTGACGCCGATGCAGATGGTGCAGGGGTACGCGGCGATCGCCCATGGCGGCATCGAGCGACCGCCGCAGCTGGTCAAGCGGATCGGCGAAGAAAAGGTCCACGAGCCGAAGGGCCGGCGGGTGATCAGCGCGACCGTCGCCGAAGAGGTGCGAAGGATGCTCGAGGGCGTGCTCGGGCCGGAAGGCACCGCGTCGGAGGTGAGCGTCCCCGGCTATACGCTGGCGGGAAAGACCGGCACCGCGCAGGTCGCCGAAAACGGCGGCTACTCGAAAACCAAATACGTGGCGTCGTTCATCGGCTTCGCGCCCGCGATGAACCCGAAGTTCCTCGCCGCGGTGATCGTCGACCAGCCGGAAGGCGAAATCTACGGTGGGTCGGTGGCGGCGCCGGCATTCGGCGAAATCGCCGCGTTCTCCCTGCCGTACCTGGGCGTACCGCAGGAATAGACGGCGCGGTCGCCCGCCGAGCGGCACCCGACGCGATACCTAGAATCGGGCAGATGAAGCTGGGGGATCTCGTGTCGAAAGCCGCGTTCGCGGAGCGCGCCAAGGTCGTCGGGGACGCCGACGCGGAGGTTGCCGACCTCGCCTACGACAGCCGAAAAGCCGGGCCCGGGACGCTGTTCTTCTGCGTGGTGGGGGAACAGCGCGACGGGCACGAGTTCGCGGCGCAGGTGGTCGAGGCGGGTGCGGTGGCGCTGGTGGTCGAGCGGGAGCTCGACGTCGCGGCCCCGCAGGTCGTGGTACCGAGCGCGCGGGCGGCGATGGCGCCGTTCGCGGCGGCATTCCAGGGGGACCCGACGGCGGCGCTGAAGGTGGTCGGCGTCACCGGCACCAACGGCAAGACGACGACGGCGTACCTGACCCGGGAGATCCTCGAAGCGGCCGGGATCCGGACCGGGCTGATGGGCACCGTCAAGCAGGTGGTCGGTGGCGAGGAGGAGCCGGTCGAACGCACGACGCCGGAGGGGATCGACCTGCAGGCGACGTTCCGGCGCATGCTCGAGGGCGGCGACGAGGCCTGCGCGATGGAGGTCTCCTCCCACGCGATGGTCCTGCACCGCGCCGACGCGATCCACTTCGACGTCGCCCTCTTCACCAACCTGACCCAGGACCACCTCGACTTCCACGCCGACATGGAGGACTACTTCGCCGCGAAGCGGATGCTCTTCGACGCCGACCCGGGCGTGCGGATCGTGAACGTCGACGACCCCTACGGCCGCCGCCTCGCCGAGGAATTCGAATGCCTGACCTTCTCCGCCGAGGGCGCCGACGCCGACTACCGCGCGGCCGACGTCGAGTTCGACGCCGCCGGCGCCACATTCACGGTGTTGATGGGCCGAAAAACCACGGATACCGTGGTTTTTCGGCCCATCAACACGGAGGTGCGGGTGCGGACGGGGATGCCGGGGCACTTCAACGTGGCCAATGCGCTCGGGGCGTTCGCGGCGGCGAGCGCGCTCGGGGTCGACCCGGAGACCGCGGCGGCCGGACTCGCCGGGGCGGCGCGGGTGCCGGGGCGCTTCGAGCCGATCGACGAGGGCCAGGGGTTCGCCGTCCTCGTCGACTACGCCCACACGCCGGACTCGATGGAGAACGTGCTGCGCGCGGCGCGGCGGCTCACGCCCGGCAGGCTGATCTCGGTCTTCGGCGCCGGTGGCGACCGCGACAAGGCCAAGCGACCGCTGATGGGGCGGGCCGGGGGGGCGCTCTCCGACCTCGCGATCGTGACCTCCGACAACCCGCGCTCCGAGGACCCCGAGGCGATCGTCGCCGAAGTCGCCGCCGGCGCCCGCGAAGGGGAGGCCGAGCTGGTGGTCGAGGTCGACCGCCACGCCGCCATCGCCCTCGCCCTCGGCCGCGCCGAGCCGGGCGACACCGTGGTGATCGCCGGCAAGGGCCACGAGCAGGGCCAGGAGCTCGAGGGCGGGCGGAAGATCCCCTTCGACGACCGCGAGGTCGCCCGCGCGGAGCTCCGCAAGCTGGGCAGCCCGGCGTGAGGCTCGGCGGTGCGGAGATCGCGGCGGCGACCGGCGCGCGGGTGCTCGCCGAGGGCTCGACCGAGCCGCCGGTGCGGGCGGCGATCGACTCCTCGGTGGCCGGCCCCGGCGACCTCTTCTTCGGCCTGCGCGGGGCAAGCCGCGACGGCGGCGAATTCGCCGCCGGCGCGATCGAGGCAGGCGCATGGGGGGTGGTGGTCGGCCGCGAGCACGCCGAGCGGCTGGTCGGGAGCGCGGGCGGCGAGCCGGGAGTCGGCGCCGGCGCGGAGCCGGGCACGCGGTCCGACGCCGCGACCGCCGCGGTTCGCGGCCCCGACGGCACCGCCTGGGTCTTCGCCGCCGCCGACCCGCTCGTCGCCCTTCAATCGCTCGCCACCGCCAACCGTCGGGCGCTCGGGGCGCGGGTTCTCGGGGTCACCGGGTCGGTCGGCAAGACCTCCGTCAAGGACATCGCCCGGGCCCTCCTGCCCGGCCGCGTCCACGCAAACGCGCAGAACTTCAACACCGAGATCGGGCTGCCGCTGACGATCCTCGAGGCGCCCGACGATACCGAGACCCTCGTCCTCGAGATGGCGATGCGCGGCTTCGGCCAGATCGCCGAGCTGGCCGCGATCGCCGAGCCCGATGCGGCGATCATCACCAACGTCGGCCCGGTGCACGTCGAGCAGATGGGCTCGGTGGCGGCGATCGCGGCGGAGAAGGCGGCGGTGATCGACGCGCTGCCCGCCGACGGCACCGTGGTCGCCCCGGTCGAGGCGGGGGAGCTCGAGCCCCACCTGGAGCGGGCCCCGCGCCTGCTCCGCTTCGGCCCCGCCGGCGACGTCGCGGCCAGCGAGGTCCAGATCGAGTCCGGGGTCCTCTCGGCGCTGATCACGGCCGCCGGCGAAGCGGAACGGTTCCAGTTCCCGTTCACCGAGACCTACAACCTGACGAACGCCCTGGCCGCCCTCGCGGGCGGCATCGCGCTGGGTGGCGACCTCCGCGACATGGCCGTCCGGGCTGCCGGAATAGGCTTCTCGCAATTCCGTGGCGAACAGATCAAGCTCGCCGGTGGAATTCTCCTCGTGAACGACTGCTACAACGCCAACCCGGTGTCGATGCGCGCGGCGCTCGACCAACTCGCGACGATGGGAGGGGCGCGCACGGTCGCGGTTCTGGGCGGGATGGGTGAGCTCGGCCCCGAGTCCGCGGACCACCACCGGGCCGTCGGTGCCTACGCCCGCGATCGGAGCGTGGACCTCGTGCTCGGGGTCGGCGCGCTCGCCCGCGAATACGACCCCGACGAACTCGTCGCCGACCCCGACGAGGCAGCGGAGTGGCTGGACTCTCACCTGGAAGAGGGAGACGTGGTCCTGGTCAAGGGATCGCGGGCGGTCGGCATGGAGGGAATAGCCGAGGGGCTGTCCGCGAGGCAGGACGTCTGAGCATGGGCGAAATCCTCATCGCCGGCATGGCCTCGATGCTGATCTGCATCTTCCTCGGGCCGAAATTCATCGAATACCTGCGGGTGCGCGAGTTCGGCCAGCACATCCGCGAGGACGGGCCGCAGGAGCACCACGCGAAGGCGGGGACGCCGACGATGGGCGGCCTGATCATCTTCGCCTCGATCTGCGTCCCGTTCCTGATCCTCTCCGATCGCGATGCCTCGAGCCTCGCCGTCTTCGGCGTCGCGCTGGGCTGCGCGGTGCTCGGCTTCGCCGACGACTACACGAAGATCGTCAAACGGCGTTCGCTCGGGCTGTCGGGGCGCTACAAGCTGCTCGGCCAGCTGGTCCTCTCGCTGCTGCTCTGGTGGGTCGCGCGCCACTCGGTCGGACTCGAACCGCGCCTCTACATCCGCATCGGCGGCGGCAGCATCTACCTCGGCCCGGTCCTCTACTTCGTGCTCGTGTTCCTGGTGATCGCCGGGACCTCCAACGGGGTGAACCTGACCGACGGCCTCGACGGCCTCGCCGCCGGCTCCTGCGCGATCGTCCTGCTCACCTATACCGCGATCGCCTTCGTCGCCACCGGCGAGAAAGACCTGGCGCTGCTCGGCTGTTGCCTGGTCGGCGCCTGCATCGGATTCCTCTGGTACAACGCCTTCCCGGCCTCGATCTTCATGGGGGACACGGGCTCCCTCGGCTTAGGCGGCGCGATCGGGGCGATGGCGGTGATGACCCAGACCGAGGTACTCCTCATCATCATCGGCGGCATCTTCGTGATCGAGGCCCTCTCAGTCCTCCTCCAGGTCTTCTCGTTCCGGACCTTCCGCCGCCGCATCTTCCTGATGGCCCCGCTCCACCATCACTTCGAGATGATGGCCTGGTCGGAGACGAAGGTCATGCTGCGCTTCTGGATAATCGCCGCGGTCTGCTCGGGCATCGGCTTCACCCTGTACCAGCACTCGATCGGGCACTAGGACTAGAGGGGGCCGCGGGTCGGGGCAGGGTTCGTTCGGAGCCTTCTCAAGCTGGCGCCCGGGGCACGAGGGACGCGGCCCTCCCGGCCACGGCCCGGGCAGGCTGTGGCCGTGGCCGAGAGGGCCGGGTCTCAGGGGAGTGTAGAGGGACACCCGCGGGAGGGTCACGGGAGTCCCACCGATCCGTCACCGATCCGTGACGGAGGTGGGACGACGTCACGAAGAGCGTGGGATCTCCACGCTTCCTCCCATGTTGTCCGACACGCACGCAGGTGCGGTCGTCCTAACCGGCGCTATAGGTCGGTTAGGACGACCGCACCCCGGGGGACCCTCGATCCGGGCCCGGAAAGGGACGGAAGGCGCCCGGGCGTGTGACGTTCCCGGCATCTTCGTCACCGACCGGCCCCTGATGGCCCCCGGTCGGCCGGAGGTGTGCCCTCTCCCGCACGGGCTCCTCACGTGAGTCCGACTTCCTCACGTCCCTGTACCGGCTCTCCACCGCACCCCTCACGTCCTGGGCGCCTCATGGGGGTCACAGCCTGCCAGGACCCCCATGAGGCGCCCAGGACAGCCGCCGGCGCCCCGAAGTGGTGTGGACGGCCCGGCCGAGCCCGCCGCCCCCGTCCCACCGCCACCATCTAGGCTCCAAGCCCGATCCGGGGTGGTGTAATTGGCCAGCACGCCAGGTTTTGGTCCTGGAAGAGAGGGTTCGAGTCCTTCCCCCGGAATAGACTCCTCACCATGGAGTACGGAGGAGCTTCGCTCGACCCCGAGGTGCGCGAAGGGCTGGCGCAGACGTGGCGTGCGCTGCGGGTGATCGGCATCGTCGCGATCGTGATCGGCTTCTTCGCGATCCTGCTGCCGGAGATTTTCAGCCTCGGCGCCGCCGTCTTCGTCGGCTGCATCCTGGTGATCGTCAGCGCCTTCCTCACCGCCGCGGCCTTCACGGCCCACGGGGTCGGCAGTCTGCTGGCGCGGCTGGCCTGGGCGCTCCTCACCTTCCTCGTCGGCCTCTGGCTGATCGTCGAACCCCACAACGGCACGCTCACGCTGACCCTGGTCCTCGGCATCTACTTCCTGCTGATGGGGGTGACGCGGATCGCGGTCGCCTTCATGGGGCGGGGGACGCCGAACGCGGGCTGGGTCGGCCTCAGCGGCGTCTGCGGCGTGATCATCGGCATCCTGGTGCTGGCGAAGTTCCCGTCCAGCGCCGACTGGGCGATCGGCCTGCTGGTCGGCATCGACCTGATCTTCGCCGGCTGGACGCTGATCTCGGTCGCCCAGGTCGGCAAGGAAATTTCGCGCCAAAGCTGAGCGACTGTCCGGAATCCCCCGCACACGCCTGGCGGCGCCGGACACTTCGCGGGGCGGCGCCCCCAGTCGGCCGAATGGCGCTGCCATCAGGCCTCCCTGCGTCCTACCCCCGCTCGGTCCGGCACCTCCAGTCGCGCACGCTGGATACCGGACAGCGGCTGAGCGCGACGCCGAGAGGCGCGCGCGAATAACCTGAGGGGCAGTGGCAGCCCCTCTGGTCCTGGTCATGGCGGCCGGCTCGGGAACGCGCATGCGCTCCCAGACGCCGAAGATGCTGCACCCTGTGTGCGGGCGGCCGATGGTCGCCTGGCCTATCCTGGCCGCGCGTGAGGCCGGGGCGGGGCGGGTGGCCGCGATCGTCTCGCCGGGGCGCGACATCTCCGCCGGGCTCCCGGACGGGGTGGAGACGGTCGAGCAGCCGGTGGCGGACGGCACCGGCGGTGCGATCCGCGCGGCGCTGCCGCTGGTCGAGGAGGCTGAGACGGTCCTTGTCCTCTCCGGCGACGTGCCGCTGATCTCGACCGAGACGATCACCGCGCTGCTCGCCGCCCACGAGGCCACCGACGCCGCGGCGACGATGCTGACGATCGAGCTGGACGACCCCGGCGCCTACGGCCGCGTCGTCCGCACCGCCGACGGCGGCGTGGAGAAGGTCGTCGAGGCGAAAGCCGCGGGCGACGCGGACGCCTCCCAGCTCGCGATCCGCGAGGTCAACGCCGGCACCTACGCCTTCGACGCGCCGCCGCTCGCCGCCGCCCTCGCCGGCCTCTCCAACGACAACGCCCAGGGCGAGTACTACCTGCCCGACGTCTTCCCGGCCATGCGGGCCTCCGGCCTCGCCGTCGCTGCCCACCTCACCGCCGACCTGGCGGTGACGATGGGGATCAACAACCGCGTGCAGCTCGCCGAGGTCGAGGCCGAGGCGCGCCGCCGCCTGCTCGAGGCCCACATGCTGGCCGGGGTGACGGTCGTCGACCCCGCCTCGACCTGGATCGACGCCGGCGTCGAGATCGGCCAGGACGCGCGGATCGAGCCCGCCACGAGCCTCCTCGGTGCCACCAAGGTCGGCCCGAGCACCGTGGTCGGCCCGCTCACCACCGCGATCGACACCGAGATCGGCGCCGAGGCGGCCGTCCTGCGCTCCCACGTCGAGGGCTCGAAGGTCGGCGACGGCGCCACCGTCGGACCGTTCGCCTACCTACGGCCCGGCACCGTGATGGAGGCGGGCTCGAAGGCCGGCGCCTCGGTCGAGATCAAGAACTCCCACATCGGCAAGGGGGCCAAGGTCCCCCATCTGTCCTACGTCGGCGACGCCGAGGTCGGCGCCGGCAGCAACCTCGGCGCCGGCACGATCACCGCTAATTACGACGGTTTCCGCAAGAACCGGACGACCATCGGCCGCGACGTGCGGATCGGGGTGGACACGATGCTGATCGCGCCGGTTGAGGTCGGCGACTCCGCTTACACTGGCGCCGGCGCGGTGATCAAGGACGATGTCCCCGAAGGGGCCCTTGCCGTCTCTGAGAACGCGCAACGCAATATCGACGGCTACGCGGCAGACAAGGCGGCGAAGATGCGAGAGGAGCAGGACACGTGAGCACGCTCGAGGAGCAGCCGATGACCTCCACGGCTATTTCGCACGCTTACGAGAAGCGGATGATGGTCTTCGGCGGGCGCAGCTCGCAGGAGCTCGCCGCGAAAATCGCGCAGAAACTCGAAATCGACCTCGGCAACGTGACGCTGAAGACGTTCGCCGACGGCGAGGTCTACTGCCGCTACGAGGAGTCGATCCGCGGCGCCGACGTCTTCATCGTCCAGTCGACCTGCCAGAACGAGCAGACGGGGATGACCCCGAACGACTCGCTGGTCGAGCTGCTGACGATGATCGACGCGGCGCAGGGCGCCTCCGCCCACCGGATCATCGCCGTGATGCCCTGGTACGGGTACGCCCGCCAGGACAAGAAGTCGGCCCCGCGCGAGCCGATCACCGCGCGGATCGTCGCCAAGACCCTGGAGGCGGTCGGCGTCGACCGCGTCCTCACCATGGACCTCCACGCGGGCCAGGTCCAGGGCTTCTTCCACGTCCCGGTCGACCACATGACCGCGATGCCGATGCTGACCCAGTGGTTCATCGACCAGGAAATGACCGACGAGCTGGTGATCGTCTCCCCGGATGCCGGCCGGGTCAAGACGGCGCGCAACTTCGCCCGCCGCATCGGCACGCAGTGGGCGGTGATGGAGAAGGAGCGGCCCGCCCAGGCGGTCGCCGAGATCGGTTACGTGGTCGGCGACGTGAAGGGCAAGACCGCGGTCCTGGTCGACGACATGATCGCCACCGCCGGCACCCTCTGCGCCGCCGCCCAGACGGTGATGGACGAGGGCGCCGCCCGCGTCATCTCCTGCGCGACCCACGGCGTCTTCTCCGGCCCCGCCTACGAACGGCTCGCGGAGTCGGCGATCGAGCGGATCGTCGTCACCGACACCCTGCCGCTCCGCCCCGGCGCCCCCGACAACATCACCGTGCTTTCGACCGCCGGCACCTTCGCCGACTCGATCCGCCGGATCTTCACCGACGACTCGGTGTCGGAGATCTTCGCGGGCGAGAACCAGCTGTTCTAAAGAGAGGCGCCATTTCTAAAGAGAGGCGCCACGCGGCGGCGTCGTCGCTTGGCGTTCCATGGGGCCTTGAGGCTGGCCGCGAGTTCGGTGGCCGGGGCGGCGTGGTTCGGCGCCCGCGGCCAAAGGACCCGGCCCTCTCGGCCACGGCCCGGGCAGGCTGTGGCCGTGGCCGAGAGGGCCGGGTCTCAGGGGAGTGTGGAGGGACCCTCGCGGGAGGGTCACGGGAGGGCGACGGGACCGTCACCGATCCGTGACG
>JBPYFM010000069.1:0-5208 GCA_051986435.1 Solirubrobacterales bacterium | reverse complement strand
GGGCTCCTCACGGAAGTCCGACCGCCTCACGTCCCTGTACCGGCTCTCCCCCGCACCCCTCACGTCCTGGGCGCCTCATGGGGGTCACAGCCTGCCAGGACCCCCATGAGGCGCCCAGGACAGCCGCTGGCGCCGCGAAGTGGCGCGGACGGCCCGCCCCGGCCGGCACCAAGCGCCGCTACGCCGGCTCTGAGATGACGAGGCGCAGCGAGCCCTCGTAGCTGTCCTGGCTGCGGAGGGCGCCGTGCTCTTCGTCCCATCTGCCCGACTCGAGGTCGGCGGCGAGGCGGCTGACGATCTGCTCCTCGACGCCGGGCTCGACCAGCTGCCACAGCGACTGGGAGGCGCGGGCGGTCGGGTCGAGGATCGCCTCGGGGCGATTCCAGAAGGCCTCGAAGAAGCCGTCGGTGCAGTCGGCGGGAGTCGGGATCGTCTCGATGCGGGTGACGCCGCCGAGCTCCGCGGCAATCTCGTCGGGAGTGCCGAAGCGCGGGATCTCGAGCGCCAGCGCCGGCCCGAGGTAGTCGCGCTGCCAGGCGATCAGCTCGGCCAGCTCGAAGGTGAAGATGACGACCGGGCCGCGGGCGACGCGCCGAAGCTCGGCGAGGCCGCGGGCCCGTTCCGGCCAGTGGTGGATCGTGACGCATGCCATCGCGGCGTCGACGGAGTCGTCGTCGAGCGGCAGCGATTCCGCCGTGGCCGCCAGGCACGGCGCGGCGTCAACGGGCCGCTGTCCGCGCATCGTCGCGCTCGGCTCGACCGCCAAGACCCACCGGTCCCGCGGCTCATAAGACCCCGCCCCCGCCCCGACGTTGAGGACCGTCCTCGCTCCGCCCAGCGCCGCGAGGATCCGCTCCGCGATCCGCGGATCCGCGTGCCGCCGCTTGGCGTAGTCCCGGCCGTGCGATTCGTAGTCGACCCGCATCCCCGCGGAAGGTACCGCGAGGGAGGGTCGGCGGACCCCCGAACGAACCTCCCGCAGTTCGTGAGAGAAGGGGTCCGCCGACCCTCCCCCAACTGAAGCCCTAGTCGACCTGGCCCGGGGTGACGTAAGCCGAGCTCAACCCGCCGTCGGCCATGAAGGTGCTCGCGGTGACGAAGCTCGACTCATCGCTCGCCAGGAAGAGCGCCGCGGCCGCGATCTCCTCCGGCTCGCCGAAGCGGCCCATCGGCACGTGGACAAGGCGCTTGGCGGCGCGCTCGGGGTCCTTGGCAAAGAGCTCCTTCAAGAGCGGCGTGTTGACCGGGCCCGGGCAGAGCGCGTTGACGCGGACGCCGCGCGCCGCGAACTCGACCCCGAGCTCCCGCGAGAGCGCCAGCACCGCGCCCTTCGACGCGGTGTAGGAGCCTTGGGACACCGCCGCGCCCAGCACCGCGACGAACGAGGCGACGTTGATCACCGAGCCGCCGCCCGCCGCGAGCAGGTGCGGGATGCCGTGCTTGCAGCAGAGGAAGACGCCGCGCAGGTTCACGTCCTGCACCCGCTGCCAGGACTCGAGGCTGGTCTCCACCACCGACCCGTCGTCGGCCGGGTTGATGCCGGCGTTGTTCATCAGCACGTCGATGCGGCCGTACTCCTCGACCGCTGTCGCCAGCGCCGCCCGCACCTGCTCCTCGTCGGCGACGTCGGCGGCGATCGTCAGCCCGCCGACCGCCTGCTCGGCGTCGAGGTCGATCCCCACCACCGTCGCGCCCTCGCGCTCGAAGAGCCGTGCCGACTCGGCGCCGATCCCGCTCGCCGTCCCGGTGATCACGCAGATCTTGCCCACCAGCCTTCCAGGCGTGACCCTGTTGGTCATGGACCCTCCTCGGTCGCGTAGTAGACGTTCTTCAGCTCGGTGTAGGCCTCGAGCGCGTCGGGGCCGAGCTCGCGGCCGACGCCCGACTGCTTGAAGCCGCCGAACGGCGTCGACACCCGCACCGAGCTGTTCGAGTTGATCGACAGCACGCCGGTCTCGATCGCCCGCGCGACGCGCAGCGCGCGCGCCCCGTCGCGGGTCCAGATCGAGCCGGACAGCCCGTAGATCGTCGCGTTGGCGAGCGCGATCGCCTCCGCCTCGCCGCTGAACGGGATGACCGCGGCGACCGGGCCGAAGATCTCCTCGCGCGCGGCGCGGTCGTCGTTGGACACCGGGCTGAGG
Organism: Solirubrobacterales bacterium; assembly: GCA_051986435.1. Classification (GTDB taxonomy): domain Bacteria; phylum Actinomycetota; class Thermoleophilia; order Solirubrobacterales; family 70-9; genus VAYN01. Next base: position 3,067 of record JBPYFM010000069.1, on the reverse strand, counting down.
ACGACCGGCGGGAACCAGAAGCCCTCGCCGTCGGGGGCCGAGCCGCGGATCGCGACCGGCGCGTCGTCGGGCACGAAGGAGGCGACCGACTCGCGCTGCCCGGCCGAGATCAGCGGCCCCATCTGGGTCGACTCGTCGAGCGGATCGCCGACCTTGATCCCCTCGACCGCCGGGCGCAGCGCGGCCAAGAAGTCATCGAGCACGTCGCGCTCCACGAGGATGCGCGAGCGCGCGCAGCAGTCCTGGCCGGCGTTGTCGAAGACGGCGGGCGGCGCCGCCGCGGCGGCCGCCTCGACGTCGGCATCGGCGAAGACGACGTTGGCCGACTTGCCGCCGAGCTCCAGCGTCACCCGCTTGATCGTCTCGGCCGCCCCCCGCGCGATCCCGCGGCCGACCTCGGTCGAGCCGGTGAAGGCGATCTTGGCGACGTCGGGGTGCTCGACCAGGCGCGTGCCGCAGACGCTGCCCGGGCCGACGACCACGTTCAGGACGCCCTCCGGGATCCCCGCCTCGAGCGCGATCCGCTCCAGCTCGAGCGCCGTCAGCGGGGTCAGCTCGGCGGGCTTCAGCACGATCGCGTTGCCGGCGGCGAGCGCCGGGGCGACCTTCCAGGAGGCGATCGTCAGCGGGAAGTTCCAGGGCACGATCAGCCCGACAACCCCGAGCGGCTCGCGGAAGGTCATGTCGACGCCGCCGGCGACCGGGATCGTCTTGCCGACCAGGCGCTCCGGCGCGCCCGCGTAATAGCGGAAGGTGTCGATCGCCATCCCGATCTCCCCGCGGGCGCTCCCGATCGGCTTGCCCGCGTTGCGGGCCTCCAGCCGCGCGAGCGCCTCGTGCGCGGCGGCGAGCGCGTCGGCGAGCCGGTGCATCAGCCGCGCCCGGTCGGCGGGAGCGACGTCGCGCCAGGCCGGGAACGCGGCCTTCGCCCGCGCCACCGCGGCGTCCGTCTCCTCGACCCCCGCCCGCGCCACCTCAGCCATCGGCCGCGCCATCGCGGGCTCGATCACCGCGAGCGCGCTCATCGGCTGTTCCTTTTGGGCTCGTGACGTCCATAAAGAACAGCTGGCGGGGTCTCGGGCTGGCGGGCGGCGGCTACCAGGGCCGGGATGATCTCCGACGCCTCGTCCTCCTCCGGGTGCCAGACGACGCCGAGGGCGAAGCGGCGGTCGGGCAGCTCGATCGCCTCGACGATGTCGTCGTCGACGGACCAGCCGCTGACCTCGAGGCCCTCGCCCAGCTCCGCCACTCCCTGGTGGTGGTGCGACATCACCAGCAGCCCCTCGGTCCCCGCCGCCCCGCAGGCCAGCGACCCCTCGGCCAGCCGCACGCGGTGCGTCCCGAAGCTCCCCGCGACCGAGCGGTGGCGCCCGTCGCCGATCGATTCCGGCAGGTGCTGGTCGAGCGTCCCGCCCAGCGCCACGTTGATCAGCTGCATGCCGCGGCAGATCCCGAGCACCGGCATGTCGCGCTCCAGCGCCCGCCGCGTCAACGCCAGCTCGAATGCGTCGCGCTCCGGCCAGGTCCCCTTCGTCTCCGGGTGCGGCTCGGCGCCGTAGCTTGCAGGGTCGATGTCGGCGCCGCCCGCCAGCAGCAGCCCGTCGATCCGATCGAGCAGGACGTCGGGCTCGCGCACCGCCGCCGCGTCGGGCGGCAGCACCAGCGCGATCGCCCCCGCCCGTTGCAGCGCGCGCACGTAGTTGCGCGGCGCGAGCGTCACCTCGTAGCCGTCCCAGACCCCCCAGGACACCCGCTCGACGGCGGCGCAGATGCCGACGACCGGCGCGCTACTCATGAATGTTCGTTGCGAGATCGAGCCAGCTCATCATCACCGGCGATCTCCGTCTCGATCTCTCCACTCACAGCCGCTCGAACCCCCGGTAGCGCTCCCAGTCGGTCACCGTCGCCTCGAAGGCGTCGATCTCCACCTTCGCCCGGTTGAGGTAGTGCTCGACGACGTCGGCGCCGAAGGCGTCGGCCGCCACCTCGCTCGCCGCAAACGCCGCCCGCGCGTCGTAGATGTTGTGGGGGACGCGCGGCTTGTCGGACTTGTAGGCGTCGCCCTCGAAGGACGGCTCCAGCTCCAGCTCGTTGTCGATCCCGTGCAGCCCGGCGGCGATCAGCGCGCTCAGCGCCAGGTAGGGATTGACGTCGGCGCCCGGCAGGCGGTTCTCCACCCGCAGCCCCTCGCCATGCCCGACCACCCGCAGCGAGCAGGTGCGGTTGTCCTTGCCCCAGGCGATCGCGGTCGGCGCGAAGGAGCCGGCGACGAAGCGCTTGTAGGAGTTGACGTGCGGCGCGTAGAACAGGGTCAGCTCGCGCATGCAGGCGATCTGCCCGGCGACGAAGCTCTCGAAGAGCCGTTGGTCGGCGGCGAAGGCGTTCGACCCGTCCGCGGTCGCGAGCGAGCAGTGGATGTGGCACGAGTTCCCCTCGCGCTCGTTGAACTTCGCCATGAAGGTGATCGCCATCTCCTCCTGGGCGGCGATCTCCTTGGCGCCGTTCTTGTAGATCGCGTGGTTGTCGGCGCTCCGCAGCGCGTTCTCGTAGCGGAAGTTGACCTCGTGCTGGCCGAGGTTGCACTCGCCCTTCGAGTTCTCCACCGTCATCCCGGCGCCGCCCATCTCGTTGCGGATCCGCCGGATCAGCGGCTCCACCCGCGCGCTCCCCAGCAGCGAGTAATCGATGTTGTAGAGGTTGGCCGGCTCGAGGTCGTGGAAGCCCTTCTTCCAGGCCTGCTCGTAGGTGTCGCGGAAGACGATGAACTCGAGCTCGGTGGCGGCGTTGGCGCTCATCCCGCGTTTCTCCAGGCGCTCCAGCTGCCTGCGCAGGATCTGGCGCGGGGACGCCGCGACTTCCTCGCCGTCCCCCCACTGCAGATCGGCGAGCACCATCGCCGTCCCCGGCAGCCACGGCACCGTCCGCAGCGTCGAGAGGTCGGGGACCATCTCGAAGTCGCCGTAGCCGGTGTCCCACGAGGACATCGCGTAGCCGCCGACCGTTTCCATGTCGACGTCGACCGCGAGCAGGTAGTTGCAGCCCTCGGCCCCGTGCTCGAGCACCTCGC
>JBPYFM010000068.1:0-3261 GCA_051986435.1 Solirubrobacterales bacterium | reverse complement strand
TAGAGATGGCAAAGAAGGTTCTCACGACGATCAAGCTCCAGGCGACCGCCGGGCAGGCGAGCCCCGCGCCTCCGGTAGGTCCCGCCCTGGGCCAGCACGGGATCAACATCATGGAGTTCTGCAAGGCGTTCAACGCCCAGACGCAAAGCGAGACCGGCACGGTGATTCCCGTAGTGATCACCGTCTACGAGGACCGCTCCTTCACGTTTATAACCAAGACTCCTCCCGCGGCGGTGCTGATTCGCCAAGCACTCGGGATCGGCAAGGGCTCGGGCGAACCAAACCGGACAAAGGTAGGCACGATCACCCAAGAGCAGCTGCGGGAGATCGCCGAGCGCAAGCTCGCGGACCTCAACGCGCACGACATCGATCAGGCAGCGAGGATCATCGCTGGCACAGCCCGCTCGATGGGCGTCGAGGTCGCGTCGTGAGTGTCCACGGGCGCCGGCACGCCGAGGCGCTGGCGAAGGTCGATCGCGAGCGCCAGTACCAACCGGCCGAGGCGGTGGCGCTGGTGCGCAGCCTCAGCAGCACGAAGTTCGACGAGTCGATCGAGGTCCACGTGCGCACGGGCCTGAATGTCCGGCACGCTGACGAGCAGCTGCGCGGCACGATCGCCCTTCCCAACGGCCTTGGCAAGGACGTGAGGATCGTCGTATTCGCTCAAGCCGAGAAGGCGCGCGAGGCTGAGCAAGCGGGCGCGGACGTCGTGGGCGGCGAGGATCTGGCCAAACGGATCGAGGGCGGTTTCGACGACTTCGACGTGGCGATCGCCACGCCGGACATGATGTCGATCGTCGGACGCCTGGGCCGCTTGCTGGGGCCGGCGGGCAAGATGCCGAACCCGAAGGTGGGAACGGTGACGGTCGACGTCGCGCGCGCCGTCGAGGAGTCCAAGTCGGGAAAGGTCGAGTACCGCACGGACCGGACCGCGATCGTGCATCTGGTGATCGGCAAGGCGAGCTTTGAGGACAAGGCTCTGCTCGAGAACTACGCAGCCGTCGTCGAGGAGCTGATCCGGGCAAAGCCGTCGGCCGCGAAAGGCCGCTACCTGCGCACGATCACCCTGGCCTCGACCATGGGCCCGGGGGTCAAGGTAGACCCCGGGCGTACACGTGGCATCATCGAGGAGGCGCCCGCGGCGACGATCGCCGCTTGACGTCAGACAAGGCGACCAGAGACCTCCGGCAGCGCGCCCGTTGCGCGCGTAAGGCCGGGACAGGAGCCCAATGAACAGAGAGCAAAAGGCTGTGGCGATCGCCGAGATCGCCGCTCGAATAGACGAGTCCCAGGCGATATTCGCGGTCGACTACCGCGGTATCTCCGTTTCGCAGGCCGCCGAGCTTCGCCTCAGGCTGCGCGACGCGGACGCGACCTTCACGGTGGTGAAGAACTCCCTCACCGAAAGGGCTGCTGACCAAGCGGGGGCGGACACCTTGAAGGCGTTCCTGACGGGGCCCACGGCGCTTACGTTCGTCCGCGGGGACATTGCCACGGCAGCCAAGGCAATCGCCGATTACGCCCGCGCGACCCAGCTGCTGCCGCTCAAGGGCGGGCTGATGGACGGGGCCCCGCTGGATGTCGACCAGATCCGCTCCATCTCCCGTCTTCCCTCGCGCGAAGCGCTTTACGGACAGCTCGTCGGCGTTGTCGCCTCTCCCGTGACCGGCCTGGTTCGCACCCTGAATGCTCTCGTCGGTGGCCTCGCCGTGGCGCTCGGCCAGGTGCGCGAGAAGAAGGAGTCCGGAGAGATTCCCGCCGGCGCCTCGGCGCCCGCCGAGGAGCCGACCGCAGAGGAGGCTCCTGCCGAGGAGCCGACCGCAGAGGAGGCGCCTGCCGAGGAGCCAACCGCAGAGGAGGCACCTGCCGAGGAGCCAACCGCAGAGGAGGCGCCCGCCGAGGAGCCGAGCGCAGAGAGCGCACCCGCCAGGGAGGCGCCAGCCGACGAACCGACCGCAGAGGAGGCACCCGCCGAGGCGCCGACCGCAGGGGGCTCACCTGCCGAAGACGCGCCCGCCGAGGGCCCACCCGCTGGGGAGGTCCCCGCCGACGAGCCGCCCGTTGAGGTGGCGCTCGCCGAGGACACGGCGGACGCGCCGCCCGAGGCCAGGGCCGACGAGGTCACCGCGGACACGGCCGGGGAACCCGCCGAGGAGACGCCCGCCAAGGCGCTCGCGGAGGATGCTCCGATGAACGTTCAGCCGGAGGCGAGCCCGCCCGAGGAGGCGTCCGCCGGCAAGACGCCGGCCGACGAGCCGCCCCCAGAGGTGGCGCTCGCCGAGGATACGGCGGACGCGCCGCCAACCGAGGAGGCGACGGCCGACGAGGCCACAGCAGACGCGGCCGGGGGACCCGCCGGAGAGGCGCCCGACGACGAGCCGCCCCCAGAGGTGGCGCTCGCCGAGGACACGGCGGATGCACCGCCGGCCGAGGAGACGGAACCGTCGCATGAGAACGCCAACCGGGCGGAGGCATCAGCGCAGGGCGGATCAGAGACCGCCGAAGAGAATCCCACCAAGGAGGACTAACGAAGATGGCTACCAGCACACAAGAGTGGATCGACGAGCTGAAGGGCATTTCGGTGCTCGAGCTCGCAGAGCGGATAAAAGCGCTCGAGGAGGAGTTCGGCGTGTCGGCGGCGGCAGTTGCGGCCCCGGTCGCGGCCGCCGGCGCGCCCGCGGGCGACGGCGGTGGCGAGGCGGCCGAAGAGCAAAGCAGCTTCGACGTCGTCCTCGCCGGACCTGGCGACAAAAAGATTCAGGTGATCAAGATCGTTCGCGCCGCTACCGGGCTTGGGTTGAAAGAGGCCAAGGCGCTCGTCGATGAGACCCCGAAGCCCGTCAAGGAGGGCGTCGAACGGGAGGAGGCGGACAAGCTCAAGCAGGAACTCGAAGAGGCCGGCGCCTCCGTCGAGGTCAAGTAGGTCCGAGCCGGCGTGGTGCGGCGGACAGCTCGCCGCGAGCGGCGGGACGGATCTCCCAACAATTGGGCGCGTTTTTCGCTAGAGTTCCTCGCGCTGGCCAATAGCCGCAGCCGCCTCAGTTCCACGACGCCGCGCCACATACGCGGCTGTCAGAGGCGGGGTCCGTGAGCGTCGGCGGCCCTTGAGGGCGCCGATCGTCTGTGCTATCTTAGGTGGTCGCGCTTCCGCGCACGCCTCTGCCCGTGTCTCGCCCTCCGAAGGAGTCATTACTTGGCTGCTGCAGATTCTCTCCGGACGCGTCGAAGCTTCGCGCGCCTCGATAAGACCATCGATGTTCC
>JBPYFM010000067.1:0-12024 GCA_051986435.1 Solirubrobacterales bacterium | reverse complement strand
GATCTCTCTTGTGTCGGACGGCGGTGGTGAGCCACACCGCCGCCGTTCCGGCGCAGGCGCTGAGCAACGGGATCAGGACCAGGACTCGGCGGGGGGAGGCGACGAGGAGGGCGCTGATCAGGGTGATCGCGAGGAAGACGGCACCGATCAGCAGGGCCTCCCAGCGGCGGAAGTACGCGAGCACGGCGAGGCCGATCATCCCCAGGACGAGGAGGGCCCAGTGGAGGGCCTCCCAGACCGGCTCGCGCATGACGGCGCGGGGGCCGTGGGACCAGATGCGGCCGATCTTCGTCGCGACGAAGCCGATGTATTCGCCCGTGTGGTGCTCGATGTCGTCACGAAGTTGTTCCTTACCCATCTTGGAGAGGGCTTCGTCGGGTTCCAGTTTGGGGTAGGTGTGTTCGGCGAGGCGGGCGAGGATCTGCTCGAGGCGCAGGTTTTCGACCGCGTCGGGGCCGAAGAGGTCCGGGTGTTCGGCGACGACCGCGGCGCCGACCTTTTCCGGGTTGCCGGCCGAGGGCAGGTAGGTGCCGGCGTAGAGGACCTGGCCGCCGCCGGTCGAGACCGTGACGAAGCGATCGAGCGCGATCGCGTTGCGGACCGTCCATGGCGCCACGACGACGACGATGCCGAGGGCGAGGACGGCGGCCGCGAGGAGCGCCCGCCGCCACGGCAGGTGGAGGCGCTGCCGGAGGAAGACGAGGACGGCGAGCAGGAGGCCGATCGCGAGGTACTCGGGACGAACCAGCGCGAGGGCGCCGAGCGTCAGCCCCGGCACGAGCCATCGCCAGGCGGACCGAGGTTCGCCCGGCTCGCCGCCCGCGCTCGGCGCGGGACCGTCCGCGGCCCAGAGGATCGCCAGGATCCCCCCGACCAGCAGCGTCGCCGCGAGCGGCTCCGTCATCAGCATCCCCGTGTACTCGATCGTCGCCGGGTAGATCGCCACCACGAGCGCCGCGATCAGACCTGCCACGACGCCCTGCCTCGGGGTCAGTCGGCGCGCCAGGAGGTAGGCGAAGAGCGGGGCGAGGGCTCCGATCACCGCCAGCACCAACCGCGCGAGGCGTTCGTGGACGCCGCCCGTGACCTTGTAGATGCCCGCCACGAACAGCGGCAGGCCGGGGGAATAATCGGAGCTCGGCTGGGTCGCCTTCGCGCCCACGGTGAAGCCGTCGCCTTCATCCAGGTTCTTTGCGATCGCGGCGTAGGCGGCCGCGTCGAAGACCGGGGCGCGGCCGTCCCAGGCTTCGCCGACCCTCAGCCCGAGGCCCAGTAGGAGGATCGCGACGAGCGCCGCAATCCCCAATCTGCCGCCGTTTCCGGCCACCACGCGGTTTGGCATCGGCCCGATTCAACTAACCTTGCCGGTCTATGCGGATCCTCATCCTCGGTGGCGACGGCTACCTCGGCTGGCCGACGGCACTTCGCTTCTCGGCGCGCGGGCACGAGGTCGCGGTCGTCGACAACTTCAACAGGCGACGCTGGGTCGAGGGCGCGGGCTCGAACTCGCTGACCCCGATCGCCGACCTCGACACCCGGATCGCGACCTGGGAGGAGCTCTCCGGCAAGCGGATCGCGTCCCACGTCGGCCCGATCGAGGACGGCGACTTCATCGACGGCGTCGTCGCCGAGTTCCTCCCCGACGCGGTCGTCCATTACGGCCAGCAGGCCTCGGCGCCGTACTCGATGATCTCCCGTCAGACCGCGGTCGAGACCCAGTACGCGAACACGATCGGCAACCTCAACCTGCTCTTCGCGCTGCGCGACCACGTCCCCGACGCGCACCTGGTGAAGCTCGGGACGATGGGGGAGTACGGCCAGCCCAACATCGACATCGAGGAGGGCTACATCGAGATCTCGCACAAGGGGCGCAGCGACCGGCTGCCGTACCCGAAGCTGCCGGGCTCGCTGTACCACTGCTCGAAGGTCCACGACTCGACCAACATCCACTTCGCCTGCCGCACCTGGGGCCTGCGGGCGACGGACCTGAACCAGGGCGTCGTCTACGGGATCGAGACCGACGAGACGGTGAGCGACGAGCGGCTGATCACGCGCTTCGACTACGACGAGCTCTTCGGCACGGTCTTGAACCGGTTCTGCCTGCAAGCCGTAATCGGTCATCCGCTGACCGTTTACGGAGAAGGCAATCAGACGCGCAGCTTCCTCAACATCCGCGACACGCTCGCGTGTGTCGAGATCGCCGTGCTGAACCCCGCCGAGGAGGGCGAGTTCCGCGTCTTCAACCAGTTCACCGAGCAGTTCTCGGTGATGCAGCTGGCCGAGCTGGTCAAGGAGGCGGGCGCGCACCTCGGCTACGAGGTGGAGATCCGCCACTACGACAATCCACGCGTCGAGAAGGAAGAGCACTACTACAACGCGGTCAACTCGAACCTGCTGGAGCTCGGCCTGCAGCCGAAACTCCTCGGCGAGGAGCTGGTCGAGTCGATCCTCGGGATCCTCGACCGCTACAAGGACCGCGCCGCCGAGGGCGCGATCGACCCGCGCACCCGCTGGAACCCCGCAAAGCCGACCGCCAGCCCCGCTTAAAGAAGCGGACCGGCCATCCCGACCACCCGGGGTCGGCGCGTGCCGAACCCATCCACCCGCGCTCGTAGGCCGGGATCGGGGGACCCCCGAACGAACCTCCCGCTGTTCGTGAGAGAGGGGGTCCCCCGATCCCGGCCCCCGCAAGCCCCGCTGGTAGCATCGTCGGTTCGATGAGAGCTGCCGACGCATTGATGGAATCACTGAAGGCCGAGGGCGTGAAGAACGCCTTCGGGATCCCCGGCGGGGCCAACCTGCCGATGTACGACGCGGTCGTCGACGCCGACTTCCGCCACGTCCAGACCCGCCACGAGCAGGGCGCCGGACACGCCGCCGAGGGCTACGCCAAGGCGAGCGGCAAAGTGGGCGTCGCCTTCGCCACGTCCGGACCGGGCGCGACGAACCTGATCACGGCGATCGCCGACGCGATGCTCGACTCGGTCCCGACCGTCTTCATCACCGGCCAGGTGAAAACCGAGCTGATCGGCACCGACGGCTTCCAGGAGGCCGACATCCTCGGCGCCACGCTGCCCTTCGTGAAGCACTCCTTCCAGGTGACCGACGCGCGCCAGATCCCCGAGTACGTCCACGAGGCCTTCCACCTCGCCTCCACCGGGCGCCCCGGGCCGGTCCTGCTCGACGTCCCTTCGGACCTCTTCCGCGCCGACATCGACTACTCGCCGCGCACCGAGCCGGTCGAACTGCCCGGCTACAAGCCCTCCACCGAGGGCAACATCAAACAGATCCGCATCGCCGCCAAAGCGCTGGCGAACGCGCGCCGGCCGATCTTCTACACCGGCGGCGGCGTGATCAACGGCAACGCCTCGGAGGAGCTGCGCGAGCTGGTCGCCTCCGACCAGTTCCCGGTCACCTCGACGCTGATGGGGCTGGGCGGTTTCCCGGCGTCCAGCGACCGCTTCCTCGGCATGCTCGGCATGCACGGCACCTTCACCGCCAACATGGCGATGGACCGCGCCGACCTGATCGTCGCGATCGGCGCCCGCTTCGACGACCGGATCACCGGCAAACTGGCCGAGTTCGCGCCGCACGCGAAAATCATCCACATCGACATCGACCCGGCGGAGATCTCGAAGAACGTCGGGGCGCACATCCCGATCGTCGGCGACGTCAAGCAGGTCCTGCCCAAGCTCACCCGCGAGTACCGGGCGCTGCAGACCGACTCCGGCCGCATGGAGGCCTGGTGGGCACAGCTCCGCACCTGGCAGCAGGAGCACCCGCTCTTCTACGAGCCCTCGACCGACGGCGAGATCAAACCGCAGAACATGGTGGAGATCCTCCACAAGGTGACCGGCGGCGAAGCGATCGTCGCCTCCGACGTCGGCCAGCACCAGATGTGGGCGGCGCAGTACTACGGCTTCGACAAGCCGCGCCGCTGGATCAACTCGGGCGGCCTGGGGACGATGGGATTCGGCCTGCCGGCGGCGATCGGCGCCAAGGTCGCCTGCCCGGACGAGCTCGTCACCTGCATCTCCGGCGACGGCAGCCTGATCATGAACATCCAGGAGCTGGCGACCTGCGTCGACGAGAGCATCCCGGTCAAGGTCTTCCTGATGAACAACGGCTACATGGGCATGGTCCGCCAGTGGCAGCAGCTCTTCTGGGACCGCCGTTACAGCTCCGTGCAGATGGGCGGCAGCCCGGACTGGGTGAAGCTGGCGGAGGCCTTCGGCGCGACCGGCCTGCGGGTCGAGGACTCCGCCGACCTCGAGGACACGATGCGCAAGGCGGTCGAGACCGACGGCCCGGTCCTGGTCGACATCCGGGTCACCCAGGAGGAGAACGTCTATCCGATGATCGCGCCGGGCAACGCCGCCCGGGAGATGGTCGAGGCTCCGGGGCTGGTGTCATGAGCCACCTGACCAAGCAGCCCAAGGACGCAGGGAGCGCCGTGTGCTCTGCACACAAGCGACCGAGGACACCGGGATGCGCCGCGTCAGGAGGCTCATGATGGAGGCGGGAACGCCGGATCTGGTGAAACTCGAGGACCTGCGCGTCCCCGGGCAGCTGAGCGGTCGCAAGCACATCCTCTCGATCCAGGTCGAGAACAAGCCGGGCGTCTTGGCGCGCGTCGCCGGCCTCTTCTCGCGCCGCGGCTTCAACATCGACACGCTGGCCGTGGGACCGACCGACGACCCGAGCGTCTCGCGCATCACGCTGACCCTCGACGGCGCCGTCCACCCGATCGACCAGGTGACGAAGCAACTCCACAAGCTGGTGAACGTGCTGAAGATCCGCGACATGGAGCCGGAGGAGACGGTGGCCCGCGAGATGGCCCTCTTCAAGGTCTCCGCGGCGGTCGAGAACCGCGCCGAGATCATCCAGTTCGCTGACATCTTCCGCGCGAAAATCGTCGACGTGGCGCGCCGCACGATGACCATCGAGGTCACCGGGTCGGCCGACAAGATCGAGGCCTTCGAGCGGATGATCCGCCCCCACGGGCTCGTGGAGATGGTGCGCACCGGCGAGATCGCGATCGCCCGTGGTCACGAGTGACGCTCTCCTAGGGGCGCTCGAGCGAGGCATAGCGAAGGGCCGGCGGACGCTCGTCAGCGTCACCGCCGCCGCGGACGTCGCCGATCCCTGCGCGACGATCTTCGCCTCGCGGCTGGCCTCGGACCGCTGGTTCTGCTGGGAGCAGCCGGACCGCGAGTTCGCGGTCGCCGGGATGGGGGTGGCGCGGGAGGCGTCCTCGCGCGGTGCGCAGCGCTTCGCGGAGGTCGCCGCGGCGGCCGGGGAGACGGGGCGCGACGCGGTCGTCGAGGGCGTCCGCGGGGTGCCCGCCGGGGCCGGGCCCGTGTGGCTCGGCGGCTTCGCCTTCGATCCCGACGGGGGCGGCTCGGCGACCTGGAGCTCCTTCGAGCCCGGCTCGCTCTTCCTGCCCGAGGTCTCGATCTGCCGCAGCGGCGGGGAGGCCTTCCTCACGGTCAACGCGATCGTCGGCCCCGGCGACGACCTCGAGCGCCACGGGGCGGAGCTGGGCGCGCGCCTCTCCGGCCTCCGCCTCGAGGCGACCCTGCCACTGCTCGACCCGCATCCGACCGCCCGTCCCGAAATCCGCAGCGCCAAGCCGCCGCGCGCCTTCGAAGACGCGGTGGAGAAGGCGACAGCCCGGATCGCGACCGGGGAGATGGAGAAGGTCGTCCTCGCCCGCGAGGTGATCGTCAGCGCCGCCGCCGCCCACGACCCGGCGCCGATCTTCGGCGCGATGCGGGAGCAGTTCCCCGCCTGCTTCTGCTTCTGTGCCGGCACCCCCGAGGCCGCCTTCATCGGCGCCAGCCCCGAGCTCCTCGTGCGACGCTCCGGCGCGGGCGTCTCCACCGTCGCCCTGGCCGGCTCCACCCGCCGCAGCTCCGACCCCGCCGTCGACGACCACCTCGGGGAGCGGCTCCTGCGCTCCGACAAGGACCGTCGGGAGCACCGCATCGTCGCCGAGCGCATCGTCCGCCGCCTCCGTCCCCACGCGGTCTGGGTCGAGACAGGCGCCGAGCCGGAGATCGTCAAGGTCGCCAACATCCAGCACCTGGCGACCCCGGTCATCGCCCAGATGGCCGAGCCCCACTCGGCGATCGAGCTGGCCGGCATCCTCCACCCGACCCCGGCGGTCGGCGGCGAGCCGTGGCCCGCCGCGGCCGGCCCCCTCACAGAGCTCGAGCAGATGGACCGCGGCTGGTACGCCGCCCCGGTCGGCTGGATGGACGCCACCGAGGACGGTGAATTCTGCGTCGCCCTCCGCAGCGCCCTCCTCCGCGACCGCGACGCCCGCCTCTTCGCCGGCGTCGGGGTGGTCGCCGGCTCCGATCCCGAGGCCGAGCTGGCCGAGACGGAGACGAAGCTCCAGGCGATGCTGCCCTTGGTGGCGGACTAGGGACGAGTTGCCCGGGGGAGCGTTCTTGAGGGACACCCTCTCTCACGAACAGCGGGGAGGTTCGTTCGGGGGTCCCTCAAGACCGCTCTCGGACGGCTAGCCGACGTCCGCCACGGCGTTCAGCACTTTTTCGGTCACGCGGCGGTGGGCGGCGACGTTGGTCTGGCGGTCGGTGCGGACCTCGATCAGGCCGGTGCCGGCGGCGAGCGCCTCGGGGAGGTCGGACAGGGATTCGAGACGCCGGTAGGGGAGGCCGAAGAGGGCGGCGGCGCGCTCGACGGAGACCGCGCGGGGGGTCCCGAAGAGAGCTTCGAACTCGGCGACCTCGAGGGCCGAGCGCTGGGGGAGGAAGTGGAAGATGCCGCCGCCGCCGTTGTCGATGACGAGGATGCGGACGGGGGTGGTCACGTCACGGAGGGCGGCGAGCGAGCCGATGTCATGGAGGAAGCCCAGCTCCCCGGTCACGATCGTGGTCCGGCGTCCGCTCGCGTGGGCGGCGCCGATGCCGGAGGAGATCAGGCCGTCGATGCCGTTGGCGCCGCGGTTGGAGAGGAGCAGGACGTCGGCGTCGCCCGGACCGAGGAACGTCTCCTGGTCCCGGATCGGCATCGAGGAGGCGGTGTAGACGAGGTCCCCGTCGCAGTGGGCGCGACCGAGCGCGAGGTGCAGCGCCGGCTCCGTGATCTCCTCGCTTCCGCCCAGCTCGGCCTCGATCGCGTCGAGCGCCTTCGCCTCGGCCTCCAGCCACGTATCGGGAGCGGGGCGAGGCGGCCCCTGGACGAACCTCCCCGCAGTTCGTGAGGCAAGGGGCCGACTCGCCCCGCTCCCGGCGCTCTGCCTTTCCAGCCGCGTCGCCCAACCGCTGGCGGCCTCGGTCGGGTCCACTCTCAAGATCGCCGCCGCGCGCCCCGTCGGCTCGTTCCATCCGCCGCTCGGGTCGACGACGATCTGCTCGGCCCCGCTCGCTTCGAGCCACTGGCGTAGCGGCTTCGACGTAGGCAGCTCGCCGAAGCGCAGCACCAGCTCGGGCACGACGTGGCGCGCCCAGTGCTCGTCGCGGAGCAGGACGTCGTAGGTGGTGACGACGTAGGAGCGGTCGTGGGGCCCGAGGCGCAGCTGCGAGGTCGGCTCGGCGAGGATCGGGAAGCCGGAGGCGCGGGCGAGGTGGGCGAGGGGCTCGCGCAGCTCCGGGTCGGTCTGGCGGCCGGCGATGATCACGCCGGCGATCGCGTCGCCGATGTGGCCGGCGACCTCGTCGAGGACGAACTCGGTCGGCTCCAGGTCGACCCGGGTGACCGCGGTGAGCGGCCGCCCGCCTTCGCGTCCCGCCAGCGCCAGTGGGTCGGTCGCGGTCACCGCGCCCTCGACCGGGATGGGCGCCAGCGGCTCGCGCCACGGCACGTTCAGGTGGACCGGGCCGGGGCGGATCTCCCCGCGCGCCCGCGCCAGCGTTCGCGCCGCGACCGAGCGCATGTGGAGGAGCCCCGCGTCGTCGGCGTCGTGCGTGCCGACTTCACAGAACCAGCGCACCGATTCGCCGAAGGCCTTGATCTGGTCGATCGTCTGGCCGGCGCCGATGCCGCGAAGCTCCGGCGGCCGGTCGGCGCTCAGGACGATCAGCGGCAGCGCCGATTCGTCGGCCTCGGCCACCGCCGGGTGGTAGTTGGCGAGCGCCGTCCCGGAGGTGCAGAGCAGCGCCACCGGCTCGCCGCTCGCCTGCGCCGCGCCCAGCGCGAAGAAGCCCGCGGAGCGCTCGTCGACGATCACCGTCACCTCGATCCCCGGCTCCCGCCACAGCGCCACCGCGAGCGGGGTCGACCGCGATCCCGGCGACACGACCGCCCGCCGCAGCCCACCGCGCGCGAGCTCCTCGGCGAAGGCCGAAGCGAGGGCGGTGTTGGCGTTGGTGGGGTCCATCAGAATCGGTGGTGGCGCAGTGAATCCTCGTCGATCACGATGCCGAGGCCCGGTCCCGGCGCCTCGTGCAGGAGGTCGCCCTCCAGCGCGCACTCCTCGGCGGCGATCGTCTCGCGGAAGAGGCGCCGGGTCGCGAGGCCGTGGGCGAGCCGCTCCGCCGCAGGCGTCGAGGCGTCGATCTCCTCGGCGAGCCGCCGCCCGATCGCGATCCCGACCGGCCCGTCCAGCGCGCTCGCGACGTAGGTCCGCATCACCCCGGCGATCGCCCTGCCCGCCTCGATCCCACCGACCTTCGACAGCTTCAGGCCGGTGATCCCGAAGCCGTGCTTGCGCACCGACTCCTCGGCGTCGGTGACGGTGACGATGCTCTCGTCGCCCGCCGGCGGGATCCGCGTGCGCCAGGCCAACTGGGCGGCTTCCGCGATCGTCTCCACCGGCTGCTCGACCAGCTCGATCCCGAGCGGCTCCACCGCGGCGAGGATCCGTGTCGCCTCCTCCAGCGACCAGGAGGCATTCGCGTCCAGCCGTATCTTCGCCTCCGACCCGAGCGCCGCCCGCACCGCTTCGACCTGCGCCACGTCCTCGCCCGTGCCGACCTTCAGCTTGAAGGTCCCGAAGCCCGCCTTCGCCCAGCGCGCCGCGTCCGCCGCGACCTCCGCGGGCCGACCGCTCACCAGGGTCGCGTTGCAGCGCACGGGAGCGTGCTCACCCTTGGTCCCACGGCGCTTCTCCTCCAGGTCGAGAAGCGCGGTGGAGACCGCACAGCGCGCCGGGAGGGACAGGCCGTCGACCAAGCGCGGGGTCTCCAGGTCCTCGAGCTCCTTCACCACCGTTCCGATCGTCACCCCGCCCCGCAGCGACAGCGGCACCGCTTCGCCCAGCCCCTCGAGCCCGTCGTCGTCCCTGATCCGCAGCAGGACCATCTCGCGCCGCGTCAACCGCCCGCGCGCCGTCACGTACGGCTCCTTGAACGGAAGCCAGTACGGGATGACCTCCACGGTCATCAGACCGAGATCAGCAGGCCGATCGTGACCAGCAGGCTGTAGACGGCGAGGAGGCCGCCGGTCGCGGCCAGGCATTTGTTCAGCGCCGGCCCGTCGGTGCGGGTTTCCAGCACCCGGATCGGTTTGATCGCCAGCGGGATCGCGCCGAGGCCGAGCAGCGGCCACCACTGGCATTCGCCCGCCCAGATCGTGAACGGCAGCAGCGCGAACGCCCCGACCACCAGCACCTTGTACATGTTGATCGCGTTGGCGCGGCCCATCCGCACCGCCGAGGTGTTCTTGCCCGCGCGGCGGTCGGTCTCCAGGTCGCGCACGTTGTTGACGACGAGGATCGCCGTGGCGAGGAAGCCGACCGCGATCGAGAGCCCGAGCGGCAGCGCCGCGAGTTCCTCGGTCTGCACGTAGAAGCTCCCGTTCACGGCGACCAGGCCGAAGAAGAGGAAGACGAAGACCTCGCCGAGCCCCGCGTACCCGTACGGCCGCGGCCCGCCGGTGTAGAGGACGCCCGCCGCGATCGAGGCGGCGCCGACGAGGAGGATGATCCAGCCCGCCACCACCGCCAGGTAGATGCCGCAGGCCACCGCGACCCCGAAGGCGACCCAGGTCGCGGTGAGGACGCGTCGCGGCGCGATCAGCCCGGCCGAGGTGACCCGCACCGGCCCGAGCCGGTCCGCGGTGTCGGCGCCGCGGCGGGCGTCGGAGTAGTCGTTCGCCAGGTTGGTGCCGATCTGGATGAAGATCGACCCGACCAGCGCCGCCACGAAGGCGAGCCAGCGCGGCAGGTGCCCGGCGTACTGCCAGGCCGCCGCGGTCCCGACCAGGACCGGGGCGATCGCCGCGGGCAGAGTTCGCGGCCGTGCCGCCTGGACCCAGATCACCGGGCCTGCCGCCGGTCGCACTTGTGCATGATGGGGACCCTATGAGAATCGACGACTGGCTCGCTCAGCGGGCGCAGAGCTGCCCCGAGCGTTGCGCGCTGATCGCCGACGGCGCCGCGGTGACCTACGCCGAGCTCGAGGCGGAAGCGACCTGGATCGCGCGCCGGCTCGCCGCCCACGGCGTGCGGCGCGGCTCCACCGCGGCCCTCACGATGCACCCGCGCCGCGAGCAGGTGGTCCTCGCGCACGCGCTGATGAAGGTCGGCGCGGCGCTCCTGCCGCTCAGCCCGCGCCTCACCGAGGCCGAGCGCGCCCGCGTCATCGCGGAGGTCGAGCCGATGGTCGACCTCGACGATCCCGGCCTCCTCACCCAGACCGAGGCCGACCTGCCGCTCCTGGGCGAGCACGACACCGACGACATCTGCGCCTACGTCCTCAGCTCCGGCTCGACCGGCAGGCCGAAGCCGATCGGCCTCACCTACGGCAACTTCCTCTGGAGCGCGATGGGGGGCGCCTTCAACATCGGCGTCGACCCCGCCGACCGCTGGCTCTGCTGCGTGCCGCTCAGCCACATCGCCGGGCTCTCGATCGTGGTCCGCTCGGCGATCTACGGGACGGCGGCGGTCGTCCACGACGGCTTCGACGTCGACCGCGTCGCGGCCGCGCTGGCCGACGAACCGATCACCGTCGTCTCCCTCGTCACCACGATGCTGAAGCGGCTGCTCGACGCCGGCGCCGACCTCTCCGGCCCGCGCGCGATCCTCGTCGGCGGCGGCCCGGTCCCGGCGGCGATGCTGGGCGAGGCGCTGGAGCGCGGCGCCACCGTCGTCCAGACCTACGGCCTCACCGAGACCTGCTCGCAGGTGACCACCCTCGCCCCCGAGGACGCGCTGCGCAAGCTCGGCTCCGCCGGGCGCCCGCTGCTCTCCAGCCACGTCCGCATCCGCGACGGGGAGATCCTCGTCCAGGGCCCGACCGTCGCCCCCGGCCGCTACGACGAGTCCGGCTGGCTCCACACCGGCGACCTCGGCCACATCGACGACGAAGGCTTCCTCTACGTCCAGGACCGGATCGACGACATGATCGTCACCGGCGGCGAGAACGTCGTCCCCTCCGAGGTCGAGGAGGTCTTGCTCCGTCACCCGGCGGTCGCCGACGCGGCGGTGGTGGGGAGGGAGGACCCGGAGTGGCAGCAGGCGGTCACCGCGGTCGTCGTCCTCGCCCCCGAGGCCGACGTCACCCCGGACGAGCTCCGCCACCACTGCGCCGAGTCCCTCGCCGGCTACAAGGTGCCGAAGCGGGTCGAGCTGGCGGCAGCACTGCCGCGGACCCCGTCGGGGAAGTTGATGCGAAGGGCGTTGCGGTAGAGGCGGGGGGAGTTCGGGCCGTCTCAAGCCGGCGCCCGGGGGCGCCCGGGGAAAGGGATGGGGCCCTCGCAAGCTGGCGCCCGGGGGGCGGTAAGGGACGAGGAAAGGGACGCGGCCCTCTCGGCCACGGCCCGGGCAGGCTGTGGCCGTGGCCGAGAGGGCCGGGTCTTCGATGAGTGGAGGAAGGGACGCGGGGGCGTCACGGGAGAGCGACGGGGGTCCCACGGATCCGTCACCGATCCGTGACGGAGGTGGGACGTCGTCACGAAGAGCGTGGGATCTCCACGCTTCCTCCCGTGTCGCACAACACGCACGGGGGTGCGGTCGTCCTAACCGACCTATAGCGCCGGTTAGGACGACCGCACCCCGGGGGACCCTCGATCCGGGCCCGGAAAGGGACGGAAGGCGCCCGGGCGTGTGACGTTCCC
>JBPYFM010000066.1:0-32123 GCA_051986435.1 Solirubrobacterales bacterium | reverse complement strand
GCTGATCGTCGACGGGGAGGACGCGGTCAAGCAGGTGCACGAGGTGCTCGATCGGATGTCCGTCTTCTGCGAGCGGGTTCGCTCGGGTGAGTGGCGCGGCCACACCGGCAAGGCGATCCGCAACGTCGTCAACATCGGCATCGGCGGCTCCGACCTCGGCCCGGTGATGGCCTACGAGGCGCTCCGCCACTACTCGCGGCGCGACATGACCTTCCGCTTCGTCTCCAACGTCGACGGCACCGACTTCGTCGAGTCGACGCGCGACCTCGACCCGCAGGAGACGCTCTTCATCATCTCCTCGAAGACCTTCACGACGCTGGAGACGATGACCAACGCGCACTCCGCCCGCGAGTGGGCGCTGGCCGGGCTCGGCGGGGAGGAGGAGGCGATCGCCAAGCACTTCGTCGCCGTCTCCACCAACGCCGAGGAGGTGTCGAGATTCGGCATCGACACCGACAACATGTTCGGCTTCTGGGAGTGGGTCGGCGGCCGCTACTCGATGGACTCCGCGATCGGGCTCTCGACGATGGTGGCGATCGGCCCGGGGCGCTTCGAGGAGATGCTGGCCGGCTTCCACGCGATGGACGAGCACTTCCAGGAGGCCGACTCGGGCGCCAACCTGCCGATGATCATGGGGTTGCTGGCGGTCTGGTACGGCGACTTCTTCGGCGCCGAAACCTACGGCGTCTTCCCCTACGACCAGTACCTGCACCGCTTCCCGGCCTACCTGCAGCAGCTGACGATGGAGTCGAACGGCAAGCACGTCACCCTCGCCGGCGAGCACGTCGACTATGACACCGGCGCGATCTTCTGGGGCGAGCCGGGGACCAACGGCCAGCACAGCTTCTACCAGCTGATCCACCAGGGCACGCGCCTCATCCCCGCCGACTTCATCGGCTTCGCCCACTCGCTGAACGAGCTCGGCGACCACCACGACAAGCTGATGTCGAACGTCTTCGCCCAGGGCCAGGCGCTGGCCTTCGGCAAGACGGCGGAGCAGGTCCGCGAAGAGGGGACGCCGGAGGCGGTCGTGCCGCACCGGGTGATGGAGGGCAACCGGCCGTCCAACACGATCCTCGCCGCGCGCCTCGACCCGCGGACCCTCGGCGCCCTGGTCGCCCTCTACGAGCACAGCGTCTTCACCCAGGGCGCCGTCTGGGGAATCGACAGCTTCGACCAGTGGGGCGTCGAGCTGGGCAAGGAACTGGCAAAGGCGATCATCCCCGAGCTCGAGTCGAAGGAGGAGCCGAAGCTCCACCACGACAGCTCGACCAACGCCCTGATCCGCCGCTACCGCGCCATGCGTCGCGGCGCCTGAGGACTGCTCAGGCGTTCAAGATACTCAACGCCTAGCGCTAATCGACACAAGTCGAGTGCGGATTCACACAGATAAGGGCCGTCGCAGTGGGTAGCTTGCTCCCATGGCCCTCTCCGGCGCAATTCCGCTGGCAGCGTCGGCGACGACCAACCTGTTCGCCGCGCGTGAGCAGATGGCTTTCACGCTGGCCTTCCACATCGTGCTGGCGTGCCTGGGGGTGGCGCTCCCGGCGACGATCCTGGTCGCCAACTGGATCGGGCTGAAAAAGAACGATCACGACGCGATGGAGCTCGCCCAGCGCTGGTCGAAGGCGATGGGGGTCACCTTCGCCGTCGGCGCCGTCACCGGCACCGTCCTCTCCTTCGAGTTCGGCCTGCTCTGGCCGCGGTTCATGGACCGCTTCGGCGGGGCGTTCGGGATCGCGTTCGGGATCGAGGGGCTCTTCTTCTTCCTCGAGGCGATCTTCCTCGGCGTCTACATCTACGGCTGGAAGCGGCTCCCGGGCTGGGTCCACTGGTGGACCGGCGTGCCGATGTTCGTCACCGGGATCGGCGGCGCCTTCTCCGTCGTCAGCGCCAACTCGTGGATGAACCAGCCGCAGGGCTTCGCCCTCGACGCCGCGGGCAAGGTCACCGAAGTGGAACCGTTCAAGGTCATCTTCAACCCAGCGACCCCGTACGAGGTTCCGCACATGATCCTCGCCGCGTACATGGTGACCGGGTTTCTCGTCGCCTCGATCTACGCGGTCGGGATGCTGAAAGGGCGCCGCGACCGGCTGCACCGCCTCGGCCTGATCATCCCGCTGACGATCGCCTGCATCGCCACCCCGCTGCAGCTCCTGGTCGGCGACACCGCGGCGCGCGAAGTCGCCCATCACCAGCCGGCCAAGTTCGCGGCGATGGAGTGCATCCAGGACACCGGCGGCCACCAGACCGAGTACGTGGGCGGCATCTGCACCGCCGACGGGGTGAAGCTGGCGATCCCGATCCCGGAGCTCGACTCGCTGCTGGTCGGCTTCAGCCCCGACACCAAGGTCACCGGGCTGAACTCGATCCCCAACGACGAACGGCCGCCGGACAACACCTTCATCCACCTCTCCTTCGACACCATGGTCGGGATCGGCACGGGGCTGCTGCTGCTGGCGCTGTGGCTCGTCTGGCTCGTCTACAAGAAGCGCGAGATCCCGACCGGCGACTGGTTCCTGAAAGCGGTCTCGATCTCTGGCATCGGCGCGATCCTGGCGCTGTGGGCGGGCTGGATCGTGACCGAGGTCGGGCGCCAGCCTTGGATCGTCTACCACTACATGAAAGTCTCGGAAGCGGTGACCGACGCGAACGGCATCTGGGGCGCGTTCATCTTCACCCTGCTGCTCTACGCCGCGATCGGCACGATCGCGGTGCTGGTCCTGCGGCGGATGTCGCGGCGCTGGCGCGAAGGCGGCGAGGGGACGGCGGAGAACGAGCCCGGCCCGTACTCGCCGCTCGGCCCGGAGGGTGAGGTGAGCGCATCGTGAGCTGGGTGCTCATGGAGCAATCTCACGCACACGTCTGGCGGCGCCGGACGCGCTGCGCGGTGCGGCGTCCTCGGTCGCCTGAATGGCGTACAGCCATTCAGGCTTCCTGCGTCCTTGCCCCGCTTGGTCCGGCACCCGCCATCCGCGCACGGGAGATGGCTCCATGAGCACGGCGGCGGCGGTGATCCTCTGGGTCGGTGCGACCTTCTACGCGATCTTCGGCGGCGCCGACTTCGGCGGCGGCTTCTGGGACCTGGTCGCGGGCAACGCCCAGAAGGGCGAGCGGCCGCGGGCGACGATCCAGCACTCCCTGACGCCGGTGTGGGAGGCCAACCACGTGTGGCTGATCTTCATCCTGGTCGTCCTCTGGACCGCCTTCTCGTCGACCTTCAGCGCGATCTTCTCGACCCTCTACGTGCCGCTGGCGCTGGCGGTGCTGGGGATCGTGCTGCGCGGCTCCGGCTTCGCCTTCCGCTCCTCGGTGGAAGGGCTCTCCGAGCGGCGCGCCGCCGGAGCCGTCTTCGCCCTCTCCTCGGTGATCACCCCGTTCTTCATGGGCACCGTGGTCGGCGCGATCGCCGTCGGCAATGTCCCCGCGCAGGGCAACGGCGACGCCTTCTCGACCTGGCTCGCGCCCGCGCCGCTCTTCATCGGCGCGATGTTCGTCGCCACCAGCGCCTACCTCGCCGCCGTCTTCCTAGTCGGCGACGCCCGCCGCGCCGAAGATCGCGAGATGGAGCTCTACTTCGAGAAACGCGCCCTCGCGGCGGGCGTCGTCGCCGGCATCTTTGCCGTCGTCGGCCTGATCGCCCTCCACTCCGAAGGCCACTACGTCTACGACCGGCTCGTCCACGAGGGCCTGCCACTGGTCATCATCTCGGCGGTCTGCGGCCTCGGCATGCTGGCCGTCCTCCTCCTCGGCGGCCGCCTCCTCCTCCGCCCCCTGGCCGCGGGCGCCGTCATCGCCGTCATCTGGGGCTGGTTCGTCGCCCAGTTCCCCTACCTCCTGCCGACCTCCCTGAAGATCAGCCAAGGCGCCGCCCCCGAGGCGACCCTGGTCGCCATCTTCATCGTCTTCGGGGTGGCCGTCGTCGTCGTGATCCCATCCCTCCTGATCCTGTTCGTCCTGGCCCAGAGCGACATGCTCGAACACGAGCACTGAGAGGGCGCACGGGTTTACGGGCTCTCAGCCGGCGCCGGAGGAAGGGAGCCGGCCCGGACCGGCTGGGGGCGGGGGCCAAGGGACGCGGCCCTCGCAAGCTGGCGCCCGAGGACGGCAAGGGACGCGGCGAGGGACGGCCAAGAGACGCGGCCCTCTCGGCCACGGCCCGGGCAGGCTGTGGCCGTGGCCGAGAGGGCCGGGTGTGCGGGGGGAGGCAGCCGGGACGGAGGCGTCACGGGGGTGCGGAGGGAGTGCGGAGGGAGTGGGACGGGAGGCACACGGGAGGCTCAGGGAACCGTCACCGATCTCGGACCTCATTACAGAGAGCGTGAGAACTCCACGCCTCCTCCCGTCTTCCTCATGGCTTCCCACCACCCGGGCCTCTGCCGTGGCGCCTAACTCGCCCTATACGCGAGTAAGGCGCCACAGGCGCCACGGGCATGACCTCGCGGCCGTCCCGGGGGACCGATCCTTGAGAGACCCTGACGAGATCCCGTAGTTCGTGGCGGACCCGTGCACTTCGTGACGGACCCTCGCCGCCTCTCCCACGAAAGCCTCACGTCCTGGGCGCCTCATGGGGGTCACAGCCTGCCAGGACCCCCATGAGGCGCCCAGGACGCCCCACCGGCGCCTCGAAGTGGCGTGTACGGCCCGCGGAAGTGGTGCGGCCGGCCCGAAGTGGTGTGGACGGCCGGGCCGCAGTGCTGTGGACGGCCCGCCCGCCCCCGCCGCGGGCACGACGTCCGCCCCCACGGCCCCTTGACCCACTCATCTAGGCTCCCCGACGTGGAAATTCGCGCCGTGCTCTGGGACATCGACGGGACCCTGCTCTACACCGGCGGAGCCGGGGCGGTCGCTTGGCAGCGGGCGTTCGAGGAGCTCTACGGGGTCGAAGCGAACATCGAGGAACACACGCGGTCGGGGATGACCGATCCCGAAATCACGGAGATCATCTTCGAGGAGGTGATCGGGCGAAAGGGGACGGCGGAGGAGCACGCGGCGGTCGTTGCCAAGTACCTCGAGTACATGCCGGAGGCGGTCGCCGAGTCGGAGGGCTACGAAGTGAAGCCGGGGATCGCGGAGATCCTGCCGCGGCTGGCCGACGCCGGGATCGTGCAGGGCCTCGTCACCGGCAACGTCGAGCCGGCGGCGCGGATCAAGCTCGCTCGCGGCGACCTCGACAAATACTTCACCTTCGGGGGCTACGGTTCCGACGCGCGCGACCGGGTGGAGGTGACCGAGAAGGCGATCGAGCGCGGGGGAGAGGCCGCGGGCGCGCCGCTCGAGCTCGACGCGACCATCGCGGTCGGCGACACGCCGCGCGACGTCATCGCCGGCCACGGCGCCGGGATCCGGGTGGTCGGCGTCGCCACCGGCGCCTACTCGCTGGCCGAACAGGAAGAGGCGGGCGCCGACTGGGCGATACCGGACGTCACGAAGGGCTTCCCGGTCTGATGGCCGCGGCCGAGGAGCAGCGGCTCGAAGACCTGACCCGCCTGCGGCGCGTGCGCGACCGGATCGACCGTGAGTACGCGCAGCCGCTGAACGTCGACGCGCTGGCGGCGGGCGTCCACATGTCCTCCGGTCACCTCAGCCGCCAGTTCCGCGAGGCCTTCGGCGAGTCCCCCTACAGCTACCTGATGACGCGCCGGATCGAGCGGGCGATGGCGCTGCTGCGCCGCGGCGACCTCAGCGTGACCGAGATCTGCTTCGAGGTCGGCTGCTCCTCGCTCGGCACCTTCAGCACGCGCTTCTCCGAACTGGTCGGGATGTCGCCGAGCGATTACCGCCGCCAAGAGGCGGATGCCGTCGCCGGGATGGACTCCTGCCTCGCCAAGGTCGTGACGCGCCCGATCCGGGACCCGGCCGGGCACTGAAACTCTTCGACCCGACCTTGGACTTCGAGGCTGAGCGCAACGAGGCGACGGCTTCCCGCCGGGCCGCGACATCGGCTGATCAGGAATCGAGAAGCGCGGGGCGCGGGGCGTCTCTAACGTCCCGCCGATGCCGAAGACCAAGACCAAGGCGCGGCCGAGCGTCGCGCACGCCGCGGATGCCCACGACCTGATCCGCGTCCACGGGGCGCGCGAGAACAACCTCAAGGACCTGAGCGTCGAGCTGCCGAAGCGGCGGCTGACCGCCTTCACGGGTGTGTCGGGATCGGGGAAGAGCTCGCTCGTCTTCGCGACGATCGCGGCCGAGTCCCAGCGCCTCATCAACGAGACCTACAGCGCCTTCGTGCAGGGGTTCATGCCGACCCTGGCGCGCCCCGAGGTCGACGTGCTGGAAGGGGTGACGACGGCGATCATCGTCGACCAAGGCCGGATCGGCTCCGACCCGCGCTCGACCGTCGGCACCGCCACCGACGCCAACGCGATGCTGCGGATCCTCTTCAGCCGGCTCGGCAAGCCGTACGTCGGACCGCCCGCCGCCTTCGCCTTCAACGTCCCCTCGGTGCGCGCCAAAGGCGCGATCACGGTGGAAAAGGGCGACGGCAAGACGGTCGCCAAGACCTTCAGCCGGGCGGGCGGGATGTGCCCGCGCTGCGAGGGCCGCGGGACCGTCTCGGACCTCGACCTGGCCCGGCTCTTCGACGACACCAAGTCCCTGAACGAAGGCGCGCTGACGATCCCCGGCTACAAAGCCGGCGGTTGGAACTACCGGCTCTACACCGAGTCGGGCCTGGTCGACCCGGACAAGCCGATCGGCAAGTACACGAAGAAGGAACGCCAGGCCTTCCTCCACCAGGAGCCCACGCGGATGAAGATCGCCGGGATCAACATGACCTACGAAGGCCTGATCCCGCGGATCGAGCGCTCGATGCTCGCCAAGGACACCGAGTCGATGCAGCCCCACGTGCGCGCCTTCGTCGAGCGGGCCGTCACCTTCACCGAGTGCCCCGACTGCGGCGGGACGCGGCTGGCCGAGGCGCCGCGCTCCTCGCGGATCGGCAAGGCGAACATCGCCGACGCCTGCGCGATGCAGATCTCCGACCTCGCCGAGTGGGTGCGCGGGCTCGACGAGGCGAGCGTCGCGCCGCTGCTCGAGGCGCTGACCGCCGCGCTCGACTCCTTCGTCGAGATCGGCCTCGGTTACCTCTCGCTGGACCGTCCCACGGCGACGCTCTCCGGCGGCGAGGCCCAGCGGGTGAAGATGGTGCGCCAGCTCGGCTCGGCGCTGACCGACGTCACCTACGTCTTCGACGAGCCGACGATCGGCCTGCACCCGCACGACATCGAGCGGATGAACGAGCTGCTGCTGCGGCTGCGCGACAAGGGCAACACGGTGCTCGTGGTCGAGCACAAGCCGGAGGCGATCGCGATCGCCGACCACGTCGTCGACCTCGGCCCGGGCGCCGGCGCCGCCGGCGGGACCGTCTGCTTCGAGGGCGACGTCGCCGGGCTGCGCAAGTCGAAGACGCTGACCGGGCGCCACCTCGACGACCGCGCCGCGCTGAAGGGCGAGGTGCGCGAGCCGACCCGGGCGCTGGAGATCCGCGGCGCCGACACGCACAACCTGCAGGGCGTCGACGTCGACATCCCGCTCGGCGTGCTGGTCTGCGTGACCGGCGTGGCGGGCTCGGGCAAGAGCTCGCTGATCCACGGCTCGGTGTCTGGGCGCGAGGGCGTCGTGGCGATCGACCAGGCGCCGATCCGCGGCTCCCGCCGCAGCAACCCGGCCACCTACAGCGGCGCCCTCGACCCGGTCCGCAAGGCCTTCGCGAAGGCGAATGGGGTGAAACCGGGCCTCTTCAGCGCCAACTCCGAGGGCGCCTGCCCGAGCTGCAACGGCGCCGGCGTCGTCTACACCGACCTGGCGATGATGGCGGGCGTCGCGACCGTCTGCGAGGAGTGCGGGGGCAAGCGCTTCCAGGCCTCCGTGCTGGAGCACAAGCTCGGCGGGCGCGACATCGCCGAGGTCCTGGCGATGTCGGCGGCGGACGCGGCGGAGTTCTTCGGCGAGGACGGCGGGGACCGGGACAGGGCGGCGAGCGTCCCGGCCGCGCACCGCATCCTCGACCGGCTCGTCGACGTCGGCCTCGGCTACATCTCCCTCGGCCAGCCCCTGACGACCCTGTCGGGCGGCGAGCGCCAGCGCCTCAAGCTGGCGGCCCAGATGGGGGAGAAGGGCGACGTCTACGTCCTCGACGAGCCCACCACGGGCCTGCACCTGGCCGACGTCGAGCAGCTGCTCGCCCTCCTCGACCGCCTCGTCGACTCCGGCAAGTCGGTGATCGTGATCGAGCACCACCAGGCGGTGATGGCGCACGCCGACTGGATCGTCGACCTCGGTCCCGGCGCCGGCCACGACGGCGGTCGGATCGTCTTCGAGGGCACCCCCGCCGACCTCGTCGCCGCCCGCTCGACCCTCACCGGCGAGCACCTTGCGAACTACGTCGGCGGCTGACGCCACATCGGTCAGGAATCGAGAAGCGCGGCCGCCCGACCCGACCTAGATTCAGAGCCATGGACATCAACATTCATTACGCGTTCCTTCCCCACACCGACCCCGAGAAATCGCTGGCGTTCTACCGCGACCTGCTCGGCTTCGAGCTGCGCAACGACGTCGGCTACAACGGCATGCGCTGGCTCACCGTCGGCCCGCCCGACCAGGCGACCTCGATCGTGCTCTACCCGCCCGAGGCCGAGCCCGGCATCACCGACGAGGAGCGTCGCACGATCGCCGAGATGATGGCCAAGGGCTCCTACGCGCGGATCACCTTCGCCTCGCACGACCTCGACGGCACCTTCGAGCAGCTCCAGGCCGCCGACGTGGACGTGGTCGAAGAGCCCACCGACCAGCCCTACGGCGTGCGCGACTGCGCGATCCGGGACCCGGCGGGGAACCTCATCCGCATCAACCAGCTCGCTGCATGAGTTTGGGTCCCTCCGGGGGCCCAAACTCACTCAGGACTTCTCGCAGCGGGCTTGGTAGATGCTGGTGAAGCCCTTCTCGAACCCGTTGCGGGCGGCGCGCAGGTAGAGGCGCCAGACCCGGATCCGTTCCGGACCGGCCAGCTGCGTCGCCCGCTCCAGGTTCGCGTCCAGACGCTCCGCCCAGTGGCGGAGCGTCTCCGCGTAGTCCAGGCGGAAGTCCTCGACGTGGTGGACCTCGAAGCCCGCCCGTTCGAGCGCCAGCAGCACCCGCGAGAGGTGGAGCGGCGCCGCGTCGGGGAAGACGTAGCGCTCGGAGAAGGCGCCCGCCTCGGCGTCGGTGTGGCGGAGTCGCGCGATCGCGTGGTTCAGCAGCCGGCCGCCCGGCTCGAGCAACCCGGCCAGCGTGCGCGCGTACTCGTCGATCTGCACCGCGCCGACGTGCTCGGCCATCCCGATCGAGGAGATCGCGTCGAAGCGCTCGCCGGCGAGGTCGCGGTAGTCCATGACCCGGATCTCGACCTTGTCGCCGACGCCCGCCGCCTCGGCGCGCCGCCGCGCCTCCTCGGCCTGCGGCTCCGACAGCGTGATCCCGACCACGTTCGCGCCGAAGCTCTTCGCCGCGCGGATCGAGAAGCTGCCCCAGCCGCAGCCGACGTCGAGCACCCGCTCGCCGGGCTGGATCGCGAGCTTCGTAGCCACCATGTCGAGCTTCGCTTCCTGCGCCTCCTCCAGCGTCTTCGCGCCGCTGCGGGAGAAGTTGGCGCAGCTGTAGGTCATCGACTCGTCGAGGAAGAGCGCGAAGAACTCGTTGGAGACGTCGTAGTGATGGCGGACGGCGCGGGCGTCGCGCTCCTTGCTGTGGCGGCGGCCGCTCGGCGCGAGCTCGGCGGCGGGGCGCGGCGGCGGCAGCGCGAGGCCGGCGGCGCGCACCGCGCCAAGCAGCAGCGCCCGCTTGTCGGCGCCGTCGAGCGAGGGCGGCTGCCAGCCGTCGAGCAGCGCGATCACCGCGTCGACGTCGTCGATCTCGAGCTCCCCGGACACGTAGGCGCGGCCGAGCCCGAGCTGCCCGGGCGCGCGCAGCGCGTGGGCGGCGGCGCGCGGCGAGCGCACCGTGAAGGTCGGGACGGCGCCGTCCCCGGCCGTCGCGGGCAGCTCCGTGCCGTCCCAGAAGCGGACGGTGAAAGGGCGGTCGGGGATGCGCGCGGCGATCTCGCGGCGCAGCGGGGCGGTGGTGGCTAGCGGCATGGCGAGCGACCCTACTCGGCCTTGACCGCGAGCACACCCCCCGATCGCTCAATTTAAATGTTTGGCGATTCTCAGCCTCGGACGGGGATTCCGTCCCTATGATCGCCGGCCATGCCCGCGACGGACACGCCCCTGCCTGCCACGAAGCCCGGACCGCAGCCCGGCGACATCCAACCGGTCGCCAACGAGACCCGCGACCGGATCATCACCGGCTTCGTCACGGTCATCCCCTTCGTCGCCCTCGCTGCCGCCGCCTGGCAGGTCTGGGGGGACGCGCTGCACTGGTCGGACCTCCTCCTCTTCGGCGGCATGTACGTGCTGACGGGGCTCGGGATCACGGTCGGCTTCCACCGCCACCTCACCCACCGCTCCTTCAAGACGTACGGATGGCTGCACGGCCTGCTCGGCATCCTCGGGTCGGCGGCGATCGAGGGCCCGGTCATCTCCTGGGTCGCCGACCACCGCAAGCACCACACCTTCAGCGACCAGGCGGGCGACCCGCACAGCCCCCACGTCGACCACGGCCACGGCTGGAGCGGCGCCCTGCGCGGCCTCGTCCACGCCCACGTCGGCTGGATCTTCATCCACACCCAGCGCGGCAACAAGGAGCGCTTCGCCCCCGACCTGCAGGCCGACCCGATCATCTCCTGGGTCGACCGCACCTTCCTCCTCTGGGCGATCCTCGGCCTCCTCCTGCCCTTCGCCCTCGGCTGGGCGATCGGCGGCACCCTCTTCGCCGGCCTCACCGGCCTCCTCTGGGGCGGCCTCGTCCGCGTCTTCGTCCTCCACCACTTCACCTACAGCGTCAACTCCCTCTGCCACTTCTTCGGCCGCCGCGAGTACGAGACCGACGACCACTCCCGCAACCTCGCCCTGATCGCCATCCCCACCCTCGGCGAGGCCTTCCACAACAGCCACCACGCCTTCCCGACCTCCGCCACCCACGGCCTCGGCCGCTTCCAACTCGACCTCTCGGCCCTGGTGATCGACGGCCTGGAGAAGGTCGACCTGGTCTGGGACGTGGTCCGCGTCAGCCCCGAGCGCCTGGCGGCGAAGGCGATCTAGGGCACCAGGGCCGGTCCCGAGGTTCGGGCCCCGCCGGGTGCCGCGGATGCCTCTCCGACCGGGCTGGCTGAGGTCGGCAAGGACACGGAAGGCGCACGAGGCCACCCTTCCGTGCGCCTCCCGCGCCTCCCTCCGCCCCCGCATCCCTTCCGCTGTTCCTTATGGACCTGTGAGGTCCATAAGGAACAGCGGAGCGCGTGGGGCCCCGGGGCCACGCACGGAACCCTCACGCTTCCGTGGAGAAGCCCAGGGAAGCGTGACGAACCCTCGGCATCTCCCGCACCATCTCCCGACCTGGGCGGCTGATCGGCGCCTTAGCCAGCCGGGGCCGCCGATCAGCCGCCCCGGGCGCGCCCGGCACTTCCCGCGGCGGGCTCAGGGGGACTGGTCGGATTCGTACCAGTCGATCCAGCCGCCGCAGGCCTTGCTCAGCGGGACCGTGCGGTGGGGTTCGGCCTTGGTGGCGACGATCTCGCCGATGTAGGCCTTGCCTTCCCAGCCGGTGAGGGACTGGAGCCAGTCGGCGGGGGCGGCCTGGACGGTGAATTCCACCTTGCCGCCGGGGCTCTGAAATTTGCCCGCGGGCCAGAACTGGCCGTTGTTGTTGAGGCTGATCGTGCTGGGGCGCTGGCCGTCGAGGCCCGGGATCAGTTCTTCCTTGAAGCCCGGCGCTTCGACCGAGAGGGCGAAGGGGGAGAAGTACTGGAGCGAGAGGTCCCAGGTGCCCTTCGGCAGTTCGAGCGTCTGCGAGGTCGATTCGCCCGTTTCCAGGATCGAGCCGTTCGACCACATCGGTTTGTTGCCGACCTGGGTTTCGCCGAAGAGCGAGGCGGTGCCGCCGCTGTGCAGGAGGATGCGGGTCTCGGGCGAGTTGCAGTGGGCGCGGGCGCCCGCCTCGGTGCCCTCGAGCAGGACGTGGCGGTTGCGCGGCGTCGGCCCGGTCCGTTTCCAGAGGATGAAGCTCGGCGTCTTCGCGATGCGCTTGAAGTTGGGCGGGTTCTGGCTGTTCCAGGCGCCGCGGCTGGTGATCACGTAGGGGAAGCGGTTCAGCGTGCCGCGGTTGAAGGAGTCGAAGTCGATCGGCGAGTAGGCGTCGCCGGTGTCGAAGGGCTTTTCCGCGTTCGGCCAGACCAGCGGGTCGGGGAACTCGACCAGCGGCACGTGGGTGTCGGCGCCGAGCAGGTCGTAGGCGGCATAACGGTCCTGCCCCGCGTAGAGCACCGGCTTGCCCCGCACGATCGGCAGGAACGCCTGCAGCTGCCCGCCGTGTCCGGACGGCGCCACGGGCGCGTCCCGCAGCGCCAGGAACGTCGACCACACGGCCCCGGCGACGAACACGACGGCAAGCGCCGACCACGCCACCCGCGACAGCCCGGTCGACGGGCGGGCGAACTCGGTGACCAGGGGGCGGACGATCACCAGCATCGTCAGGGGGGCGATGATCATCAGGGCCTTGGCCTGGGAGTAGTCGCCGGTGAAGGGGAGGGAGGCGAGGTAGACGACGGCGCCCGCCAGGAGCGCCAGCGGGACCGCGGCTTCGCGCCGCTGCACCCACCAGCCGACCGCCGCCAGCAGAGCCAGCACCGCGATCGCGCCCATCAGGCCCGGCAGCGGCGCGCCGCCGACCGCGTCGAGGCGGTAGTTGGCGGCGGGCCAGATCCCCAGCGTCTCCACCGGCGACACCGGGCCGTAGGTGTTCGACCCCGCGACTTCGTTGAAGCTCGAGCCGAAACCGAACGGCCCGGCGACCGTCAGCGCGATCCCCAGCCCGACGAGGACGAGGATGCCGAGCAGGACCCACGGCTTGACCAGGATGCGCAGCACCCGGCCCGGCCGCAGCGCCCGCCAGGTCGCCGGCTGCGCCGCCGCCCAGACGGCGACGATCGCGATCGGCCACGCGATCCCGGCGAAGGAGTAACAGAAGAACACGCCCCCGGCGAGGGCGAGGAACGGCAGCGCCCAGCCGACCCGAGGCCAGATCCCGCGCGGCGGCGCGGCCGGCTGCATCAGGTAGATCGCCACGGTCAGGACGAAGAGCGCCTCGGCGGTCTCCTTGAAGGCGGCCTGGGCGAAGTAGGAGGCGGCCATGTAGGTGACCGCGACGAGGGTCGCGCCGACGACGCGCCGCCAGGCGGCGATCTCGCGCAGCGCGGCGAGCGCGGTCAGGCCGGTGAGGATGCCGATCGCGAAGATCTCGCCGATGAAGGCCTGGCCGAGCCCGATGCCGGGGACGGCCGCGGTGGCGACGGCGAGGCCGTGCGGGCCGAGCGGGTAGCCGGGGTCGGGCGCCGGCCCGGCGCCGCTGCGCAGCCACTCCGCCCAGGCGAGGTGCAGGCCGAGGTCGTTGTTGAAGCCGACGCCGAGGAGCCCCCAGCGCCCGGTCACGGCGAAGGGGAAGGAGAGGACGAGGGCGATGGCGAGCACCGTCGCCAGGCCGACCCCGAGCGCCGCCGGCGCCTCGTAGTCGTGCCTCCACGCCACCACCGCGGCGACGACGATCAGGGCGACGATGCCGAGCGTCGCGCTCGTCCCGTGGCCGGGCGCCCGCGCCAGGATCCCCGACACGGTGAGGATCGCGCCGAAGCCGACCGCGCCCTCCAACCAGCACCATCGGCGCCGCCCGGCGAGCGAGAACGTGGCCCGGCCGACCAGGAGGGAGGCCAGCAGGATCAAGGCCGCCGAGGCGTAAGTCCCGATCATCAGCAGGCAAACCTATGGCAGCGGGCCGCTGGATGCGGTGTGCGAGCGCCCTCCCCGGGCGCGAGCCCGGCCTTCCCTCAGTGCTTCTCGGCCGCCGCTTCGAGCACCGGGCGCAGATCGTCACCGCGCAGCGGCATCTCGTGGCCCGCCCCGACCACCCGCGGTTCCAGCTCCGCCAGCCGCCGCAGGCTCCGCTTCGCCTCCTGGTGGTTCCAGGCGAAGGCCGGGTGGGGGACGCTGGCCTCGCCGTGGGGGAGCGGTTTGAGCCGCGCCGAGTCGACGAGGTAGACGACGTCCGAGACCAGCGCGACGCGGTCGCTCTCCCGCCAGAGCCCGATCAGCCCCGGCGCGTGCCCGGGGAAGTGGAGCACCTTGAACCCCGCCACGTCGTCGCCCTCCGACACGGTCCCGTTGACCTTCACCGGGCCACCGTCCCAGCGCCACAGCAGGAACGGATAGAGCCAGCGCACCGGGGCGACCGGCAGCAACGAGAGGTTGAAGTAGGGCGTCACCGCCTTGGTGCCTTCGGCGTCGGCGACTTCGTCGGGGTGGCAGAAGACCGGGGCGCCGAGGTAGGGCGCGGTGCCGCGGTGGTCGGCGTGGGCGTGCCCGAGCACGATCCGCTTCAGCCCGCCCAGCTCACGCGCCACCTCCGCCGCCTTCTTGCGCATCGACTTCGTCCCGGCGTCGAACTGGACGACCCCGTCCCCGTCCTCGATGAAGTAGATGTTCATCGCCCCGCGGAAGTCTCCACGCAGCAGCCACACGCCGTCGGCAACCCGGTCCAACGCCATGCGCGCAGCCTAACCGGCGCGCCGGGCGCCGGGGCGAGGATCCGGCCCGCGCCCCTCTAGGGTTTGCCCGTGCCCTACCTCTGGAGATTCGGGATGGTGCTGCTCCTCGCCTGCCTCGTCGCCTCGATGGTGATCGCGGTGGTCCGGCTCTCGAGCACCCCGGAAGAAATCATGGGCGCCCGCTTCCACGGCCTCCCGCAGTCCTTCATCGAAGAACATCAGTCGGAATACGGTGTCACCCGCCGCTAGTATCGGCGCCGTACGGCGGGCAAGCGGAGGGAGACGGCGTGTTCACTCGGATCGTGGTCGGGACGGACGGCTCCGACACGGCAGGCGAGGCGGTTGACCAGGCGATCGACCTGGCGAGGCTGACGGGGGCGACGCTCGGCATCGTCAGCGCCTACCAACCCGTCCCCAGACGACGCATCCAGGACGAGCAGGAGGGCGCCCCGCCCGACATCGCCCACGAGATCGGCCCGCGTGAGGACGTCAACCTCGTCCTCGACGCCGCCGCCGCGAAAGCGAAAGCCGCGGGCGTCGAGGTGACCACCCATCCGGTCCAGGACGATCCCGCCGACGCGATCCTGAACGTCGCCGAAGAGGTCAAAGCCGACCTGATCGTGGTCGGGAACAAGGGCATGACCGGCGCGCGCCGCTACCTGCTCGGCAGCGTGCCGAACAACGTGTCCCATCACGCGCCCTGCAGCGTGATCATCGTGCGCACCACGTAGCGCGGGGCGCCGGGAAGCCCGACGCCCGGGTCGGGAGGTTGTGCGGGAGACGCCGGGGGTTCGTCACGCCTCCGTGGGCTTCTCCACGGAGGCGTGAGGGTTCCGTGACGTCTCCCGACCGCCACGGCCAACCCATAGACCTTTGTCACCCACAGGGTGACAAAGGTCTATGGGTTGCGGGCTGGAGGCCCGACCGCCGACGGAAGCGCCGTGGCCGTCGGCGCGGTGGGCGGCGTAGAAGACGGAGAGGTCCAGTTCCTGCGCTGAGGCGATCACGAACCAGGCGAGGTGGTCCTCGGGGAGCCGGTCGCGCAGGTCGCGGGGCAGCACCAGGGGTTGGTCACGCTCGCAGGGGAGGAAGTTCTGGGGCATGGCCCGATGCTCGCCGGCGGGGCGGACGGAGCGCGGGGTCTATGCGACAGCCTCTATGGCGCCCTCAAGTGCACGAGCGGTGAGGGCGCCCGGTGGGCAGGCCCCTACCGCACCTGCCGCGACGTCGCCAGGCCGGCCGTCGGCGGTGCCGTCGCACGCTCAGCGTCGATCAGGCCCGCGCCTTGGACGGTCTGCGGATACCCCAGCCCGCGCGCCGTCGCCTCGAGGCGGCTGGTCACCGCCCGCACACGAGCTTTGCCCTTCAGGTCCTTCGGGATGACGCCGGAGGCCAGCATCAGCGCCACGGTCCCGGAGACGTGGGCCGCCGCCATCGAGGTCCCCGCGTAGTTGCTGGGGATCGTGAACTGGTTCGTCGTCCCGGGCCGCAGCGTCACCTGGTAGATCGGGCGCGAGAGGACCGAGGGGCAGCCCGCGGCCGGCGGACCGCCGCCCGGGGCGACGACGTCGATTCCCTTGCCGGCGAGGGAGTAGGAGCCGATGCAGCCGCCCTCGGTGGAGCCGCCGACGCCGATCACGCGCGGGCCGGTGGCGGGCTCGGAGACGCAGCTCTTGGAGCTGGACACGCCGGGGGAGAGGTTGCCGCCGGAGGCGACCGTGACGATGCCGCGGTCGTAGGCTTCGCGCAGCGCTTCGTCGACCTGGGGGACCTTCTCGCCACAGGCGAAGTTGAAGCTCATGTTGATGACCTGGGCGTGGCTGCGGATCGCGAAGCGGATCCCTTCGGCGATGCGGCTCGCGTAGCCGACGTTGGAGCTGTTGAGGACGCGGACCGGGATCAGGTCGGCGTTGTAGGCGATGCCGCTGAGGCCGATCCCGTTGTTCGTCTGCTCGGCGATCGTCCCGGCGACATGAGTGCCATGGCCGTTTTGGTCGAGCGGCAGATGGTCGTGGTCGACGAAGTCTTCGCCGGGGAGGAACTGGGTGGGGGAGAAGTCGGGGCTGCGTGCGTAGCGGCCGCCGTAGTTGCGGTAGGCGATGCCGCTGTCGAGGACGGCGACGCGGATGCCGAGCCCGCCGGGGCGGCCGTCGGCGATCAGGTTCGCCCAGGCGCCGACGACGTCGATGCCGCCCGGTGAGGTCGGCATCTTCGCGGTCGGCGTGCCGGAATAGGGGAGGAAGTCCCACTGCTTCTGCACCCAGCCGCCGGGCGTCGGGAGCGAGCCGGGGGGCGCTTCCAACGTGCCGGGGTCGTCGGGGTCCCACGGTTCGAGTTCCGCCGCCGAGGCGGTCGCGGTGTAGTTGGGCTCCGCGTATTCGACCGCGGGCTTCGCCCGCAGCGCGCGCGCCGTCGCGAGCACCCCGACGCCGCGCGGCAGCCCGACCGTGCGGCCGTGCGCTTCGCCCGCGAACTTGACCACGACCTGGCGCGGCGCGAAGCGGCGCGCCGGGCCGATCCCGCTCGCCGCATCGGCCTGGCTCGCGGTCGGGCCGAGCAGCGCGAGCAGGGCCGCCAAGGCGCCGATCAAGGCGTATCTGTTCCACGTCGAGTGCATCCGGTTACCTTCGAACACGCGGCCCCGGCCGAAGTTGTAGGCGGGATACTCCCCGATCGATGACCCCCGCGGGGCACAACTTCCCTGAGCAAGATCCGGCCGCCCACGAGCGCGGGATGGAGCTCGCGCTGGCCGAGGCGCGGCGCGCCGAGGAGCACGGCGACGTCCCGATCGGCGCCGTGCTGCTGCGCGACGGCGAGCTCCTCGCGGCGGCCGGCAACGAGCGCGAGCTGCGCGGCGACCCGACCGCCCACGCCGAGGTCCTCGCGATCCGCGCCGCCGCCGAGGCCCTCGGCGGCTGGCGCCTCGCCGACACCACCCTCTACGTCACCCTCGAGCCCTGCGCGATGTGCGCGGGCGCGATCGTCCTCGCCCGCATACCCACCGTCGTGTTCGCTGCCCCCGACCCCAAGGCAGGCGCCGCCGGCAGTGTCCTGGACGTCCTCGCCGAGCCCGCCCTGAACCACCGCCCCCAGGTCATCTCCGGCGTCCGCGCCGCCGAGTCCGCGACTCTCCTGCGCAACTTCTTCGCCGCCCGCCGCTGAGGGCGCGGCGAAACAAGCCCGATCTCCGTTCTTCCGGGCCGGCGTGGCAAGGACCGAGGACGCCGCCGCGCGCCCCCGGAAGAACGGAGAGGGTGGGATTCGAACCCACGAGGCGGGTCAACCCCGCCCACACGATTTCCAATCGTGCTCCTTAAGCCACTCGGACACCTCTCCAGGTGAGGATCAAGCCTAGCCAGTCCCGACCGCCCGACGCCGCGTCGATAGGATCACTATCTGCGCCTCGAACCCCGCGGAGGGGTGCCGGAGTGGTTGAACGGGACGGTCTCGAAAACCGTTGGCGTCGCAAGGCGCTCGTGGGTTCGAATCCCACCCCCTCCGCCTCGTCGACGGGCCGAAAAGTCCTGATATAGAGGACTTTTCGGCCCGTCAACATCGTCAATCCTCCGGGCTCCAGCGGCGGCGGGACTGCTTGCGCTCGGCGGTGCGGCGCTTCTGCTCGAGGCGACGGCGGCGGGAGGCGGTGGTCGGTTTGGTCGGGCGGCGGCGTTTCGGGACGCGGAGGGCGGCGGCGATCTTCGCGGCGAGGCGGCTGAGGGCGAGCTCGCGGTTGCGGGTCTGGCTGCGGGCGTCCTGGGCGACCGCGGTGACCACCGGGCCGAGTCGCTCCAGGAGCCGCGCCCGGCGCGCCTCGTCGAGGGAGCGCGAGGCCGTCACGTCGAAGACCGCTTCGACCCGCGACGCGGTGACGTTGGCGTGCTGGCCGCCCGGGCCCGAGGAGCGGCTGGTGCGCAGCTCGATCTCCGCGAGCGGGATCGCCAGCCGCTCGTCGATCCGCAGCTCCTCGGCCACGGTCAGGCCAGCTCGGGGATGTGGCGCTCGAGGTGCCCGGCGATCGTGCGCCGTACCCAGGCGCGGGTCTCGGAGTCGGC
Organism: Solirubrobacterales bacterium; assembly: GCA_051986435.1. Lineage (GTDB taxonomy): Bacteria > Actinomycetota > Thermoleophilia > Solirubrobacterales > 70-9 > VAYN01. The sequence goes on along the minus strand of JBPYFM010000066.1, from coordinate 13,397 downwards.
CATGCGATAGCGGCCGAGCAGCATCTTCTGGTCGTCGAGCGGCAGCCCGGCGATCTCCCACGACACCACCAGGCGCTCGAAGAGGGTCTCCTCGCGCCGCGCCCAGACATCGTCCAGCGAGGCCGCGTGGCTCGCGGGCGCCTCGCCGATCTTGGCGATCGTCGCCGCGCTCAGCCGCTCGCGCAGCACCAGCACGTTGCCCTCCGGGTCGGTGTAGGCGGCGGTCGGCGCCTTCTCGCGCGGCCGCCGTTCCCCTTTCCTGCGCTTTGCCATCGCCACCGAGTTTGTCAGGCTCCAGGGTATGGACGCCACGGTGACGATCGGCGTGCCGTTCGACTCGGTGGGACGCTCCGGCGGCACCGAGCTCGCCCCGGCGACGCTGCGCGAGCTCGGCCTGCCCGAGGCGCTCCGCGCGCGCGACGAGGGCGACCTCGCGGTGCGCATCCGCGGCGAGGAGCGCGACCCGACGACCGGGATCGTGGCGAGCCGCGACGTGCTCGAGTCCACCGCCACGGTCCGCGCCGCCGTCGCCGCCACGCTCGCCGCCGAGGAGCGCCCCCTCCTGATCGGCGGCTGCTGCGCGGAGCTGCCCGGCGCCCTCGCCGGCGCGCGCGACGTGTTCGGCGCGCCGCTCGGCCTCGCCAACGTCGACGGCCATCTCGACCTCTACGACGGCGAGACCTCGACCACCGGCCAGGCCGCCGACATGCCGATCTCGGTCGCGCTCGGGATCGGGCCCACGGCCTGGGTCGAGGCGGCGGGCGGCGCCGCGGCGATCCCCGAGCGCACCGCCCTGGTCGGCTTCCGCGACCGCGCCGAATCGATCGCCGACGGCATGCGCCAGCCCGAGGACCTGGTCCGCCCGCCCCTTTTGTACGGAGCCGAGGAAATGCGCCGGCGCGGCGTCGCGGCGGCCGCCGCCGAGCTGGCGACCCACCTCGACGCGACCGGTCCCTTCTGGCTCCACCTCGACGTCGACGTCCTCGACGAAACCGTCTTCCCGGCCACCGACTACCTCCAGCCGGGCGGACTCGACTGGGACGAGCTTGCCGCCGTGCTGGCGCCGCTGGCCGCCTCCGAGCGGCTCGTCGGCGCCTCGCTCGCCTGCTACAACCCCGACAAGGACCCCGACCTCGAGTACGGCCGCCGCCTCGTCGAGGCGCTCAGAACACCTGGTAACTCTGCACGTTGATGAAGAAGCGGTGGCCGGTCTGGTTCACGCAGGTGACCCCGTCGCCGCGGCCGAGCGCAGCGGTGACCACGACCAGCGCGACGGGTGCGACGAGCTTCACGCCAGCGCGTCGATCTTCGCCGCGAGCTCGAAGTCGGCGGCGGTGAGGCCGCCCTCGGAGTGGGTGGAGATCGTCACCGTCACGGTGCCCCAGGAGATCGCCAGGTCGGGATGGTGGCCCATCTCCTCGGCCGGCTCGACCAGCGAGTCGACGAACCGCACCGAGCCGACGAAGTCGCCGCGGTCGAAGTCCTTGGCGATCGCGTCGCCGCGCCGCTCCCAGCCGGAAAGCTCGGCGAGCCTGGCCTCGATCTCGTTGTCTCCCAGCAACGCCATCACGCTCAAGCGTAGCCGTCTGGGCGCGATTTCGTTACATCTGGAGAACTACGGCGTCAGGATGATCTTCAGCGCCTCGCGCCGGTCGTAGATCGCGTAGGCCTCGACCGCGTCGTCCAGCTTCATGTGGTGGGTGACGAGCGGCGTCGGGTCGAGCTTGCCCGAGTCGAGCAGCGCCAGTACCCGATCGACATGGGCGATCACGTTGGCCAGGCCGAGCCGCAGGTCGAGCCCCTTCAGCCAGGCGAGGCCGAGGTTCATCTCCGACCGGCCGACCTGGACGCCGATCCCCGAGACCGTCCCGGCGCTGCGCGCCAGGGAGATCGCCGCGTCGACCGCGGCTGGGGAGCCGACCGCCTCGACCACGACGTCGGCGCCGCGCCCGCCGCTCGCCCCGCGGACCTCCGCTTTCACGTCGCCCTCGGTGAGGTGGACCGGAGTCGCGCCGAAGCGCTTCGCCAGCTCGAGCCGCTGCTCCACCGAGTCGACCGCGAACACGTGCGCCGCGCCGCCCGTCACCGCCGCCTGCACCGCGCAGAGTCCGACCGGCCCGAGTCCCAGCACGGCGACCGTGTCGCCCTCCTTCATCCCCGAGTGCGCGACCGCGTGGTAGCCGGTCCCCATCACGTCGCCGGCGAACAGCGCGACGTCGGCCGACATCCCCTCGGGCACCTTGCGCAGAACCATGTCGGCGAACGGCACCAGCGCCTGGTCGGCCTGCGTCCCGTCCAGCGACCCGAGGTTCTTGCCGTGGCCGAAGGTGCGCCCGCGCTCGCAGCGGTGATAGTCGCCGCGCAGGCAGTTCGCGCAACTGCCGCAGGCGACGAGGAAGGTGCCGAGCACCCGGTCGCCGACCTCGACCCGCGTCACCCCGTCGCCGACCGCCAGGACCTTGCCGACGTACTCGTGCCCGATGCACGTCCCCGGCTCGACCGGCACCCGCCCGTGGTAGATGTGCAGATCCGAGCCGCAGACACCGGTCGCCTCGATCGCGATGATCGCCTCGTCGGCGTGCTGGAGCACCGGCTCCGGCCGCTCCTCGATCCGCACCTCCCCCGGCGCCTGAAAAGTCACCGCCCGCATGCGGGCAAACCTACAGGGCGGCGCGCAAACCTACAGGGCGGCGCGGGCGGGGAGGGACGGGCGGCCGGCGGGGGGCTTGCGGCCGCCGAGATGCCGCGGATGCGTGCCGACCCGTTCTGGCGGCGGTGGTCGGCACGGCATCCGCGGCAGGCCCGGCGCCGGTGAGGTGGGCGCACCTCGGGGCGCCTCCGGCCGCTCGTGCACTTGAGGGCGCCATGGCGCCCTCAAGTGCACGAGCGGCGGATCCGGCGTTGCAGAACACACGCGGATCCGTGGAGAAGGACGCGGAAGGCGCACGAGGTCACCCTTCCGCGGGACTTCCGCCGGTATCCGGGCGCGGCGCGGCTGGCCCCCCCAGGGTGAGTTCGAAGCGTCACAAAGCTCACGGGACGGCGACGAAGGCGTCACAAATCCCACGGAAGCGTCACGGGCGTCCAGGGAAGGGCGACGAACCCTCGGCACCTCCCGACCACCTCCCGACCTGGGCGGCTGATCGGCGACCTCAGCCGAGCGGGGTCGCCGATCAGCCGATCAGCCGCCCCGCGCCCCGCGCCACGCGCCCCCGGCCCGGCCGCACGCGCCCGAGGCCCCGGCGCCCCCTACGAGGATTGGACGCCGGCGACCTGGAAGCGGTTGCTGGCGCCCTCGGGGCTCGCCGTCTCGGCGATCCTTGCCTCGAGGGCCAGCTCTTTCTCGAAGTCGGCCGCCTCGCCGTGCTGGAAGGAGACGTCCTGGCCCTCCAGGAGTTCGATGAAGACCTCGACGAAGCGGGCGTCGAGCTGGGCGCCGGCTACCCGGCGGAGCTCGGCGATCGCGTCCTGGCTCGACATCGGCGTGCGGTAGGAGTCGCGCGCGGTCATCACGTCGTAGGTGTCGGAGACGGAGATGATCCGGGCCAGCTCCGGGATTTCGTCCCCTTTGAGGCCGCGCGGATAGCCTTTGCCGTCGATGCGCTCGTGGTGGGCGAGGATGATGTCGGCGACCGGGCCGTAGCCGTCCAGCGAGGAGACGACGCGCGCGCCCTGCTGCGGGTGGCGCTTGATCAGCATCCAGTCCTCGTCGGTGAGCGGCACGTTGGCCTTCAGGATCCGGTCGGGGAGGATGAACTTGCCGATGTCGTGGAGCAGCGCGGCGATGTGCACGAGCTCCTCCTCCTGCCGCGAGAAGCCCGCCCGCTGCGCGATCGCCCGCGAGTACCGCGCCACCGCGGCCGAGTGCCGCGCCGTCATCTGGTCCCGCAGGTCGAGCGTCCGCAGCAGCGCGCTCAACATCCCGACCTGGAAGCTCGCCAGCTCGTTGGAGCGCTTCTCGAGCTCGACCGCCCGCTGCTGCGACACGAGCAAAGCGCCGAGCAGGTACTGGAAGGTGATCAGGACGACGCCGAAGAGCGCGACCGCGGCGATCCCGACCTGGACGTAGAGGAAGGCGACCCCGACCGCCATCAAGGCGGCCATGAGCTCCGAGGGGAGGAGCGGCAGGAGCGCTTTCTGGACCTGGGTCAGGATCGAGGTGCCCTGGAGGTATCGGATGTAAATCGCGACAAGGGAGAAGTTGATCGCCAGCGCGAAGCAGAAGACCCCGAAGATCAGGACGTAGAAGCCGACCTCGTGCTCGGTGACCCCGGTCCCGTCGACCATCGCGTGGAAGGCGAGGCCGCCGGCCAGCGTGAAGAGCGTGTAGTTGAGGAGGTTCTGGATGAAGGAGTGGATGGGTTCGCGCCAGCGGATCCAGCCGAGGACCGCGGTCGCGAGGCCCATCACCGCGGCAGGCGAGCCACCGAGGAAGACCATCGCCAGGACCAGCGCCGGGAAAGACCCGGAGACCTTGAACCGTTCCGTGACCGCCTTGGCGGTGACGTCGCTGATGATCGCGAAACCGAGGAGCACCCCGAGCAGGGCGAAGTCCCAGTTCGCCGAGGGCGCGGCGACGACCGCCGCGGCGAGCACGACGACGAGCAGAACGGCGCCGACCGTCTGGGCGATCGCTTCCCGCTCGGTTAGACGATTGTCTTCCTCGGGCATCTCGAGTTCAACTGGGACTGGGTTTCGCGTTCTGCTCTTTATCGACCGCCGAAGGCGGCTTAATAAGGCGAGTTGCAGGATAAAGCCGCTTATCAGGCCCAACAAGCGCCTCTGGCCGGATGACCTCTGAATTGCAGAAGGAAATTGAAGCGCGCGTCCCAGACCATGCACAAGATTTGACGCACTTGCGCAAAAAGAAAGGGCGCCCCAGATGGACGCCCTCTCAGAAGCTTTGTTCGGCAGGCGCTAAACGCCTTCCGAGGCTGAAATCAGGAGGTGCGAAAAGTCATGTTGAATCCCCTTCCGTGGTGTTGAAGCCCGCAACTCACGGGACTGGCAATCAAGAACTTCCAACAGCGACAGGGGAAGTTGTAGCACAAGCTGTCCAGAACTTGTGCAGATGCAGGAAAACTTGTGCATAAATTTGGTAGACAAAAGGTCGAGCTGTGCAGAAGCCGCGCTTGACAGGCCCGTTGAAGCGGCCTCTGTTCCGACGGCTGCTCGCGACCTACTCGATCAACGAGATGGGCGATTGGATGGGGATCGTCGCCCTGTCGTTGCTCGTCTTCGAACTGACGAACAGCCCGCTGGCGACCGCCGGGCTCTTCCTCGGGACCCGCTTCCTGCCCGCTTTCCTGTCGCCGCTCTTCGTCACCCGGGTGGAGCGGCTGCGCCCGCGGGTCGTCCTGCCGCTGATCTACTGCGTCGAGACCGCGGCGTTCGGCGCCCTCGCCGTGCTCGCCTCGCACTTCTACCTGGCGCTGGTGATCGTCGTCGCCACCGTCGACGGGACGATGGCGCTCGCCGGGCGCTCCCTCACCCGCGCGATAGTCGTCGCCCTGCTCGAGCCGACCGGCGAACTGCGCCAGGGCAACGGCCTCCTGAACATCGCCTTCACGACGGGCGCGGCGGTCGGCCCGGCCCTCGCGGGGCTCGCCGTCGCCGGCATCGGGGTGCAGGCCGCGCTCTACCTCAACGCCGCCTCCTTCTACATCGTGGCCCTGATCATCGTCACCGCAGGCGTCCTGCCGCGCGCCGAGCCCGAAGAGGGCGGCACCTGGGATCGGATCAAGGCGGGCGTCGCCTACCTGCGCGAGCAGGCGCGCCTGCGCCGCGTCCTCATCGCCCAGGGCCTCGCCTTCATCTTCTTCTCCGCGGTCGCGCCGCTCGAGGTCGTCTACGCCAAGGAAACCCTCGGCGCCTCCGACACCGGCTACGGGATCCTGCTCACCACCTGGGGCGTCGGCATGGTCGGCGGCAGCCTGATCTTCGCCCGCGTCCAGAAAACCCCGCTGATCGTCCTGCTGCTGCTATCGACCGTGACGGTCGGCATCAGCTACCTAGGAATGGGGATCGCGCCGACGCTCGCGGTCGCGTGCGCATTTTCCGTCCTCGGCGGCGTCGGCAACGGCGTCGAGTGGGTCTCGGCTATCAGCGCGGTTCAGGAATTGACCGAGTCGGGTATGCAGGCGCGGATCATGGCCGTCTTGGAATCGGTTGCGTCGGCGATGCCGGGGGTGGGTTTCGCTCTGGGAGGGGTTTTGGCCGCGGTCGCGTCGACGCGGACGACCTTCGCGGTCTCCGGTTTCGGCGTCCTCGCGATTGCTCTTCTCATCGTGCCGCTGGCTCGAAATTGGCACCCGTCTCGGGACCTGCGTCCAGCTCCCGAGTTTCCGCTTGACGAAAGCCACGACGTTGTGCTGGAGTTGCTGCCAGGAGGCATGCCAATACCTAATTCGGAGGTCGAGTTTTGAAGAAGTTGCCGTTTTTCTTGCTGACCGCCGTGCTCGCGGCGGTCTTGGCGGTCGGACTGGCCGCCTGTGGCGGTGGGAGCTCAACCACGTCGCCTGCGACCTCGGAAGGTGGGTCTGAAGCCGGCGGAGGTGGGGCCGAAACCGAAGGGAAAGAAGGCGGCACCCTGAAGGGCGCCTACACCTCCTTCCCCGACTACATGGATCCGCAGATCTCGTACACCGCGGAGGGTTGGACCGCGATGCGCCCGGTCTACATCCCGCTGCTGACCTACAAACCCGCCTCCGAAGAAGAAGGCGCGGAAATCATCCCGGGCCTCGCCAAAGAACTGCCGAAAATCACCAACGGCGGCAAGACCTACACGATGTTCCTGCGTGAAGGCCTCAAATACTCGAACGGCGAACCGATCAAAGCCGGGGACTTCAAATACGCCGTCGAACGCTGCTTCCTGACCAACTCCGGCGGCTCGCCGTTCTACACCGACATCGTCGGCGCCGAACAGTTCGCCAAAACGAAGAAGGGCGGCATCCCCGGCATCAAGGTCAACGAAAAAACCGGGGAAATCGTCATCAACCTGACCAGACCGCAGGGCACGTTCCCGAACACGCTGGCACTGATGTTCGTCGCCCCGATCCCGCAGAAAACGCCAGCCGAAGATCAGTCGGCGCATCCGATCCCCGCATCGGGCCCGTACTACCTGACCAAGTCGGAACCGGGTCGTGGCTGGGAATACGAACGCAACCCGTATTGGGCCAAAGACAACGGCAAACAGCTGACGGAAATCCCGTCGGGCCACGTCGACAAGATCGAAATCGAAGTGCTCCGCAACCAGTCGACGCAGGTCAACGACATCGAATCGGGGAGGCTCAACTGGATCTTCGATCCGCCCCCGACCGACCGCTATCAGGAAGTCAAAGAAAAGTTCGAAGGCACCCAGTTCCGGCCGGAGCCGACGATCTCGACCTACTACTTCTGGATGAACATGACGACGGAACCGTTCAGCAACCAGAAAGTTCGCGAAGCGGTCAACTACGCGGTCGACCCGGCGGCGCTGGAACGCGTCTACACCGGCCAGATCGTCGGGACGCAGCAGATCCTGCCCCCCGGGATGCCCGGCTACGAAAAATTCGAACTGTTCCCTCACAACGTGAAGAAAGCGAAGGAACTGATCGCCGAATCGGGCATCAAAGACAAAGAAGTGACCGTCTGGACGGACTCCGAGAGCCCGAACAACGATGCGGGTACCTACTACCAAGGCGTCCTGAACGAAATCGGCCTCAAGGCGGAACTCAAAATCCTCAACCCCGACAACTACTTCACGGTGATCGGGAACACGTCGACCCCGAACCTGGACACCGGGTTCGCCGACTGGTTCGAGGACTTTCCGCACCCGAACGATTTCTTCGACATCCTGCTCAACGGTGAAAGCATCCAGTCGACCAACAATCAGAACTTCTCGCAGACCAACAACGAAGCTCTGAACAAGAAGATCGACAAGCTGGCTGAAGAACAGCTCGGCCCGCAGCAGGAAAAGGAATACGCCGAACTCGACAAGGAATTCATGGAAGAAGCCGTGTGGGCTCCGTACGGGACCCGGACGCTCTCCCTGTTCGTGTCGTCGAACATCAACCTGGAAAACGCGATCTGGAACCCGACCTTCGAGACCGAACTCACCAGTCTCGAATTCAAGGAATAGGTCTCGACAGCTCGTACTCCAGTGCCCCCCGAGTCTGAGAAACAAGGCACCGAGGCGCCGGTCCCCACCGGGACCGGCGTCTCGGACGCCGGCTCGGGCATCGCGTCGGACGGCGCCCGCGTGGTGGACGCGGAGGCCGGCGACGGCGGTCAGTCGGCCGGTCCCTGGGCCCTCGCCTGGCGGCGCCTGCGGCGCAACAAGGTGGCGCTCTTCTCGCTGGCCGTCTTCCTGCTGATCGTCATCTGCTGTCTGCTGGCCCCGGTCTGGGCCAACCACGTCGCCCACACCGGCCCCAACACCACCCACACGCTGGAGAAACTCCACGTGAACGGGGAAGTCCGGGAAGTGGTCGAACCGAGCGGCAAAGCGATCGGCCCGCAGTGGTTCGAAGCCGGCGGCAAGTTCTTCCTCGGCGCCGACGGCCACCTCGGCCGCGACGAGATGGTCCGCCTCCTCTACGGCGGCCGTTCCTCGCTCTTCATCGGCATCGTCGCCGCGGTCATCACGACGCTCCTGGCGGTGACGTTGGGCCTCCTCTCCGGCTACTACCGCGGCGTCACCGACACCGTGATCTCGCGGGCCATGGACGTGATCTGGTCCTTCCCGGTGGTGCTGTTGGGCATCGCGCTCGGTATCGCCTTGGCGGTCGGCGGGTTATCGGTGGGCCCGATCCACCTCAAGTCCAGCTCCTTATGGATCCCGACCTTGATCATCGGCGTGGTCTACACGCCGTACATGGCGCGGCCGCTGCGCGGCGAAGTGCTCGCCCTGCGTGAGAAAGAGTTCATCGAGGCGGCGGTCGCCCAGGGCGCCAGCGACCGTCGGATCATGTTCCTCGAGCTGCTGCCGAACCTGCTCTCGACGATCATCGTCTTCTTCACCCTGAACATCGCCAACAACATGCTGCTCGAGTCGGTGCTCTCCTACCTCGGCGCCGGCGTGCAGCCCCCGAGCTCCTCCTGGGGGACGATGATCTCGGAAGGCTTCGAGGCGCTCTACAGCCAGCCGATCCTGACCATCATCCCGGGCACCGCGATCCTCCTCACCGTGCTCTCCGTGAACGTCTTCGGCGACGGGCTGCGTGACGCGCTCGACCCGAAATCGAAAGTCCGCTTCGAGGCTCGCGCCGGCACCGCCGCGGAGATGGACAACCCGATCTGATGCTGCGCTTCGCAATCCGCCGACTGATCGGGGCGATCGCCGTCCTCTTCGCGATCTCGGTCCTCGTCTTCCTGATCTTCAACGTCGTCCCGGCGACCAACCCGGCGGCGCGCATCGCGGGCAAGAACGCGACCCCGCAGCTGATCAAAAACGTGGAAAAGGAATGGGGTTTCGACAAGTCCCTGCCGGAGCAGTACTGGACGCAGATGAAGCTGATCTTCACCGGCAAGGCGACCTCCTACTCGCTCGCCCACATCAACATCGACAAACGGATCCTCGAAGGCATCCCCGTGACCGCGTCCCTGTGCATCGGGGCGGCGATCATCTGGCTCGCCTTCGGCATCCTGCTCGGCTACATTTCCGCGATGAACGCCGGTGGCTTCGTCGACCGGTTCGTCACCGTGATCGCGCTGATCGGGATCTCGATGCCCGTCTTCTGGCTCGCCTCGATCTTCCTCTACTACCTCACCTACAAGATCGAACTGTTCCCGGCGAGCGGGTACGAACCGCTGTCGAACCCGGGCAAGTGGGCCAGCCACCTGATCCTGCCGTGGATCAGCCTTGCCGTCCTCTTCGCCGGCTTCTACAGCCGGGTGCTGCGCTCCAGCATGCTCGACGTGATGAACGAGGACTACGTCCGCACCGCCCGCGCCAAGGGGCTCAGCCAGCGCCGGGTCACCGTCCGGCACGTGCTGCGCAACTCGCTGATCCCGATCGTGACGCTGTTCGGGCTCGACTTCGGCGTCTTGATCGGCGGCGGCGCGATCGTCACCGAGTCGCTCTTCAACCTGGAAGGCGTCGGCTACTTCACCGCCGAAGCGCTGAACCAGCAGGACTTCCCGTCGATCATGGCGGTGACCATCTTCGGCGCGTTCTTCATCGTCCTCTTCAACACCTTCGTCGACATCGCCTACGCCTACCTCGACCCGCGGATCCGACTGGGTACCTCGGCCGTATGAGCGCCACTACGGAAACCGCACCCGCGCCGGCCCGCGGCGCCGGCGGGGGGCCGCTCCTTGCGGTCGAGGACCTGCGCGTCGGCTTCGCCACCGAAGACGGCCGCGTGCAGGCCGTCGACGGCGTCAACTTCGAGCTCGAACCAGGCGAGGTGCTGGCGATCGTCGGCGAGTCCGGCTCCGGCAAGAGCGTCACCGCGCAGACGATCATCGGCCTCACCCGCTCGCCCAACTCCCACATCGAGGGCTCGGTGCGGCTGCACGGGGAAGAGCTGACGACGCAGAGCGAATCGCAGTTGCAGAAGGTGCGCGGGTCGCAGATCGCGATGATCTTCCAAGACCCGATGACCTCGCTGAACCCGGTCTACACGGTCGGCAGCCAGATCGTCGAGGCGATCCGCGCCCACGACTCCTCGGTCGGCAAGAAGGAGGCCCACGCGCGGGCGGCCGAGCTGCTCGGCGCGGTCGGCATCCCGGACGCGGAGCGTCGCGTCGACGACTATCCGCACGAATTCTCCGGCGGCATGCGCCAGCGGGCGATGATCGCGATGGGGCTGGCGCTCGAGCCGAGCGTGCTGATCGCCGACGAGCCGACCACGGCGCTCGACGTGACGATCCAGGCGCAGATCCTTGACCTGATCCAGGACCTGAACCGCAGCCGGGGCCTCGCCACGATCCTGATCACCCACGATCTCGGCGTCGTCGCCGAAGTCGCCGACCGGGTGCTGGTGATGTACGCCGGCAAGGTGGTCGAGCAGGGGACGCTGGACGACATCTTCTACGACCCACAGCACCCCTACACCTGGGGCCTGCTCGGCTCGCTGACCCGGCTCGACCAGCCGCGCCCGCACCGGCTGCCGCAGATCTCGGGCGCGCCGCCCTCGCTGCTGCACCTGCCGAAAGGGTGCGCCTTCCGACCGCGCTGTCCGCACGAGTTCCCGAAGTGCAAGGAGGTGCCGGGGCTCGAGGCGCGCCTGCCGGAGGATCCGAACCACCGCGACCGCTGTTGGCTGCAGCCGGAGCAGAAGCGCAAGCTGCGCGAAGTCGAGCCGAACCGGATCGGGCTGGAGGAGCCGGCGTGAGCGACATCGGCTCCACCGATACCGCGGGCGGGCCGCTGCTCGAGGTCACCGACCTGGTCAAGCACTTCCCGATCAAGAGCGGCCTGCTGGTCGACCGCGAGGTGGATAAGGTGCGCGCCGTCGACGGGATCAGCTTCTCGGTCGACAAAGGCGAAACGCTGGGGCTGGTGGGGGAGTCGGGCTCCGGCAAGTCGACCGCCTGCCGGGCGGTGCTGCAGCTCTTGAAGCCGACCTCGGGCTCGGTGAAGTTCGAGGGCCAGGAGATCGCCGGGTTGAGCCGGCGCGAGCTGCGGCCGCTGCGGCGGGAGATGCAGATGATCTTCCAGGACCCGTACGCGTCGCTGAACCCGCGCAAGCGGGTCGGCCAGATCGTCGGCGACCAGCTGAAGATCCAGAAGGTCGCGAGCGGCAGGGAGCTGCGCACGCGGGTCGAAGGGCTGCTCGAGCGGGTCGGCCTCTCGCCCGAGCACTACAACCGCTTCCCGCATGAATTCTCCGGTGGCCAGCGGCAGCGGATCGGGATCGCGCGGGCGCTGGCGCTGGGGCCGAAGCTCGTCTTCTGCGACGAGCCGGTCTCCGCCCTCGACGTCTCGATCCAGGCGCAGATCGTCAACCTGCTCGACGACCTACAGGACGAGATGGGCCTCACCTACGTCTTCGTCGCCCATGACATCGGCGTGGTCCGTCACATCTCCGACCGGATCGCGGTGATGAACCACGGCAAGATCGTCGAGGCCGGCGACGCCGACCGGGTCTGCGAGCACCCGCGCGACGACTACACGAAAAAACTGCTCGCCGCGGTGCCGATCCCGGACCCGCGCGAGAGCCGCGCGCGCCGCGAACGCACCGCCGCCCGCTGATCGTCCACGCGCGCGGGCGCGCCGATAGCCTGGCGGGGTGGCCCTACCGCTCTCGCCGCCGATCAAACCGCAGCTCGCGCTCACCCGCAAAGCGCTGCCGAGCGGCGAGGACTGGGCGTACGAGCCGAAGCTCGACGGCTTCCGCGCGATCGTCTTCGTCGACGGGGAGGACGCCTACGTGCAGTCGCGGGCCGGCAAACCGCTGGCACGCTACTTCCCGGAGCTCGAGTGGGAGCCCGGCCGCTGGGTCCTCGACGGGGAGCTCGTCATCCGGGGCGGCGACGGCGAGGTCCAGTTCGACCTGCTGCAGCAGCGGATCCACCCGGCCGAGAGCCGGATCCAGCTCCTCAGCAGGGAGATCCCGGCCACCTACATCGCCTTCGACCTGCTGGCGGAGGGCGACGAGGCGCTGCTCGAGGCGCCACTGCGCGAGCGCCGCGAGCGGCTCGAGCGGATCGCCGCCGAGACGGGCCTCGAGCTCACCCCGCTCACCCCCGACGAAGCAGAGGCCGAGCGGTGGCTGGCAAGCATCGAGGGCGTGATGGCGAAGCAGCTCGACGCCCCCTACATCCCCGGCAAACGCAAAGGCATGGCGAAGGTGAAGCGCGAGCGCACCATCGACTGCGTGGTGATGGGGTGGCGACCGGGCAAAGAGGAGGGCACGGTCGGCTCGCTGATCCTCGGCCTCTACGACGGCGACGACCTCCGCACCGTCGGCCACATCTCCGGCTTCAGCGCCGCCGCGAAACGCAGCATGCGGGCGATGCTCGCCCCCCTCGAGACGGGAGAGAGCGGCAGCGCCGAGCCAAGCCGGTGGACCGGCGGCCGCGAGCTCGAGTGGGTCGGCCTGCGACCGGAGCTGGTGATCGAGGTCGGCTACGACCACGCCGCCGGCGGCCGCATCCGCCACGGCGCCCGCTTTCACCGGTTCCGCGACGACAAAGCCCCGCGGGACTGCAAGTTCGAGCAGCTGGACGAAGGGGGCTGAGCGGCCGGGCGGGTGGCCGTCCGGCCGGCCGCACCACTGCGGGCCCGGCGTCCGCTCCGCACCCACTCCGGCCCCGGCCGTCCACACCACTTCGCGGCGCCGGCGGCTGTCCTGGGCGCCTCATGGGGGTCCTGGCAGGCTGTGACCCCCATGAGGCGCCCAGGACGTGAGGGGTGCGGGGGAGAGCTTGCGCAGGGACGTGACGAAGTCGGACTTACGTCGGAGTGATGC
>JBPYFM010000065.1:0-4272 GCA_051986435.1 Solirubrobacterales bacterium | reverse complement strand
CGATCGTCGGCAACATCTACAAGGGCAAGGTCGACAACGTCCTGCCCGGCATGGAGGCCGCCTTCGTCGACATCGGCCTCGAGCGCAACGGCTTCCTCCACGTCGACGAGATCGTCCTGCCGGACGGCCAGCAGGCCCCGCGGCGCGGCCGCGGCAGCGGCAAGGGCGCGCGGATCAACGAGCTGATCAAACCGGGCCAGGAGATCCTGGTCCAGGTCGTCAAGGACCCGCTGAAGACGAAGGGCGCGCGCCTCTCGATGAACGTGTCGATCGCCGGGCGCTACCTGGTGTTCGCGCCGCAGGGCTCGGGTGTCGGGGTGAGCCGCCGGCTCTCCGACAAAGAGCGCGACCGGCTGCGCAAGATGGTCGACCGCACCTACAAGGGGCCGGGCGGGCTGATCGTCCGCACCGCCGCGCACGGGGCCAAAAAATCGGACTTCGTGCGGGAGATCTCCTACCTGCAGAAGCTGAACGAGGTGCTGGAGCGGCGCGCCTCGCAGACGAAGGCGCCGTCGATGGTCTTCCAGGAGGCGGACCTCTCGGTGCGCGTCCTGCGTGACGTCTTCCTCAACGAGTTCGAAAAGGCGATCATCGACTCGGAGAAGCAGTTCGAGCGGGTGACGAGCTTCTTCCAGCGGACCGCGCCGGAGCTCGTCGACGGGGTCGAACTGTACAAAGGCGAGAAGAAGTCGCTGTTCGAAAAATATGGGATCGACAAGGAGATCGAGTCGACCCTGAACCGGCGGGTGGACCTGCCGAGCGGCGGCTATCTGGTGATCGACTACGCCGAGGCGCTGACCGTGATCGACGTGAACTCGGGGAGCTTCACCGGGCGCGGCAAAGGCGGCCTGGAGGAGACGATCACCAAGGTCAACACCGAGGCCGCCGAGGAGGCGGTGCGCCAGCTGCGGCTGCGGGACATCGGCGGGATCATCGTCGTCGACTTCATCGACATGGCGCGCGCCTCGAACCGCGACAAAGTGCTGAAGACGATGCGCAAAGCGCTCGACGCCGACAAGTCGAAGAGCTACGTGGTCGAGGTGTCGCCGCTGGGCCTGGTCGAGATGACGCGGCAGAATGTCACCGACGGGGTGCGCGAGATCCTCACCGAGATCTGCCCGACCTGCCACGGCGAGGGCGTGGTGCTCTCGGCGGAGACCGTGGCGCTGGACGGCCTGCGGAAGATGCGCGAAATCGCCGCCGAAAAAGGCGACGAAGCGTTCCTCATCCGCGTCAACCCGAAGGTCGCGGCGGCGCTCACCGACTCCGACAGTGGGCTCAACGAGCTCGAGGACGAGACCGGCAAGCGCTTCCACTTCGAGGGCGGCGACGCGAACGCGATCGAGACCTTCGAACTGGTCCAGGCGGGGACGCGGGCGGAGATCGAGGAGCGGGCGCTGCCGTTCAAGGTCGGCGAGGAGGTGCTGGTCAAGATCGACGAGCCCCACATGTACAACGACGCCGACGCGGTGGCCCGGATCGACTCCTACATCGTCAGCGTCACCGGCGGCGGCCCCTACGTGGGGGAGCGCAAGCTGGTGCGCATCGAGGAGGTCGAGCGGGCGGCGGCGATCGCCTCGCTGCTGGGCGGCGAATCCGGGTCGAACGGCAACGGAGGCGGCGCCGCGGGCGACGACGGGTTAGAATCCGACGCTCCCGCGCGCAAACGCAGTCGCGGCCGCCGAGGCGGTCGGGGACGTTCGCGCGCCAAACAAGGTTCGACGGACGAGTAGTCGGAAGAGGAACGAGACAGCATGTACGCGGTGATCGAGAGCGGTGGAAAGCAGTACAAGGTCGAAGAGGGCACGACGCTGCTCGTCGATCGGCTGGACGCCAAGGACGGCGACAAAGTCTCGCTGCGCCCCGTGCTCTTCCGTGACGGTGACGTGATCGTCGGGGCGAAAGACCTGGCGAAAGTCAAAGTCGAGGCCAAGGTGGCGGAGCACTTGCGCGGGCCGAAGGTAAAAGTCTTCAAATACAAGGCGAAGAAGGGCTACCGCAAACGGGCGGGCCACCGGTCCGAGCTGACCCGCCTCGAGGTGACCAGCCTCAAGGGCGCCAAAGGCGGCTCCGCCAAAAAAGAGCCTGCCGAGAAAGCCCCCGCCAAAGCTGACGGAGAGGAGTCCTGAATGGCTCACAAGAAAGGCCTCGGCTCGTCCCGAAACGGGCGCGAATCGAACCCGAACATGCTCGGCGTGAAGGTGTTCGCCGGCCAGCAGGTCCACGGCGGCGAGATCATCGTCCGCCAGCGCGGCACCCGCTTCTGGCCTGGCGAGGGCGTCGGCATCGGCCGCGACCACACGATCTTCGCGACCGCCGAGGGGAAGGTCTCCTTCCACTCGACCCGCAAGGGCCGCACGATCAGCGTCCTCGCCGACGACTGACCCCCTCCTGAGGGTGCCCTGAGCGCCTTCAACGAAATCGACCGTCCCTTCCGTCCGGCGCCCTTTTGGGCGCCGGTTCTTCGTCTGGGCTGCCGCCCGCCTCGTCGGGCCCGTCCAAGTCGCCGTAGGCGAAGGCCGGCAAGCCTGCGACGGTGGTGTTGCAGACTGCGAACACCGGCGACCTCGCCGCCGTCAACGTGTGCGCGACGCTCACGAAGAAGGCGAAGAAAGGCCTCGTGGCGCCGCAGCCCGCCTCGAAGTGGCACCACGAGGAGCAGTAGGGGGCGGTCGGGCGCGGGCGGGCGCGGCCTCCGTGGCTCGTGCCCGCGGAGCGCCTCCCTCTATCTTGGTCCGGTGGACGACACGGCGAAAATCTGGGTCGAGGGGGGTGCGGGCGGAAACGGCTGCATCAGCTTCCGGCGCGAAGCGCACGTGCCGAAGGGCGGGCCCGACGGCGGTGACGGCGGGCACGGCGGCGACGTAGTGCTGGTCTGCGATCCCTCGCGGCGTGACCTCGGCGCGTTGCGGGGCTCCAAGCACTTCCGCGCCGAACGGGGGCGGCACGGCGAAGGCGCCAACCGCCACGGCGCGCGCGGGGAGGACCGCGTCATCCCGGTGCCGCCCGGCACCCAGGCGGTGACGGTCGAGGGGGCCGACGTCGACCTGGTCGAGCCCGGCCGGCAGGCGGTGGTGGCGCGGGGCGGGCGCGGCGGCCACGGCAATCGGCGCTTCACGACCTCGACCCGGCAGGCGCCGCGCTTCGCCGAGAAAGGCACCAAAGGCGAAGCCGACTGGATCGAGCTGCGGCTGAAGCTGCTCGCCGACGTCGGCCTGGTCGGGTTGCCGAACGCGGGCAAGAGCTCGCTGCTCGGGCGGCTGACCCGGGCGACGCCGAAGGTCGCCGACTATCCGTTCACGACCTTGTCGCCGGCGCTCGGGACGATCGAGGGCGAGGACCGCCAGGCGGTCCTCGCCGACATCCCCGGACTGATCGAAGGCGCGGCGGCGGGCGCCGGCCTCGGCCACGAGTTCCTCGCCCACGTCGAGCGCTGCTCGATGCTCATGCACCTGGTCGAGCTGGTGCCGCTGGAGGGCGACCCGGTCGGCAACTACGAGCTGGTGCGGGGGGAGCTCAAGGCCTACGGCGCCGGACTTGAGCGCCTGCCCGAGCTGGTCGTCCTCTCCAAGCGCGACCTGCTGGAGGCGGACGCGGTCGACGCGGCGGTGGCCGCCTGGGCGAAGCGCCTCGGCGGCTCCGTGCTCGGCGTGATGGCGGTGAGCTCCGCGACCGGCGAGGGCCTCGACGACCTGCGGCGCCGCATCCTGTCCGAGCTCGCGACGGTCCAACCGCTCGAACCTGCGCCCGCCGGCGCTCCTGCCGGCGAGTTCGAGTCCGAGCACCGCGTCTACCGCCCCGCAGGCGAGGGCGGCTACTGGGTCGAGCGCGAGGACGACGGCGGCTTCCGCATCGGTGGCCGCGGCGTCGAGCTCCTCTTCGAACGCCACGACACCAACAACGAAGAAGCCCTCGCCTACCTGGAGCAGCGCCTGACCGAGATCGGCGTCATCTCCGCCCTGACGAAAGCCGGCTTCGAGCCGGGCGACGACGTCCGCATCGGCGAGCACGAGTTCGAGCTGCATATTTAGGGGCGGGCGGGGGCCGTACGCACCGCTTCGGCCCGGCGTCCGCTCCGCACCCGCTTCGCGCCGGGCCGTCCGCGCCACTTCCGCCGGCCGTCCACACCACTCCGCGGCGCGTGCGGCTGTCCTGGGCGCCTCATGGGGGTCCTGGCAGGCTGTGACCCCCATGAGGCGCCCAGGACGTGAGGGTTTCGTGGGAGAGCTTGCGCAGGGACGTGACGAAGTCGGACTCACGTCGGAGTGATGC
>JBPYFM010000064.1:0-22135 GCA_051986435.1 Solirubrobacterales bacterium | reverse complement strand
CACGGTGCCCTGGATGACGAGGATGTCGAGGCCCGCCTCGATCGCGACCTCGTAGTACTCGCGCACTTTCTGCGGCGTCAGCGAGCCGCAGACGACGGCGCCGGTCGCCTTGATTTCCTCGACCCGCTGGGCGATCAGCTCCGGCTTCACCGGCTCCTGATAGATCTCCTGCATGATCCGCGTCGCTTCGTGCTTGGGCGCGGCGGAGATCGCCTCGAGCTTCTCTTCGGCGTTCTCGAAGCGGCTCCAGATGCCCTCCAGGTTGAGGACCCCGAGGCCGCCGAGCTTGTTCGTGAGGGCCGCGGTCTGGGGACTGACCACGCCGTCCATGGCGGAGGCGAGCAGCGGCAGCTCGAAGCGGTAGGGACCGAGGGTCCAGGTGATGTCGATGTCGTCAGGGTCCCGCGTGCGGCGCGAAGGAACGATCGCTACGTCGTCGAATCCGTAGGCGCGCCGCCCTTTCTTTCCGCGGCCGATTTCGATTTCCAAGGTGGCTACCTCCAGGGCTGGCGTTGAACCGTTCAGCCTACACTTCGGCGGGGACCTCCAAATCGTGCACGGAGACGCCGCCCAGCAGTCGCTCCACCTGATTGCGGTCGACGAAGCCGGCGCCGAAGTGCTGGGTCGACTCCGCGCCGCAGGCGACGCCGTAGGCGAGGCACTCCTCCTCGCTGCGCCCCTCGTAGCGCGCGGCCACGTAGCCGGCGACGAACGCGTCGCCCGAGCCGACCGTCGAGACCGGCTCCAAAGGCTCGGTGTGGACCTCGAGCAGCCGCCGCTCGGGCCCGCTTGCGCCGACGGTCGCGACGCACCCCTCCGGACGGGTGATCGCCGCCTGCTCGGCGCCGAGCCGGACGATCTCCAGGAGCCCCGTCGCGAGGTCGTTGCCGTCGGCGAACTCCTGCCCGACCAGCTCCTCCGCCTCGGTCTCGTTCGGCGTCACCATCGCCGCCCCGGCCCGCGTCCCGGCCAGCATCGCCTCGCCCTCGGCGTCGAGCACGCACGGGACGCCGCGCCGGCGCAGGTCGTCGATCAGCCGCGCGTAGAGGTCGTCCCCGGCTCCCGGCGGCAGCGACCCGGCCAGCACGCAGATCTTCGCGCCGCCCGCCAGATAGCCGATCCGGTCGAAGAGCCGCTTCGTCTCCTCGGCGGAGACCGCCGGGCCGCGCTCGTTGATCTCGGTCTGCTCGCCCGAGGTCGGGTCGATGACCGCCAGGTTGACCCGGGTCTCGGCGGCGATCTCGATGAAGTCGGTGAGGACCGACTCTTCGTGGAGCTGTTCGAGGACGCGCGTCCCCGACGGCCCGCCGACGAAGCCGGTGGCGATCACCGGGCGGCCGAGCAGCGCCAGCGCCCGCGCCACGTTGATTCCCTTGCCGCCCGCGACCGTGCGGCTCTCGACCGCGCGGTGGCGGCGCCCCAGGCGGAAGTTCGGCACCGCGACGGTGCGATCGATCGCCGCGTTCAGCGTCACCGTGAGGATCACTTCTGCTCCACCCGCTTTCCCCGTCGGATTCGGCGGACGGACCGCCCGAGAAGAATCGCAATACCCAGTATCGCGCACGCGGCGATCGCCAGGGCAAGGAGATGATCGCCGATGAACCCCCGGGCCTTGTCGAAGGCGCTCGCGGCGGGGATCCGCCGGCTCGCGACCAGCGGGACGGTGCCCGCGCGCAGCCCGTCGACGGTCACCGTGGCGGTGCCGAGGCGGGCGCCACGGCGGATCGGGCCGGTCACCGCGGCGGGCGCGTCGACTTCGACGTGGGCCCTCTGGCCGTCGCGCAGCGCGGTCCTCAGCGAATGCCCCGCGAGCAGCGGCAGTTCGCCGCCCGAGTAGCGGATCGACGGCGACGCGAACGCTTCGCCCTTCTTGACGACCTTGCCCCGGTGGTACTGCCGGAAGCCCCAGCGCAGCAGTTCGAAGGCGTCGGAGAAGCGCGTTTCGTCGGTGGGCGCATCGATGTCGACGGCGATCAGCCCGATCCCCTTCTTCTCCCCCGAGCCGACCATCACGTAGCCCGCCTTCCAGGTGTGGCCGGTCTTCACCCCGGTCACCCAGGGCGCGTAGTCGAGCAGCTTGTTGATCGAGTGGATGTGCTCGACCGGCCGCATGCTGCGAAGGGTCGCGTCACGCGCGTCGGCGATCTTCGCGAAGGCGGGGTTCTTGAGCAGTTCCTCGGTCAGCGTCGCCAGGTCGAGCGCGCTCGAATAGTTGGTCGGCGAGTTGAGCCCGATCGGGTTCTCGTACTGCGTGTTGGTGAGGCCCATCGCCGCCGCATAGCGGTTCATCTGGCCGACGAACTTCTTCACCGTGCCCGCCGCCTCGATCGCCAGCGTGTGGGCGGCGTCGCCGGCGCTCAGCATGATCAGCCCGCGGAGCAGGTCGTGGACGCTGATCCGCTGCCCCGGCCGCAGGCCCATCACCGAGTCGCCGAGTTCGTAGGAGAAGGGCTGCGCGTGGACGATCTTCGACAGCGGCAGGTCCTTCATCGCCACGTATGCGGTCATCAGCTTGGTCGTCGAGGCGATCAGCCGCCGTTCGTTCCCGGCGTGGGAGGTCAGCACTTCCCCGGTCCGCCCGTCCACGAGCGCCCAGGCCTTGGCGAGGACGTGCGGCCCCTTGGCCTGGTGCTTCTGGTGCTTTTCGGCGGCCCCGGCGGTCGTGCAGCACAGCAGTGCGAGCAGGACCCCGAGAAGCGCGCCGGTCCGGCGCCGGGTCACTTCTGCAGCTTGAGGACTTCGCCCGCGACCAGGATCTGCGGGTCGACTTCAGGGTTCAGCGCCTGCAGTTCGGCGACCGGCACGCCCGTCTTGTGGGCGATCGAGGTCAGCGTGTCGCCGCTCTGCACGGTGTAGGTCTTCGCCTTCGTGCGCTGCTTCTTGTGGTGCTGCTGCTTCTGGGCCTGGGACTTGTGGCCGCCGCCGTTCCCGGAGTGGGAGTGCAGGTCCGCGTTGGAGGCGACCACGATGACCGCGATGACGGCCGCCACCAGGGCGGCGAGCGCGAGGATTCGGGCTATCCAGCTTCGCTTCTTCTTCATCGTTCCGGGTGCCCGCGAGCCTGCTCAGGTTTCGTCGGGAGGCGGCATCGTAGCGACGAAAGGCACGATTACCGGGCTCTTTGGTCAGGCGTTCGAGATCTCCCAGAGGGTCGCGCGCAGCTCCTCGGCCGCCGCGGCGGGATCGGGGGCGCCGGCGATGCCGCGCGAGGAGGGGACGATCGCCCCCGCCGGGCCGGGCGCGAAGGCCGAGCCGAGCAGCTTCGGGTCGCCGCCCTGGGCGCCGACGCCGGGCAGCAGGAAGACGGAACGCGGCATCAGCTCGCGCAGGCGGGCGATGTGCTCGGGCTCGGTCGCGCCGACGACGGCGCCGAGGCCGCTGAGGCCGCCCTCGCCGAGCAGGCGCCCGGAGAGCGCGTCGACCAGCGAGGCGAGGTGCTCGTGCAGCGGGATGTCGGGGCTCGGCACGTCCATCAGGTCGGCCGCGCCCGGGTTGCTGGTGCGGACGAGGACGAAGATCCCCGCCCCGTGCGCCTCGCAGGCGCCGACCAGCGGTTCGAGCGCGTCGCGGCCGAGCAGCGGGTTGGCGGTGAAGGCGTCGACGCCGAGGCCCGGCACCTCGCCCCAGGGCGTCGGGGTCGAGCCGACCAGCGCCTGCGCGTAGGCTGCGGCGGTGACGGGGACGTCGCCCCGCTTGCCGTCGGCGAGGAAGATCAGGCCGGCCTCGCGGGCGGCGTCGCGGGCCTCCACGAGCGCTTCCCAGCCCGGCGGGCCCAGCCGTTCGAAGCAGGCGAGCTGCGGCTTCACCGCGACGCAGTGGGGGCCCACACGCGCGATCAGCTCGCGGCAGTGGGCGGCGACGGCGCGGCCCGCCAGGACGGCGGGAGAGGCGTCGCCATCGGACTCGACCGCGATCCCCGGCAGTAACTTCGCGGGATCGGGGTCGAGCCCGAGGCAAACCTGACTGCGGCGCTCTTCGACGAGCGCCGTCAGCCGGTCAGCGAACCTGGAGTGGGTCAGTCTCAGCCCTTGACTTTGGTCTTGAGCGCCGAGCCGGCGGAGAAGCGCGGCACCTTGCCGCCCGGGATCGTGATCCGCTCGCCGGTGCGAGGGTTCACGCCCTGGCGCGGGCCACGCTCGGCGACGTGGAATTTGCCGAAGCCGGTGAAGCTGACCTCGTCGCCCGCCGCGAGCGCGTCGGTGATCGCGTCGAGGACGGCGTCGACAGCGTCGCTTGCCGCTTTTTTGCTGCCCAGCCGGTCATCAGATGCGAGTTGGTCCAGAAACTCAGCCTTGGTCACGTCGAGATTCCTCCTCGGGGGTTGAAGATGAGCGGCAATCTAACAATGCCGGTCGGCGGGAAACCGCGCCGGGAGCCAAAAGAGGCCCTGAGCAATCATCTAAACGCCGCTGATCGCGAGCTCGGAGACGAGCAGCGGCGGGGTCTTGACGGAGCCGCCGAAGGGCACCCAGCGGGTCTCGGAGCCGGCCGCGACGACCGCCCGCAGCATCGCCACCAGCTCGCCCGCGATGGTGAACTCGCGGATCGGCTCGGCGAGCTCGCCGCCGGCGATCGTGCGCCCGGAGGCGCCGACCGAGAAGACGCCGGTGACCGGGTTGACGCCCGAGTGGAGGCCGGCGACGTCGGTGACGAAGACGCCTTCGCCCGCCTGGGCGAGGAGCTCCTCGGTGGAGAGGTCCCCGGCGGCGACGATCAGGTTCGAGGCCGAGACCGAGGGCAGCGAGCGGTAGCCGGCGCGGGAGGCCGAGCCGGTCGAGCTCGTCCCCTCGCGGTTGGCGGTGTAGGTGTCGTAGAGGTAGCTGCGCAGCGCACCGCCCTCGATCAGCGGGGTGAGGCGGCGCGGCACGCCCTCGCCGTCGAAGGGGGCCGAGGCGGGACCCGCCGGATCGCGGCCGTCGTCGTGGAGGGCGAAGCTGGTGGAGGCGACCTCGTCGCCGAGCCGGCCCGCGAAGGGCGAGCGGCCGCGCTGGACGGCGCGGGCGCCGAGCGCGCCGCCGATCAGGCCGGCGAAGCTGGCGGCGACCGTGGGATCGAGGACGACCGGACAGGAGCGCGAGGCGGGCTTGGCGGCGCCGATCATCGCGACCGCGCGCTCCGCGCCCTCGGTGCCGATCGCCTCCGGGTCGAGGTCCTCGGGGCCGCGCGCGAGGCCGAAGCCGAGGCCGGTCTCCCGGCCGCCCTCGCCCTCGGCGAGCGCCTGCAGGTAGGCGAAGCAGTTGCTGCTCTCGTAGGAAGCCGCGATGCCGGTCGAGGAGGCGATCGCGACCTGCTCGGTCGAGTCGGCGTAGACCGCGGTCTCGACCCCGGCGACGCGTGGATCGGCGGCGAGCGCGGTGCGCTCGACGATCAGCGCCAGCTCGGCGACCTGGCCCGCGTTCCACTCGGCGACGCTCGGACTGTCGAGCCCGGGGATCGCCTCGATCTCGGCGGGTGCGGGCGGCGCCGCGAACTCGTCCTCGTCGGCGGCCGCGGCCATCTCGGCGGCGCGCGCGGCGAGCGCCGCCACGCCGGCCTCGGAGAGGTCGGTGCCGTAGGCGTAACCGACGCGGTGGCGGTCCCAGGCGCGGATCCCGATCCCGGTCTGGGTGGCGGCGGTGAGGCTCTCGACCTCGCCGCCGTGGACGCGCACCTCGCGCCCGGTGTCGCGGGAGGCGTAAGCTTCGGCGGCGGACGCGCCGGCCCCGAGGGCGGCCTCGACGGCGCGGCCTGCCGCGGGGCACAGGTCGACGCTCGGCAGGTGGTCGCTCACCGCTGCGTCCCTCCCACCGTCATCCTCCCGACGCGGACGTGGCCTTGGCCGGTCCCGACCGGGACTTTCTGCCCGCCCTTCCCGCACATCCCGGTCTTCATGAAGAAGTCGTCGCCGACCGCGTCGATCGCCGCCAGCGCATCGAGGCAGTTGCCGATCAGCGTCGCGCCGGTGCACGGCGCGGTCACCTTGCCGTCCTCGATCAGGTAGCCCTCGGAGACGCCGAAGACGAAGTCGCCGGTCGCCGGGTCGACCTGCCCACCGCCGAAACTCACTGCATAGAAGCCGTTTTTGACCTCTTCGATCATCGCCTTCGGGGTCGACTCGCCGGGCGCGATGTAGGTGTTGGTCATGCGGGGGATCGGCAGGTCGCGGAAGCTCTCGCGGCGTCCGTTGCCGGTCGAGGCGACGCCGTCTTTCTCGGCGCCGAGGTGGTCGTAGAGGTAGGAGATCAGTCGGCCGTCCTCGATCACCTTGGTCTGCTGGGTCGGCTGCCCCTCGTCGTCGATCGCGTCCGAGCCCCACTCGTGCGGGAGGCGGCCGTCGTCGTAGGCGTTCAGGAGCGGCTGGGCGACCATCTCCCCGAGCTTGCCGACGTACACCGAGGCGCCCTTGTGGATGTGGTCGATCTCGAGGCCGTGGCCGGTCATCTCGTGGAAGAGGACGCCGCCGAAGCCGCCGCCGACGACGACCGACATAGAGCCCGACGGCGCCGGGCGGGAGTCGAGCAGCGTGAGCGCCTTTTGCGCGGCCTGCTCGGCGATCAGGCCGGGGTCGTCTTCGAGCAGCTCGAAGCCGCGGTGGGCGCCGAGCGTCTCCGCCCCGGTCTCCACCTTGTCGCCGCGGCGGGCGACGGTCTGGACGCCGATCCGGGTGCGGGTGCGGTCGTCGCCGGTGAAGAGGCCGTCGGAGTTGGCGATCGTGACGACGCGGCGCGCCTCGGCGTAGGAGGCGGTCAGCTGGGCGATCTCGTCGCCCATCGCGCGGCCGCGCTCGTCGAGCTCGCGCAGAAGCTCCGCCTTGCGTGCGGCGGGGACGTCTTCCGGGGCGACCTTGATCGGGACCGGGACGACGGCGCGGGCGCTCAGCGGGCGCGGCTCGGTGCGGGCGGCGCGCAGGGCCGAGGCGGCCTCGTCGGCGGCGCGTTCGAGCTCGGCCGGCTCGAGGCCGTCGACGTGGGCGAAGTAGCTGGTGGCGCCGTCGACGACGCGGACCCCGGCGCCCTCCTCGGCGCCCGACTGGACCGACTCGATACGGGACTCGTCGATCGCCAGCGACATGCCGCCGCGCCGTTCAGCGAAGACCTCGGCGAAGCGGCCGCCGTTGGCCAGCGCGCGGGAGAGGACGCGCGCTGCGACCTCCTGGTCGAGCAGCTCGGTCACGACCGCGCCCTCCTCTTCGCCGTTGCCGTGAGGTCGATGACCGCGCCCGCGGCGACGAAGAGCTCGGCGCCCGTGGTGGAGTCGGCGGGCAGCTCGGTGGCGCGACCTCCCGCGTAGTAGAGGCGGGCGAAGGGCTTGCGCGAGATGCGGCGCCGGCGCATGTAGGCGGCGGCCTCGTCGGCGTAGCCGGAGACCCGGTCGAGCAGGACGCGGTGCGGCTTCGGCGGCATCAGTCGGTCCCCTCGTCGCCGCCCGCTCGCGGTGCGCCGTCGGCCCACTCCGCTCCGCTTCCCCCCGCCAGCTCGCGGAGGGCGCTGCGCATGTCGAAGAACGTCAGCGAGGCGAGCGCGAACCGCTCGGTCACGGCCACCGCGACGAACCCGTGGGCGCGCAGCGCGAAGACCTCGCCGGCCTGGGTGGCGACGTGGACCTGCTCGACCGGCTCGTCGCCGGCGCCGTCCGCGACCCGCAGCAGGCTCACCGCCTCGACCGCCCACCCCGCCGCCTCGCCGGAGGCCGCGAGCACCGTCCCGTCGGCGGTCAGGATCGCCCCGCCGCGCAGGTCGGGTGACATCTCGGTGAGGAAGGCGAGCGTCGCCTCGGCGTCCGCCGGTGCGGGGGCTTTTGCGACGGCGTCGGGCACTTAGGTGAAAATACCGACCGTGTCACTCGCCCGAGCATCCTGGTTCACCGTCGTCGTCGTCTGCGCCATCGCCGCGATCCTCTTCGCGATCAGCGGCTACACCGGGTACACGATCACCCTCTGCGCCGTCGGCCTCGCCGCGGCGGTGAACCTCCTCCCGACTCCGTAGCCCCGTGTTGATGGGCCGAAAAGTACGCCTATAGGCGTACTTTTCGGCCCATCAACCTCGTGCCAGGTGCGCGGCGGCGAGCCTCGCGGCGCGGCCGCGGTGGCTGATCGCGTTCTTCTCCGCCTGGCTCAGCTCCGACATGGTCCGTTCGTCGTCGGTGTCGTCGGGGACGAAGATCGGGTCGTAGCCGAAGCCGCCGGCGCCGCGGCGCTCGCGCAGGAGCCGGCCTTCGCAGGTCGCTTCGAAGACACGCTCGGTGCCGTCCGCTTCGACCAGGGCGATGACGCAGACGTAGGCGGCGCGGCGCTCGCCGCCCGCGGCGTCGACTTCGCGCAGGAGCTTGTCGAGGTTGTCCTCGTCGCCGGCGCCCTCGCCGGCGTACCGTGCCGAGTAGATCCCCGGCGCGCCACCGAGGTCGACGGCTTCGATCCCGGAGTCGTCGGCCAGCACAGCCCCGCCGAGCGCCGCGTGGGCGGCGCGCGCCTTGATCAGCGCGTTGGCCTCGAAGCTGTCGCCGTCCTCGACCGGGGACTCGTAGCCCTCCGGCAGCGGCTCAAGGTCGACCCCCGGCAGCAGTTCCCGCATCTCCCCCACCTTGTGGAGGTTCGAGGTCGCGAGGATCACCATCCGGTCCTCACTCAGGGCGCGACCCGGTCCTGCACCTCGCGCAGGCGCTTGATGCCGCCCTCGGCAAGGCCGAGCAGCTCGTCGAGCGAGGTGCGCGAGAGCGGCGTGCGCTCGGCCGTCGCCTGGACCTCGACCAGCCCGCCGTCCCCCGTCATCACCACGTTGGCGTCGACCTCGGCGCGCGAGTCCTCGTTGTAGTCGAGATCACAGAGGGCGCGGCCGTCGACCATGCCGACGCTGACCGCGGCGATCGAGCCGGTCAGCGGCATCGTGTCGATCAGCTTGCGGTCGAGCAGCCGCTGGAAGGCGAGCTTCAGCGCCACGTAGCCGCCCGTGATCGAAGCGCAACGCGTCCCGCCATCGGCTTCCAGGACGTCGCAGTCGACGTAGACGCTCCGTTCGCCCAGCGCCTTGAAGTCACACACGACTCGCAGGCTGCGACCGATCAGCCGCTGGATCTCCACCCCACGGCCGTCCTGCTTGCCCTTCGAGATGTCGCGCTGCTTGCGGTCCCCGGTCGAGGCGGGCAGCATCGCGTACTCGGCGGTCACCCACCCTTTGCCTCGCCCCATCATCCAGCGCGGCACCTGCTCCGACACCGAAGCCGTGCAGATCACCCGCGTCCCCCCCACCGAGATCAGCGCCGAGCCGTCGGCGCATTCGACGAAGCCAGGGTCGATCGTCACCGGTCGGATGTCGGCAGGGGCGCGGTCGTAGCTGCGTGAGGCGGTCATGGCCGCCGATCCTTTCACGGTCGAAGCACGGGAGCGACGGCGCTCGGGGGACTTGGCGCCTTCCTCTCGCGATCCGAGAAGAAAGCGCCAATCGCTCATTTGAAGGCGACCTTGTCGACCGCCTCCTTGATCTTGTCGATGATGACGTCCGCCAGCTCGGTCCCCTGCTTGCCGTTGAACCCCTTCATCGCGGCGACCATCCCGACCATCAGCAACGAGACCAGGAGGATCAGGCCGACGTACTCGACCGTCCCCTGACCCCGCTCCCCGGCGAGGGCCTGGATCGCCTTCACCCGCCGGGTGACGGCGAGGTTGATCCGCCACAGGGCGGCGTGCAGGTAGCCCAGCACTGCGTAGAACATCGCTCTCCCTTCCTCGGTTGTCGAGGGGGATGCTCGGGAGGAAATACGCACCGAACAAGACGCGCTGGTGCCAATTCAGTGACGGCTAGGGAAAGCTTCTGGAAAGGCTGGTGTGGAAGTTGTTGCCGGTGAGCGGGACGCGTTCGCCGCCGGGGAAGGTGGCTTCGAGGTCGCCGATCCAGGAGCGGGTGCCGTGGGGGCCGCGGCGGAGGGTGGCGGAGCCGACGAAGGGCTTCGGCGGGTGGACGGTGCCGAAGCTGACTTGGGGGTCGGAGGCGAAGCTCGAGCGCGGGCCGACGGCGTAGTCGTAGCTCAGCAGGCCGATCCGCCCCACGGTCCCGAAGCGTTCGGCGAGGAAGCCGGCCTTGCCCTCCCGCCGGGCGACGAAAAGGAGCCCGCCGGTTCCCACCTTGTCGAGGGCGGAGAGGGTCATGCGGGTCTTCGCCGGCGGAAGCTCGGCAGCCGGGTCTTCGACCAGCGGGTTGGCGCCGCCCGCGACCAGCGGGCACTGCTCGGTCGGCGGCAGGACAACCTCGCCCTTGACCCGGTGCGCGCGGGCGACGGTGTAGCGGCCCTGACCGTGGAAGGCGACGGTGCCGGTGAAGTAGCCGGGGACCGTCTCCGCCCCGGTCGTCCCACCGAAGCAGTCGGGCGGCAGGCCGCGGGCCGCCCCCGCCGTCGGATGGAACCTGACGTCGACCTTGCCGAACTGGCGGAAGTTGGCGTGGATGCCGTTCGGCCCGGCGGTGCCGCGGGCCACGTAGGTGGTCGAGGAGCCCGAGTGCGGCGTGCTGCTGCCGCGGGTGACCCCGATCGTCACCGTCGAGGCGCGCGCCGAGACCAGCAGGCGATAACCGGCCGAGCCGGCGAGCTGGAAGCGCGGTTCGACTTCGACCGGATGCCGGGGCTTCCCCGCCGCCGCCCCGCCGGAGTCGGCGAGCGCGCCCGAGGCGGAGGCGACCGCGAGCGCCAGGACGAGGATGGATGCGAACGCCGCGCGCCTCATCGGATCTGCTTCGCCCGCGCGTAGAGCTTCGCCACGTCCTCGCCGAAGTACGGACCGAAATTCGTGAACGGGTCGCTCGGATAGCCGTAGGTGGTGACGCCGTTGACGACGTCGCCTTCGATCACCCAGGCGCCGCCGGAGCCGCCGGCGCTGTCGTCGCAGCTGATCGCCAGGTCGAGCGGGCCCGGTTCGAGGAGGGAGCCGAAGTCATGCCCTATGAAGCTCGCTTCGCGGCAGACCTGCAGGGTCCCACCGTTGAACGGCTTTTCGACCGGATAGCCGTAGACGTCGAAGGTCTGGTCCGGCGGGAGTCCCGTCTTCAGCCTGTCGGCGCCGACTGCCGCGGCCAGCGTCTGCCCCTTTTCGTTGCGCCCGACGACCGCCGCGCCGACGTCGAAGTTCTCGTTTTCGCGCGCGTGCCAGGCGGGCGTCGTCCCCAGCCAGTGGGCGGTGAACGTGCCGAAGGGGCGTTCGCCGTGGTGGTAGCCGGGGACGAAGACCCACTTGCGGTCCGACCAGATGCCTTCGTCGTAGACGCAGTGGCCGGCGGTGATGACGACGCTCTTGTTCGGCGAGACGACCGAGGTGCCCGAGCAGCGGCCATAGCCGATCCCCGCCCCTTCGGAGATGAAGATCACGCCGTTGACGCGGTACTTCGGTTCGGTCGGGTCGTCGATCGTCGCCGAGGTCGCGGTCAGCGCCGGGTCGAGCCCCGAGGCGTGCGCCGGCGCCGTCCCCTGGATCGGCCGCGCCGCGCGCATCCGCTCCGGCGTCCAGAACCGCCGCGCCTGCGCGGCGTGCTCGGGGAAGGAGATCGAGGGGGTCGACGCGGGGCCAGTCGCCGGTGCGGAGGGGCCTGCCGCCGTGGCCGGAGAGGCCGCAGCGCCGCCCGCGACGACGGCCAAGCACGCCGCCGCGACGGCCAAGATGGTTGCCTGCGGTCGGCGCATTCGCAGCACTCAAGCAGAATCCGTGCGGATCAAGGCGGTCGCGACGGCGCCGGCCACTGCCGTGCCGTCCGGATTGCACAGCTCACCCGCCAGATGGGCGATGCGCCCGCCGCGCCTGACGACCCGCCCGTGGCCGACGAGGCCGGCCGGGTTGAGGAAGCGCTCGTCGGCCGTGAAGGCGACGGCGATCGTCCCCGCGTCGGGATCGACCTCGACCAGCTCCCAGCCGAGGAGTCGCGCCGCGGGCGGCGCCGGCGCGCGGCCTTCGATCGCATCCCAGAACGGCCCCTCCCGCCGCACCCCCGAATCCGCACCGTCCACCATCGCCCGACCATATCCGCCGCGTATGCCGGGATAACCTGCCGCGATGCGCGTCCTCGTCGTCACCAACCTCGTGCCCGACGCGGCGACGCCGCAGCGCGGGCGCTGGGTGCGGGACCAGGTCGCCGCGATCCGCGACCGCGGGATCGAGGTCGAGGAATTCGGCTTCCCGCGCGGCCGCTCCAACTACCTGCCGGCGCTGCGCCGCCTCCGCGCGCTCCTGCGACGGGAGCGCTTCGACCTCGTCCACGCCCACTACGGCCTCGCCGGCTGGGTCGCCCGCGCGGCCGGCGCCCGCCCCCTGCTCGTCACTTTCCACGGCACCGACGTCCGCCACCCGATCGTCGGGCCGCTGTCGCGCCGGCTCGCCTGGCAGGCCGACATGGCGTCGACCGTCTCCCGCGCGCTCTTCGCCGAGGAGAACGGACGACCCGGCCTGCCGCCGGTCCCCGGCTCCGTCGTCCTCCCCTGCGGTCCGGCCCTCGACCGCTTCGCCCCGGCACCGCGCGCCGCCGCCCGCGCGGCGCTCGGCCTCGACCCCGACGGCCGCTACCTCCTCTTCCCCGCCGACCCCGCCCGCCCGGAGAAGCGCCACGACCGCGCCGCGGCGCTCGCCGCCGCCGCCGACGGCAGGCTCCTCACCGGCGGCTCGATCGAGCCCGAGGCGATGAGCACCTGGATGAACGCCGCCGACGCGGTCGTCGTCACCTCCGACCACGAGGGCTTCGGCATGGCGGCGATCGAGGCGCTCGCCTGCGACGTGCCCGTCCTCTCCACCCCGGTCGGCGTCGCGCCCTACCTTCTGACCGGGATCGAGGGCTGTCTCTGCGCCTCCTTCGACGCCGCGA
The DNA here is from genome assembly GCA_051986435.1 of Solirubrobacterales bacterium. Lineage (GTDB taxonomy): Bacteria > Actinomycetota > Thermoleophilia > Solirubrobacterales > 70-9 > VAYN01. Next base: position 9,323 of record JBPYFM010000064.1, on the reverse strand, counting down.
AGTGGGCCGCCGCGGCCCGCCCGCACCTGGACGCGAAGGACCCCCGCGTGGCCGGCTCCGCCCGCGCCGCGACGCTCGCCGCCGGGCCGATGGCGGAGCGCGTGATCGAGGTCTACCGGCACCTGACCGCCGGCGCGGGTTAGATTTGGCGCTTGACCGCGAGGCGGACGTTTAGATGAGCGACGAGCACTCGGCAGCGGCAGACGGGGTAAGCGCGCGGATCGGCGAGGCCGAGCGCACGCTGGCGGCTGCCGCCGAGGCCGCCGCGGCGGCGGAAAAACGGGCCGAGGCCGAGATCCGCGCCCTCGAGGCCGACCTCGAGCGCTACCGCGCCGCCGAGGACCGCGACCTCAAGGCGCTCGAACTGCGCCACGAGGAAGAGCTGCAGCGCGAGCGCGAGGCGAAGGAGCGCGCGATCGCCGCCGCCGAGGAGCGGCTGAGCGAGATCGAGGCGCAGACCGACGCCGCCGAGGAACGGATCGCCGCCGCCGAGCGCCGCGCCGAGGAGGCCGAGAAGGCGGTCGCCGCCGAGAGCGCCCGCGCCCGCGAAGGCGCCGCCGCCTGGCTGCGCGAGCGGATCCACGAGCTTCGTCGCGAGGGCGGCGAGCAATAGTCGCGGTCGCCGAGTACGACGTCGCCGTCGTCGGCGGCGGCGCCGCCGGTCTCTGGACCGCACTGCGCGCCGCCGAGCAGGGTGGCCGCGTCTGTGTCGTCTCGCGCACGCCCCTGTCACATAGCGCCAGCTTCTGGGCGCAGGGCGGCCTCGCCGCGGCGCTCGAACCGGGCGACTCGCCGGAGCGCCACGCCGAGGACACGATCGCCGCCGGCCGCGGCCTCTGCCGCCCCGCCGCGGTGCGGACGCTGGTCGAGGAGGCGCCCGCGGCGGTCCGGGATCTGCAGGCGCGCGGCGTCGACTTCGACCTCGACCACGAGGGACGGCTCGCGCTCGGCCTCGAGGGCGGCCACTCGGCCCGCCGCATCGTCCACTCCGGCGGCAGCCAGACCGGCCGCGAGATCACCTCGAAGCTGGCGGCGATGGTCGCCGCCGACGAGCGGATCGAGGTCCGCGAGAACACCTCGGCGACGGCGCTCTGGTCCGACGGCGAGCGCTGCTTCGGGGTGATCACCGACGCCGGGGCGCTCGGCTCGCGGGCGACGGTGATGGCGACCGGCGGCGCCGCTGCGCTCTGGCGGCGGACCACCAACCCGCGCGGCGCGATCGGCGCCGGCCCGGTCTTCGCCGCGGCGGCGGGGGCCGACCTCGCCGATCTCGAGTTCTGCCAGTTCCACCCGACCGCGCTCGCCCTGCCCGAAACGCCTTTCGACGGCCAGCTGATCACCGAGGCGATCCGCGGCGAGGGGGCCAAGCTGCTCGGCGCCGACGGCGAGCGCTTCACCGACGAGCTCGCGCCCCGCGACGAGGTGAGCGCCGCGATCCTCTCAAAGATGCGCACCGAGGGCAGCTCCTTCGTCCGCCTCGACCTGCGCGCGATCGACCCCGCCCGCTTCCCCAACATCTTCGCCTCGCTCGCCGAGGCGGGCCTCGATCCGCGCGCCGAGCCGGTCCCGGTCTCCCCCGCCGCCCACTACACGATGGGCGGGATCGCGGTCGACCTCGACGGTCGTTCCTCCCTGCCCGGCCTCTACGCGGTCGGCGAGTGCTCGTGCACCGGCCTCCACGGCGCCAACCGCCTCGCCTCCAACTCGCTCAGCGAGTGCTTCGTCTTCGGCGGGCGCGCCGCGCGCGCGGCGCTGGCCGACCCCGAGCAGGCGACGCGCCCGCCCGAGCCCGAGTGGCGCTTCACCCCGCCCACGCGCGACACCCGCGACGCCGTCTGGCGCCGCGCCGGCCCCCTGCGCAACCCGACCGACCTCGCAGCCCTGATCCCCGATCCCTACCCGCTGGCCAAGGCGATCGCCCTGGCGGCCCTGGAGCGCAAGGAGTCCCGCGGCCCCCACCTCCGCACCGACTTCCCGGAGACGGACGCGTCCCTCGACGGCGGCCACGTCGTCCTCTCCCCCGACGGCTCGGTGCGCCGCGAGACCTGGGACTGAGCGCGGCGTGCCGCTAGCTGGCGATCGTCAGCTCGAGCTCTTCTCGGTCAGATCCAGGAGTGCTGGTGCCCGAATCGGAAGACTGCAGTGAGGCAAGGTACTCGGCTAAACAGTACTTACTGGTTCATGCGGTCGCCAGCGGCGGCGAGTACGACGCGACCTACCCTTCGCAGGTGTGGGCCCGCGGCCTGCGGCTCGACGCGACTCAACTAAGCGCGCGTAATTCAATCTCTCGAACCTGGGCCTGGCTGGATCGTCAGCGCTTGGTCGAGCGGTCTCGCGTCGGCCGCGACGCGCGAATCACCCTTCTCTACGACGATGGATCGGGGTCCCCGTATGTCCATCCCCATGACCGTGACCCGCAGGAGCGCTCTTTGCGACTGCCGTACGCGTTCTGGCGCGAACGCCGGGATGCCAAATTGGGCCTTGCTGCGACCGCGGTGCTACTGATCCTGCTCCACGCGAAAGCCGGATTTGTGCCGCTCACTGCCGAGCGCGTACCTGACTGGTACGGGATCTCAGTCTCAACCTTTGAGAAAGGCGTCCAGACGCTACGGCGGGCCGATCTACTGGAGCGGCGGCGCGATGAAATAGATGCTCCCCTGTCGGCAATCGGCAAGACCTTCATTTACCGCTACCGGCTTATCGGAGCCTTCGCGCGTCGTACCAAGGACGAGGACGCATGATCAAGCGCACCGATCTTGAACGTCCCCTCCGCCGTCATGGCTGCATTTTGCGTGCGCGAGGGAGGCCGGCACGCTGTCTGGCGTGGCCCAGACGGGTCGCCGAGCACCGTGCCACGGCATCGGGAAATTCCGCGAGGTACCGCTCGATCGATCTGCCGGCAGCTTGGTGTGCCGCAGATGGCCTGACGGAGGGTCGGCGGAGCCGCTAGCGTCGCGCCGATGCTGCTCGGGGTCGACGTCGGCGGGACCTTCACCGACGCCGTCCTGCTCGACGACGGGGTCGTCCACACGGCGAAGGTGCCGACCACCCCGGGGGAGGAGTCCGAGGGGGTGATGGCCGCCATCGAAGCGGTGCTCGCGGCGGCGGGGGCGGCGGCCGGGGACGTCGAGGAGTTCTCCCACGGGATGACGGTGGGGACGAACGCGCTGCTGGAGGAACGGGGCGCGCGCACGGCGCTGATCGCGACGAAGGGCTTTGCCGACCTGCTCGAGATCGCGCGCCAGGACCGCCCGAGCCTCTACCACCTGTGCGCGCCGAAGCCGACCCCGCTGATCGACCCGCAGCTGAAGCTCGAGGCGGCGGAGCGCATCGGGCCTGGAGGGATCGTCGAGCCGCTGGCCGACGGGGAGCCGGAGCGCCTCGCCGCGGCGCTCGAGGCGGCGGACGCGGAGTCGGTCGCGATCTGCCTGCTCTTCTCGTACCTCGACCCGACCCACGAGCGCCGCCTCGCCGCGCACCTGCGCGAGCGCCTGCCCCACCTCCACGTCTCGGCCTCCCACGAGGTGCTGCCGCGCTTCCGCGAGTACGAGCGCGCCTCGACCACCGCGATCGACGCCTACCTCTCGCCGCTCCTGGCCCGTTACCTCGGCCGCCTGGAGGAGGCGACCGCGGCGGCCGGCATCCCGGCGCCCCAGGTGATGCTCTCCTCCGGCGGCGTCGCCCCGGCCGAGGAGGCGGCACGCGCCGGCGCCTGGAGCGTCCTCTCGGGCCCGGCGGGCGGCGCGGTCGGGGCCGGCCTCATCGCCCGCCTCTGCGGCGACGGCAACGCGCTCGGCTTCGACATGGGCGGCACCTCGTGCGACGTCTGCGTGGTCGAGGAGGGCGAGGTGAAGCGCTCCGACTCGCGCGAGATCGACGGCCGCCCGATCCAGCTGCCGACCGTCGACGTCCACACGGTCGGCGCGGGCGGCGGCTCGATTGGCTGGCGCGACCAGGGCGGCGCGCTGCGGGTCGGGCCGCGCTCCGCGGGCGCCCAGCCCGGCCCCGCCTGTTACGGGCGCGGCGGCACGGAGCCGACGGTCACCGACGCCAACCTCCTGCTCGGCAACCTCGCCGCCGACTCGACCCTCGCGGGCGGGGTCGCGCTCGACGCCGAGGCGGCGGAGCGCGCGGTCGCCACCCTCGCCGACCAACTGGGCCTCGACCTGCTCGAGACCGCCGCCGGGATCGTCCGCGTCGCCAACCAGGAGATGGTGCGTGCACTTCGCGTAGTCACCGTCGAGCGCGGCGTCGATCCGCGCCGCTTCGCCCTCCTGCCCTTCGGCGGCGCCGGGCCGATGCACGCGGCGGCGATCGCCGAGGAGCTCGGCATCGAGCGCCTCCTCTGCCCGCGGGCCGGCGGCGTCCTCTCGGCCTTCGGCCTCTGCGCCTCTGAGCGCCGCCGCGACACCGCCCGCACCGTGATGCTGAGCGGCCCCGACCTGACCGCGGAGCGGATCACCGCCGCTGTGGCCGAGATGCGGGAGGCGGCGGAGGCCGGCCTCGACGGGGCCCGCGCGGAGGTCGTCTACGGCATGCGCTACTCGGGCCAGGCCTTCGAGCTCCCGATCCCCGGCGCCCCCAGCCCCGACCCAGCGGACCTGATCGCCCGTTTCGAATCCGCCCACGAAGACCGCTACGGCCACCGCGACCCCGAAGGCTCCGTCGTCCTCGTCGACATCCGCCTCGCCTTGATCGTCGACGGCCCCGAGCCGCGGCCTACGGCAGCGAGCGGCGGCACCCTCGAAGAAAGCTCCCGCAAAGTCCGCTTCGCCGACGATTGGATCGACACCCCCGTCCTCCGCGGCGAGCCGCAAGCTGGCCTTGCCGCGCCGGGCCCCGTCATCTTCGAGCTCCCTGAGGCGACCTTGGTCCTGCCCCCCAACTGGAGCGCCGGCGTGGACGAGTTCGGCTCGATCAACGCCAAACGCCCACGAGAGGGAGATTCGGGGGACCCCGAACGAACCTCCCCTTTTGTGAGGGAGGGGTCCCCCGAATCTCCCTCCCCGGAAAGCCCAAGACGATGATCGACCCGATCACCCTCCAAGTCATGATCGGCGCCCTCCGCGCCGCCTGCGACGAGATGGGCGCGACCCTCATCCGCTCGGCCTACTCGGCCAACATCAAGGAGCGCCACGACTGCTCGACCGCCCTCTTCGACGCCACCGGCGAGCTGGTCATGCAGGCAGAGCACATCCCCGTGCACCTCGGCTCGATGCCCGACGCCGTCGCCGCCGTCCTCGGCGAGCAGCATGAGCCGGAGGTCGAATGGATCCTCAACGACCCCTACCGCGGCGGCACCCACCTCCCCGACATCACGCTGATCTCCCCGGTCTTCGTCGACGGCGAGCTCTTCGGCTTCGCCGCGTCGCGCGCCCACCACGCCGACGTCGGCGGCCCGACCCCCGGCTCGATGCCCGCGTTCTCGCGGCGCCTCGGCGAGGAGGGCGTGGTGATCGCGCCGACCCGCGCCACGTCGGCGGCCCTCGACGGCCTCGTCGCCCAGATGCGCAACCCGCGCCAGCGCCTCGCCGACCTGCGGGCCCAGCAGTCGGCCAACCGGGTCGGACGCCTGCGCCTGGCGGAGCTCGTCGCGCGCCACGGCGCCGCCCGCCTGCGCGAGGGCATGGCCGAGATCCTCGCCTACGCCGAGCGCCGCACCCGCGCCGCGCTCGCCGCACTCCCCGACGGCACCTATGCCGCCGAGGACTTCCTCGAAGACGACTCACCCGACGGCTCCGAGCGGGACGTCGCCCTGCGCGTCGCCGCCACCGTCGACGGCGAGACCCTGCGCCTCGACTTCTCCGGCACCGACCCGCAGGTCGAGGGGAACCTCAACTGTCCGCTCTCGGTGACGAAATCCGCCGCGTTCTTCGCCGTACGCGTCCTCACCGACCCCGACGCGCCGCCCTGCGCCGGCGCCCACCGGCCGATCGAGGTCACCGCCCCGCGCGGCTGCCTGCTGAACGCCGAGCCGCCCGCCGCGGTCGTCGCCGGCAACGTCGAGACCTCGAGCCGGGTCGCCGACCTGGTGGTCGCGGCGCTCGCCGGCGCCCGCGCCGTCCCCGCCCAGGGGCAGGGCACGATGAACAACCTCACCCTCTCGGGCGATCCCACGCTCGCGGGCGAGGGCTTCACCTACTACGAGACGCTCGGCGGCGGCCAGGGCGCCTGCCCCGATGCCGACGGCCCGAGCGCGATCCACGTCGCGATGTCGAACACGCTGAACACGCCGGTCGAGGCGCTGGAGACGGAGTTCCCGCTCCGCGTCCGCGAGCTGTCCCTGCGCCGCGGCTCCGGCGGCGCCGGCGCCCACCGCGGCGGCGAGGGCCTCGTCCGCGAGCTGGAAGCCCTGGCCCCGATGCGCTTCACCCTGCTGACCGAGCGCCGCCGCCACGCCCCTCGCGGACGTGAAGGCGGCGCCGACGGGGCGCCTGGTAAAAACCTCTTGGACGGGAAATCGATCCCGTCCAAGAGTGAGGGAGATTTGGCTCCAGGGAGCCGTCTGAGAGTGGAAACGCCGGGTGGCGGCGGGCACCGGCCTGCCTAAATTCCGGTGTTAATTATTTGGTGTTTCGCGCCGCGTTCTCTAGAATGCGCACCCTCGGGTGGGCACAACGGCCTCGCACGGCCTGGATTTACGCCCCGCCCCCTATAAATCGCACACGACCTCCCCCAGGTACTGACTTCAAATGCCAATCGCTCTCAAGGAATGGGCTGTAACCGTCCGCGCTCTCGCCGAGGGTGAGCAACTGCTCACGCTTCGCAAGGGCGGAATTCGCGAGGAGAACAAGCACTTCGAACTCGAGCACGAGCGCTTCTTCCTCTACCCGACCTTCGACCACCAGCGGAACGACCTCGTCCGCGAGTCGCACCACCCGGAGCTGCGTCGCGCGCTCGAGGAGGGCGTGTGGCCCGACGAGGAGCCGCCGCCGAAGGCGCTGATCCAGGACGGCGGCATCCCGCAGCCCGACCGCGTGCGGCTGCGCGCCTGGGCGGAAGTGACCGACCACGTCACGATCGAAGACAGGCGCACGCTCGACTGCCTCTCGCCGTACTACATCTGGACTCCGGATTACGCCGAGAAGCGCCTGGCCTGGAAGCGCCGTCACCCGCTCCACATCCTGCTGCTGCGGGTCCATCGCATCCCCCGCCCGGTCACCGTGCGGGTGCGCGACGAGTACCACGGCTGCCGCTCCTGGGTCGAGATCGACCGCGAACTGCCCTTCGAGGGCACGCCGGTGATGGCCGACGAGGAGTTCGACCGCGCTCGTCAGGAGATCCGCGAAGTCTGCGGTCAGGCTGAGCCTGCGCTCGTCTGACCCCTGCGGTCGTCCGAGCGGCGCATCGCGGCGTCCTCGGTCGCTCATGTGCGGAGCACACTTCGCTCCTTGCGTCCTTGCCCTGCTTGCTCGGACGACCGCAGGGAATAACCTCGACCCATGAGTTGGGTCGAAACTGAGTCGCTGTCGTTCACCGCTCGGCACGACTCGAACGACGCCGCCTTCGCCGACCGCACGCTGGACCGCCTCGAGACGCTGCGGCTGCGACTCGAAGACCGCTTCGACAAGATGCCGGCCGAGGTCACGGTCGTCATCCACACCAACCCGGTCTCGCTGACGATGGCCCACCCGTTCCTCCCCGCCGCCCGCTGGGCGGCGGCGCCGACCGGGCGCCGCTACCTCGCGGGCTGGCCGATGGAAACCGAGCTCCACGTCCTCAACGACCGCCACATGGAACGGCGCGCCGCCGGCGAGGACTCGCTCGAAGCGCTGCGCGGCACCGCCGAGCGCCTCTACGCACAGCTCGTCATCGCCAACAACAACACCGCGCTGCCGCCCTCCTGGACCCCGCGCCGCTTCGCCCGCTACCTGCGCTGGGCCTGGCTGGTCGAAGGAGGCGCCCAGTACTTCGCCCGCCAGGTCGGCCTCTACCGCGCCGCGGTGCTGCTGCGCCTGCGCGGCGGCGGCCGCGTCGCCTTCCCGCCCTCGCGCCGCGACGCGGTGATCCTCGGCGGCACGATCTTCGACCTGCTCGAGAACGAGCGCGGCCCCGAGGCCTGCGAGCGCCTCGTCGACGGCCTCCTCCCCGCCGGCCCGGCGGTCACGCTCGAAGACGCCTTCGACGCCCGCTTCCGCGACATCGAAGCCGCCTGGCGCGACTACATCAGGGAGATGGTGAGGGGGCCCGCGGGAATCAGGTGAAGGCCCGGGGACCGGTCACTTGCTGACTTCGTAGACGATCCAGATGATCACGATGGCGACGATGAACGCGCCGCCGACGTAGATGGCCAGCCGCCCGGGGCTCAGCGGTTCGCCGCCGGTGCTCCGCAGCCGCGCCTCGCCTTCGAGCTCTGCGCGCTCCTCCGATTCGGACTCGGTGACCGTCTCCTCGAGGATCCGCCGCGCCTCGTGCGCGTGCCCTTTGTTCACCCAGATGTCGCGCGGCCCGGCGACCAGGAAGTCGGGATTGTCGAAGCCGCCTGCCCGTTTCAGGATGCTGGGGATCCCGGACTCGGTCAGCAGGCCCTGCAGCATCTCCGCTTCGGCCTGGTTGCGGGCGAAGCCGACCTTGACGAGCTTGCCGCCGCCCCCGCCGCCGCCTCCACCGCCCTCGTCGCCCCCTTGGCCACCGCCGCCGTGCGACCCGCGCGAGGGGGCGCCGCGGTGTCTGGTCGCCTCGGCCATGACTACTTCTATCCGATTTCGAGCTCGGCGCTCGAAATTTTCAGATCGGCCAGGTGGAAACCCTGCACGTCGGGATTGTCGTCGTCGGCAAGAGAGACGATCACGTAGATGGGTTCGGGCCAGTTCTGCGCCTGGTTCACATCGGTCTGCGACGGATAGGCGGCGCTCTTGGTGTGCGAGTGGTAGATCGCGAGCAGCTCGCCGTCGACTTCGATCTCCTTCAGCGCGTCGAACTGCCCCTGCGGGTCCATCTCGTAGCGCAGCGGGCTGGCGGCCGAGTTGGCGACCCGCACCACCTTCGTCGCCACGCCGTCCGTCCCGCCGACCATGCCGCAGCACTCGTTCGGCAAATCCTCGCGCGCGTGCGCGACCATCTCGTCGACCAGCTCCTGGGAGATCTTCACGCCCGCGAGGCTACTGAACCGCCCCGGCGCGGCGGCGCGCAGGGTGGGCGGCCGTCCGCGCCACTGCGGGGCGGGCCGTCCGCACCACTTCGCGGCGCCGGCGGCTGTCCTGGGCGCCTCATGGGGGTCCTGGCAGGCTGTGACCCCCATGAGGCGCCCAGGACGTGAGGGGTGCGGGAGGGTTCCGTCACAGGGACGTTGCGAAGTCGGACTTACGTGAGGGAGCTCCCAC
>JBPYFM010000063.1:0-2131 GCA_051986435.1 Solirubrobacterales bacterium | reverse complement strand
GCGATCACGCCGTCCTTGAGCGGCCGGATCGCCTGGATCGTCCCCGGCGTGCGCCCGAGCATCCTCTTCGCCTCGACACCGACGGCGTGCACCTCGCCCGAGCGCTGGTCGATCGCGACGACCGACGGCTCGGAGAGGACGATGCCGCGTCCGCGGACGTACACGAGCGTGTTTGCCGTGCCGAGGTCCACCGCCATGTCGCGGCCGCCGAAGCCGGTCAAGCCAGAGAAGAGGCCCATCGCCGGGCCACTCTAACCGCAAAACGGCACAAACCCTCGACCCTTCCGTGACGGGTGCTCGCCTACCGTCGACCGCATGAACGCGATGACGCTGATCGGCGGCGTCGGGAACGGGAGTGATGCCGCTCGAGCCGCCGACCGCGACCGGCTAGCCGCGTGGAAGCGAGGCGATGAAGTCGTCGACGGCCGCGAGGCAAGCATCCGGTCGCTCTCCGATCAGGAGATGACCACAGCCGGCGATCGTCCGCAGCGGCACCCGCAACCGGCGTGCGTACTCCATTCCGTCCTCGAGGCGGACCCAGTTGTCGCTCGCGCCCCAGAGGCAGAGGCAGGGGCAGGTCACGCGGTCGAGCTCGGTGCGCGGATCGGTGGCCAACAGGGCGCGGCCGGCCTGGCGCGTGTCCGCGTGGTGCGCGGGCCCGACGAGGAACGCCTCGGCGAGCTCGGGGTCGAGCCCGTCCGGGTCGGCTACGCCCCACCAGCCGAACGCGGCCCACCGGCCGAGCCGTGAGCGGGCCCAGGCCTGGCGCCGAGGCGCGATCAGCTTCCCGGGCCGGGCGGCGCCGAGCACCGCGAGCGTCACCTTCGCGGCGCGCGAGGTCGTGCCGATCCCCGCCGAGGCGGCCAGGACGAGCCCGCGCGCGGTCTCCGGGCGCAGCGCGGCGGCGCGCAGGGCGACGAGGCCGCCCAGGGAATGGCCGACCCAGACCGCGCCGCGGATCTTCTCCGCATCGATCTGGGCGAGCACCGCCTCCGCCAGCGCGTCGACGTCGCGCGCCTCCGGGAGCAGCCCCGAACGTCCGTGCCCGGGCAGGTCGGGGACGACGACGCGGTGGCGGGCGGCGAGCCGCGGCGCCAGCGCGCGCCAGTTCTCGATCGTCCCGCCGAGCCCGTGGACGAGCACGAGCGGCGATCCATCTCCCCCGACGGCGTAGCGAAGCCGCGCGCCGCGCCACTCGAGTTCGCGTTCCTCGAACCCCTCCAACCGGTGTTTGCCGTCCGTCCCCACTGAGGCATATTCTTCGGGTAATGGATGCTTCCGCAGGGCGGGCAGAGTGATGCCCGTGGACACGACAAGCGAGGGTGCGATCTAGCCCGCCAGCGCGATGCGCGCGGCGGGTTTTTTCGTTGCTAGGGCTGGAAGCGTCGCCGGATGAACCGGCGACGCCCGGCCAGAACCCCGGGAAGGAGCCCAACCGATGGCGAATCACCTCACGCCCGAAGAACTGTCGAAAGAGGTCGGCCTCGACCGGCAGGAGGTGATCCGGGTGTGTGTCGAAGAGGGCGTGCCGATCTATCACGGCAAGATCGACAAGTACCTGTTCGCCGCCCAGCTGAAGGCGATCGGGGCGACCCAGCCCCACGCCTAGAAGAACCAGGCGTCAGGCGGACTTCTTCGCCGGCGCCTTGCGTGACCGGGAGCCGGCCTTCGAGCCGGCTTTCCCGTTCTCGGAGCCTTTCTCGCCCTTCGCGGCGCGGCGTCCCTGCGCGTCGGCGACACTCTGGCGCAGCGCCTCCATCAGGTCGATCACCGGCGTCTCGGTGACCGGCTCCGGCGCGACTATGTCCTGGCCGGCGAGCTTCGCCTCGAGCATCTTCGCGAGATCGCGGCGATAGTCGTTCTCGAACTCCTCGGGCGCCCATTCGCCCGCGAGGCTCGAGATCACCTGCTCGGCGAGCTTGAGCTCTGCCTCCTGCACCTCGGTGGCGGCGACGGCTTCCTCGATCTCGTCCTTCGCGCGCACGTCCTCGGCGAAGAAGAGCGTCTCGAGGAGCAGCGCGCCCGAGCGCGAGCGGATCAGGCAGAGGTTCTCCTTGCCCCAGAGGACGAACTTCCCCACCGCCGCCATCCCCGACTCCTCCATCGCCCGCAGGAGGAGGACGTACGGCCG
>JBPYFM010000062.1:0-4556 GCA_051986435.1 Solirubrobacterales bacterium | reverse complement strand
GCTCGACCACGCGGCGGCGCATGTTGTCGACCATCTCGCGGTCGTGGGTGACGACGACGACGGTCGTGCCGGTCTTGTTGATCCGGTAGAGCAGCTGCATGATCCCGATCGAGGTGACCGGGTCGAGGTTCCCCGAGGGCTCGTCGGCCAGCATGAGCGGCGGGTGGTTGACGAAGGCGCGGGCGACCGCGACGCGCTGCTGCTCACCACCGGAGAGCTGGTCGGGGTAGTTGTGGAGCTTGGTCGAGAGGCCGACCAGGCGCAGCGTCGCCGGCACCTGCTCGCGGATTTCGGCACGGCTGGCGCCGATCACCTGGAGCGCGTAGGCGACGTTGTCGTAGACGGTCCGGTTCGGCAGCAGCTTGAAGTCCTGGAAGACGGTGCCGATGTTGCGACGAAGCTGCGGAATCTTCTTGTCGGGCATCGCGCCGATGTCGCGGCCGGCGATGCGGACGGTCCCGTCGGTGACGTCGAGCTCGCGGATCAGGGTCTTGATCAGCGTCGACTTGCCGCAGCCGGTCGGGCCGACCAGGAAGACGAACTCCCCGCGGCCGATCGACAGCGAGACGCGGTCGAGCGCCATGTGGCCGCCCGGGTAGACCTTCGTCACGTCGTTCAGCTCGATGATCGGGGCGCGCCGGCCACGCGAGCGCACGGGCTCGGGGGCGCGTTTCTTGTTGCGTCGAATTCTCGGCATAGGTGGGAGGTGCCTTCTGCGAGAACAAGATGACTCCTGCGAAGTCTCGGTCGCGAAATTTTGCGCCCAGAAAACGGGCGTTTGGCTCCAGGACTGAGGCCGGATCAGACGGCGACGAGGTCCGGGCGGGCGCCGAGCGCCGCCTGGGGGTCGACGAGCACGACGACGTCGTCGATCTCGCGCGAGTGCATCACGTCGCCGGCGGCGGCGGCGAAATCGGCGTCCCCGACGATCGTCTCGATCACCTCGAGCCCCGCGGCGCGTAGCGCGTCCGCGCTCCGCTCGGCCCGTTCCAGAGCATCGGCCCAGTCGATCGGCGAATCGGGCCCGTGCAACGGAGTCGCCGGGACGAGCAGCGTGAAACCAGTCGCCTCGGCACGGGGGCGTAGGGCATCGACCATGATCGGCGGCTCGGCCTCGCGACCCACGATCACCAGCACGTTGCGCTTGTTCTTGGTCTCCGGCATCTCGACCTCCTATTCGTCAAGGGACGCTCCCAGCCTTCACCCTGGACGTAAACGCCCAGCCAAGGCCGTCTGAGACTTCCCTTAAGACGCTCTCGGAAAACCAACGAAGCGGTACGGGCGGAGTTTGCGCGGGAATGGCGCCGGGGGGACGGCTTCGGGGGGCTGGCGCCCGGGGGGCGAGGGACGCGGCCCTCTTAAGCTGGCGCCCGAGGAAAGGGACCCGGCCCTCTCGGCCACGGCCCGGGCAGGCTGTGGCCGTGGCCGAGAGGGCCGGGTCTTCGATCAGTGGAGGAATGGACGCGGAGGCGTCACGGGAGGGCGACGGGAGTCCCACGGATCCGTCACCGATCCGTGACGGAGGTGGGACCTCGTCACGAAGAGCGTGGGATCTCCACGCTTCCTCCCGTGTTTCACGACACGCACGGGGGTGCGGTCGTCCTAACCGGCGATATAGGTCGGTTAGGACGACCGCACCCCGGGGGACCCTCGATCCGGGCCCGGAGAGGGACGGAAGGCGCCCGGGCGTGTGACGTTCCCGGCATCTTCGTCACCGACCGGAGGAGGGATGGAGGGTCTGGGCCGGAGGTGTGGCATCTCTCGCGCATGACGATCACGTAAGTCCGACTTCCTCACGTCCCTGTGACGGAACCCTCCCGCACCCCTAACGTCCTGGGCGCCTCATGGGGGTCACAGCCTGCCAGGACCCCCATGAGGCGCCCAGGACAGCCGCAGGCGCCCCGAAGTAATGCGGACGGCCCGGCCCGAAGTCGGTGCGGTGCGGACGCCGGGGCCGCAGCGCCGTGGACGGCCCGGCCCGAAGCTGTGGGGACCGCCCGAGCCGGACTGGCGCGGACGGCCGGGGCCCCTACCCGATCGCCACCATGCGCTCGATCGGCAGCTTCGCCCGCTCCGCGATTTCCGGGGCGACGCTGACCTCGAACTTCAGCTCCGCGAGCGAGTCGCGCAGCTTCGGCAGGGTGATCATCTTCATGTATTTGCAGAAGGCCATCCGGTTGGCCTCGATCAGGTTCGCCTTCGGCGCCGCCTGCTGGAGGGGATAGAGCATGCCGTTCTCGGTGGCGACGATGAACTCGCCCTCCGGGTGCTCTTCGACGTAGGTCTGCATGCCCGAGGTGGAGAGCATGTGGACGCCGGTGGTGTCGACGTCGCCGGCCGCGACGTACTCCATCGCCTGGGTCGAGCAACCGCACTCGGGGTGGATCAGGAACTCGGCCTCGGGGTGTTCGGCGCGGGTGCGGGCGATGTCTTCGGGGCGGATGCCGGCGTGAACGTGGCACTCGCCGTCCCAGACGTGGAAGCGGGCGCGGCGCTCGGGCTCCTCGAGGAGGCCGGTCTCGCGCTCGACGAAGGCCCCCAGCCACATGTCGGGGCCGAAGAGGATCTCGGTGTCGGGGCCGTGCTCGCGCCAGATGTGCTCGACCACCGAGACGGCGTTCGAGGAGGTGACGCAGTAGTCGGTGTCCGCCTTCACCGCGGCCGACGTGTTCACGTACATCACGACCATCGCGCCCGGGTGCTGCGCCTTCCAGCCGCGGAGCTGCTCGACCGTGATCGAGTCGGCGAGGCTGCAGCCGGCGTCGAGGTCGGGGATCAGCACCTGCTTGTCGGGCGAGAGGATCGAGGCCGTCTCGGCCATGAAGTGGACGCCGCAGAAGACGATCACGTCGGCCTCGGTGGTCGCCGCGGCGCGGGAGAGGCCGAGGCTGTCACCGAGGTGGTCGGCGACGTCCTGGATCTCCGGCAGCTGGTAGTTGTGGGCGAGGATCACCGCGTTGCGCTCGGCCGCGAGCGCCCGGATCTCCTCGCTCAGCGCGGTGATCTCCTCCGGAGCAAGCTCCGGCGCGAAGTTGGGCTGGATCGTCGGGAGCTCCTGCATGAGCCCTTCCTTTCCTCTGTTCGCCGGCAGACCTCAGGTCGAACCAGGTCGAATGAACGTGGTGGAAGTTTACCGGGTGCGATGCTTTTGCCATGCCTGAGCTGCCCGAGGTCGAGATCACCGCCAGGCGGATCGACGCCGCCGTGCGCGGCGCGACCGTCGAATCCGTGCTGGCGCCGGGGATGAACGTGATGAAGACGTTCGACCCGCCGCTGGATGCACTGCTAGGCCGCGAGATCACCGGCGTGCGGCGGATCGCGAAGATGCCGGTGGTCGAGTTCGGCGACCTGTCCCTCCTCATTCACCTGATGTCGGCGGGCCGATTGCGCGTCTCCGACAAACGCGCCTCGCTGAAAGACCGTGCGGCGCGGGTGCTGATCCGCCTCGATGACGGCCGCGAGCTGCGCCTTCGCGAGTTCGGCACCAAGCAGCGCGCCTGGGCGAAGCTCCTGCCCTCCCAGGCGGTCGCCGACGACGAGATGGTCGCGACGCTCGGTCCGGAAGCCTGGCCCGCCCCGCCCCTCGACGAGCTCGCCGCCGCGATCGACAAGCCGCGCCACCTCCACCCGCTCCTGCGCCACCAGAAAGACATCAGCGGCATCGGCCGCTCCTGGGTCGACGAGATCCTCTGGGAGGCCTGCCTCTCCCCCTTCAAGAAAGGCACCGAACTCGCCCCCGAGGAGGTCGAGCGCCTCCACGCCGCCCTTCACGTCCTCGGCGACGCGATCGACCGCTACGAGGAAACGATCGGCCCCGAGCTTCCGGACAAGATCAAGGTCCCGCTACGGATCCACAAACATGAGGGCGAGCCCTGCCCCCGCTGCGGCACCACGCTCGAGGCCGTCTACTTCTCCGAACACCAGATGAACTACTGCCCCCACGACCAGACCGGCGATCGCATCCTCAAAGACCGTCGGCTGTCGAAACTCCTGAAGTAGCGCTCAAAGTGACGACGTGTCGCCCCAGCCGTGAAGTTTGGGCTTGGTCCGGTCCAACGAAACGTCCCACGGAGGCGGGTTCGCCTTGACCGGCCGCAGTGGCTTCTTCTTCTTTTTCTTGAGGAGCCTGATGAGGGAGGAGAGGCCCGCAAAAATGAAATATTCAGCTTTTTCTACGGCCCGTTCGGACACGTCTCCGCGTTCGGTGGTCACCTCGATGGTTTCCAGTAAGCCGTGAGTCGTGCGTAGATGGACGCTGGCCTGGACCCCGCCAACGTTGTCACCCGAGGCCGCGTGAATTAGTAGACGTCTCGCTCTCCTGGGCATCCTCCCAGGTCTCCCTCACCTCCTTCGGGGTGCGGTAACCCAGGCCCGAGTGGGCCGGTGGTGGTAGGTCTCGACGTAGGCGGCGATCGCCGCCCGTGCCTCCTCGAGGTTCTCGAACTCCGAGCGCCAGACCAGGCGCTCCTTCAGCTTCGAGAACCATGACTCGATGAAGGCCTGCGACTCGGGGTCGCGGTAGCCACCTCGGCGATGGGCGATGCCCAGGTCCTTCA
>JBPYFM010000061.1:0-16236 GCA_051986435.1 Solirubrobacterales bacterium | reverse complement strand
GTACCGCGGCGCCGGGCGCCCGCCCGCGGTGGCGGCGGTCGTCGACGCGGTGCTCGCCCGGGGCCGTGCCGGGCTCGGGCTGGAGGGGCCGCGATGAGGACGCTGCTGGTCGACAACCACGACTCCTACAGCTACAACGTTTTCCACCTGCTGGCCGCGGCCTCGGGCACCGAGCCGGTCGTGGTCAACAACGACGCCGTCTCCTGGCGGGTGCTCTCGCGCTCGGACTTCGACGCGATCGTCCTCTCGCCGGGCCCGGGCCGCCCCGAACGCTGGCACGACTTCGGCGTCTGCCGCGACATCCTCCGCTACAGCGAGATCCCGGTGCTGGGGATCTGCCTCGGCCACCAGGGGATCGGCAACCTGCTCGACGGCGACGTCGCCGGCGCCCCGCAGCCGATGCACGGTCGCCTCTCGAGCGTGCGCCACCGCGGCACCGGGATCTTCGCCGGCGTCCCGCAGGACTTCTCCGTCGTCCGCTACCACTCGCTTGCGATCACGGGCCCGGTCGGCCCCGAAGGCCACGTCGTCGCCTGGGCCGACGACGGCGTCGTGATGGGCGTCGAGCACGACACCCGCCCGATGTGGGGCGTGCAGTTCCACCCCGAGTCGATCGCCACCGAGTTCGGCGACCGCATCGCCAAGAACTTCTTCCAGCTCGCCGAGCGCCACTCGCACTCCGCGACGCGATCCGTCCCCACTTCCGCGCGTCGTTCCCAGGGCCCCGGTCGTCGAGGCGCCGGAAACTCGACCCAGTCGGGAGTTTTCGGCCCACCAACCGGGGTGGCGCGCGGAAGTGACTCGGGACGGCCGACCGCGGCGCCGGCGCGCGGCTGGACCGTGCTGTCGCGGACGCTGGAGGGGGCGGCGCCGACCGAGCACCTCTACGAACTCCTCTTCGCCGACGCCGACACCTCCTTCTGGCTCGACTCCGCCGACGCGCCCACCTGGCTCGCGCAATGCTCGTATATGGGGACGAGCGCCGGGCCAGGTGAGCGCCACCTCTCCTACGACGTCGATGCCGCGACGACGACGATCCGCACGCCCGGCGGCGAGGAGCGGCGGCAGGGTTCGATCTTCGACCTGCTCGACGGCGAGCTGAAGGACCTGCGCGCCGAGCCGCCGCTCGGCGTCGACCGGGGCCTGATGGGCGGCTACGTCGGTTACCTCGGCTACGAGCTGAAGGCCGACTGCGGCGCGACGAACGTCCACAGCTCCGACCTCCCCGACGCGGCCTTGATGCTCGCCAACCGCGTCGTCGCCGTCGACCACGCCCGCGCACGCACCCACGTCTTCGCCCTCGTCCACTCCGAACCAGACCCCGATGTTGATGGGCCGAAAAACCACGATATGGCGCACTTTTCGGCCCATCAACACGAGGGGGAACGGGCGGAGGCGATGGCGTGGCTCGAATCGACCACTCGTCTCGCCGCCGCGGCCATCTGCGATCCGCCGACGCCGCGGCCCCTCGACCCGCCCGCGGAGCCCGGCGGACACGTGACGTTCCGCTGTGGCCGCGGGCGGGCGCAGTACCTCGCCGACATCGAACGCTCGCAGGCCGAACTGGCGGCGGGGGAGTCCTACGAGGTCTGCCTGACCGACCAGATCTCGACCGACGCGAGCCCCGACCCGTTCGCGCTCTACCGCCGCCTCCGCCGCTCCAACCCGTCCCCGTTCGCCGCTTTCCTGCGCTTCGGCGACACCGCGATCGTCAGCTCCTCACCGGAGCGCTTCCTCTCCGTCGGCCGCGACGGCGCCGTCCAGGCGCGTCCGATCAAGGGGACGATCTCGCGCGCCGACGACCCGGCCGAGGACGCGGCCCGCAAGGCCGCGCTCGCCGCCGACGAAAAGACCCGCGCCGAGCACCTGATGATCGTCGACCTGCTGCGCAACGACCTCGGCCGGGTCAGCGAGGTCGACTCGGTCCGCGTCCCCGACCTGATGGTGGTCGAGCCCTACGCGACCGTGCACCAGGTCGTCTCCACGGTGACCGGGCAGCTGGAACCCGGCCGCTCGCCGCTCGAGTGCGTGCGCAACTGCTTCCCCGGCGGCTCGATGACCGGCGCGCCGAAGGAGCGCACGATGGAGATCATCGACGAGCTCGAGGACGAGGCGCGCGGTGTCTACTCCGGCGCGATCGGCTACTTCGGCGTCGACGGCGCGGTCGACCTCTCGATCGTCATCCGCACGATCGTCATCCGGCCAGGGCGGACCACGATCGGCGCCGGCGGCGCCATCGTCATGCAGTCGGACCCCGAGGAGGAGTTCGACGAGATCCTGCTGAAGGCGCGGGCCCCGATGGCGGCGATCGCGCGGACGGTGACCGGGCGCGCCGACGAGGGGGCCTGGAGCGTCGGGCTGGAGCCTGGGCGTGAACGCGCGACGGCCGGGAGCGGCGCCGAGCCGTCGGCGGCGGGGGGCGGCGCGGCCGTATGACCGGGGCGGCGACCGACAACCCGGCCGCGGGGTCGGGGGTGGCCGGCTGGGAACTCCGGCCCGCTCGTACCGATGACGTACCGGCCGTGACCGCGGCCGTCGCGGCGCTGCTCGCCGAGCTGGGCGGGACGCCCCCGGCACGCGCCGCGATCGAGGCGGAGGCACGCGCGCACGTCGAGGACCCGAGCCTCGGCATCGTCCTCGTCGCCGACGCCGCCGGCGGTGAGCCGGTCGACGGCCTGGTCGGCGTCCTCACCGCCAGCTGGGCGCGGGCGATCCAGGTCGCCGGGCGGCTGCTGACGATCGAGGTCCTCTGGACGCGGCGCGGGTGGCGCGACCGGGGCGTCGGGGCCGGGCTGGTCGAGGCGCTCGCCGCCGCGGCGGCGGCGGAGGGCGCGGGGAGGGTGGAGGTCGGCCTCCCGCGCGAAGGCTTCCCCGCCCTGCGCGCGACCGAACGCTTCTACCTCGCCAACGGCTTCGAGCGCCTCGGACCGCGGATGCGGAGGGCGGTATGAGGCGCGCGCCGGGGATGGTGAGGGAGCGAGGCGCCGGCTTCGGGTGCGCTTGGCCGCGGGGTCGCGAGGGGGCGTCATGAGCGAGCTGGTGATGGTCGAGCAGCGGAGCGACGGGCTGGACACGAGCTCGGTCTGGATCCGCGAAGGCGACGTGCGGCTCGAGGGCCAGGACTCCGACGCGCGCCTTGCGGCGCTGCGGCTCGGCCTCCGTCGCCACTTCGGCGTGCGGGCGGTGGAGGCGGCCGCGGGCGACGAGGAGGTCGAGCGCGCGCTCACGGTCCTCCATGGCCCCGGTCACCTCAGGGCGCTGGCGGGCGCCGGCGAGGAGCCGACGGTCATGCCGGACCTGGCGCCGCCCGGCCTCGAGCCCGACATCCCCGTCAACGCCGCGCTCGTCGCCGCCGCCCGGGAGGCGATTCGCACGGCGCTCTCGGCCGCCCAGCGGCTGGTCGCCGGTGACCGGTACGCCTACGCGGTCTGCCGCCCACCCGGCCACCACGCCGGCCCCGACTTCATCGGCGGCTACTGCTATCTGAACAACGCCGCGGCCGCCGTGCAGGCGCTGCGCGAAGGCGGGCTCGCCCCGGTCGGCGTCCTCGACCTCGACCTCCACTACCCGAACGGCACCTCGGAGCTGGTCGAGCGGATGGGCGACGAGGCGACGCTCCACTCGCTGCACGCGGCGCCGGTCACCAACGTCGCCGCCGGGACCGAGCTGCCGCGCGCCCCGCGCGAACGCGCCCACGCCTTCGCCGCCGCGCCCGACCCGGTCGCCTACCTGGCCGAGGTCGAGGCCTCGCTCGCCGAGCTCGCCGCCGAGTCCGCCGCGCTGGTCGTCTCGCTCGGCTACGACACCGTCGACGGCGACCCGCACGGCAGCTGGCACTTCGGCCCCGAGGTCTTTGCCGGGATCGGGCGCCTGCTCGCCGCCACCGGGCTGCCGGTCTGCGTCGTCCAGGAGGGCGGCTACTCGCTCGACGCGCTCGCCCCGTGCAGTCACGCCTTCGCCGCCGGGCTCCTCGGAGAGGATCCGGTATGAGCGCCGCCGAGGAGCGGATCGTGGCGCCGGAGCAGGCGCCGCCCGTCACCGGGGACCACGCCCTGACCCCCGCCGAGCGGGCGGTCGCCGCGGGCCTCGCCCCCTTCCGCGCGCGCCTCGACGAGATCGACGCGCAACTCGTCGACCTGCTCGGCGAGCGGTTCCAGATCTGCCGCGAAGTCGCCGTCCACAAGGCGGAGAACGAGATCGACATGATGCAGCCGGGCCGCGTCGAGATCGTCCGCGCCCGTTACCTCCAGCACGGCGCCGAGGTCGACCTCCCCGGCGACTTCACCGCGGGCTTCTTCGACCTGATGATCGACGCCACCTGCCGTGCCGAGGACGAGTTGATGGAGCGCCTCGAGCGAGGGGAAGCGTGAGCCTGCCGCCGGGGCCGCGGATGCCGCGGGCCCTGCAGGCGCTCGGCTGGGCGCGGCGCCCGCTGCCCTGGCTGGAGCGCTGTCGGGAGCGCTACGGCGACGCCTTCACGCTGCGCATCCGCCACTGGGGCGACTGGGTGGTGCTCGCCGACGAGGCCGACGTCAAAACCGTCTTCACCGCCGGCGACAAGGTCGGCGTCGCGCTCGCCAATCCGCTGCTCGGGCCGGTCCTCGGGCCGCGCTCGGTGATGCTCTCCGAAGAACCCGAGCACATGCGCCGGCGCCGCGTCGTCCTGCCCGCCTTCCACGGCGAGGCGATCGCCAACGACGCCGAGACGATCGGCGAGGTGACGCGCCGCGAGATCGCCGCCTGGCCGGCGGGCGAGCCGTTCGCGCTCTGGCCGCGGATGCAGAAGATCACGCTCGAGATCGTGATGCGCGCCGTCTTCGGCCCGCGCGCCGACGACCCCCGCCTCGAGGACCTGCGCCGCCGCCTCACCGAGCTCACCGAGTACCTCAACCGGCCGAGCAGCCTGGCGGCGCTGACGATCCTCGGCCCGGAATGGGTGCGCCGCAGCCACGGCTACCGGGCCGCGATGCAACCGGTCGAGGACGCCGCGCTCGCCGAGGTCCGCCGCCGCCGCGCCGAGCCGGTGCCCGACCGTCCCGACATCGTCTCGATGCTGATCGCGGCCCGCCGCGAGAACGGCTCACCGCTCGGCGAGGACGAGCTGCGCGACGAACTCCTCACGCTGCTCACGGACGGCCCGACCTCGACCTCGCTCGCCTGGACCTTCGAGCGCCTCCTGCGCAACCCGGAGACGCTCGCCCGCGCCCGCCGCGAGATCGTCGGCGGATCCGACGACGCCTACCTCGACGCCGTCGTCAAGGAGACGCTGCGGATGCGCCCGCCGGTCCCCGTGGTCGTCCGCCGCCTGCGCGAGCCGATGCGGATCGCCGGCCGCGATCTCCCGACCGGCACCGTCGTCGCCCCCTGCATCCACCTGCTGCACCGCGATCCGCGCCACTACCCGGAGCCGCTGCGCTTCCGCCCCGAGCGCTTCCTCGCGAAGCCCGCCGGGACCTACACCTGGATCCCCTTCGGCGGCGGCGTCCGCCGCTGCCTTGCCGCCAGCTACGCCGAACTCGAGATGAAGCGGGTCCTGCGCGAGGTGCTGGCGGCGGTCGACCTGCGGCCGGTGGACGGCCGCGACGAGCGTGTCCGCAAAGCAGCGATCTCCTTCAGTCCAGGAGAGAAGGGGTTGGTGATGGTGGGATGAGCGGCAGCGGCAACGGCAGGGGCGTAGGCGAGGAGATCTCCGACCTCCTGATCGTCGGGGCGGGGGCGAAGGCGGCGGCGATCGCGGCGAAGGTCGACGCGATGAACGGGCTCGGCCTCGCCGACCTGACCGTGACGATCGTCGAGAAAACCCGGCCCGCCGCGTCTTGGCTGGGACTGAACGGGATGACCTCGGGCGAAGAGCCGCTGGCAGTGCCGCCGATCAAGGACGTCGGCTTCCCCTACCGCAGCTCGCGGCAGTTCCCGGTGGTCGGCGACGAGCTCGACGCCGCGCTCCTGCCGCTCTCCTGGCAGCGCCACGCGATCGAACGCGGCGAGTACGCGCCCTGGGTGAACTCCGGCGCGCCGCCGATCCTCCACCGCGACTACGGGACCTACCTCGGCTGGGTGCTGGAGCGGGCGACCGAGGGCGTGACGATGCTGAGCGGCCGCGTCGTCGCCGTCGAGCTGGACGCGGCGCGCGAGCACTGGGTGATCGACGTCGAGGACGACGCGCCCGCGAGCGGCGACGGCGCCGCGGCCACGCGCGACGCGGCCGCCGCCACCCGCCGCCTCCGCGGCCGCGCCCTGCTCCTCACCGGCCCCGGAGTCCACCGTGCCTTCCCGCACGACCCCGCGGCCGAGCCGCGCGTCCTGCACTGCGACTCGCGCCGCGGCGAGTTCGCCCGCCTGCCCGCCGACCGCGAGGTCGACGTGGCGATCGTCGGCGGCGGCGAGAGCGCGCTCTCGGCGCTCGTCTTCCTGCGGGCGATGCGCCCGCAGGCGAAGATCACCGTCTACACGCCGATGCTGCCGCTCTCCCGCGGCGAGAGCTTCCTCGAGAACCGCGTCTTCGCCGACCCCGACGACGTCGGCTGGGAGCACCTCGACGTCGAGACCCGCAAGGACTTCGTCAAGCACTGCGACCGCGGCGTCTTCGACGCCGGCGTGATCGCCCGCCTCGCCGGCGAGCAGCGCTGCGGCTTCGAGCTCGGCCGCGCCGTCCACGTCAACGCGTCGCGCGGCGGGGAGGAGGTCGAGCTCGAGCTCGAGACCGCCGCCGGCCCGACGATCGCCCACCACGAGTACGTCGTCAACTGCACCGGCTTCGATCTCCTCGCCCAGCTGCGCGGTCTCTTCGCCGAGCCGGTCCGCGCCGACCTCGAGGCCCGCGTCGGCCCGATCTGGGACCGGCCGGCGGGCGCCGGGCTCCGCTTCGACCGCTCGCTCGCCCTCGACGGCATCGAGCCCCGCCTCCACATCCCCGGCCTGGCCGGCCTCAGCCAGGGCCCCGGCTTCGCCAACCTCGGCAGCCTCGGCCTGCTCGCCAACCGCGTGCTCGCGCCGCTCGTCCCCGCCCTGACCCGCGCCAGGCGCGGCGCCGCCGCGGCGATCCTGACGATCCTCGTCATCGCCCTGCTGGCCGGTTGCGGCGGCGGTGGCTCGACGACCTCCTCGCCGGGATCGGAAGGGAAGACCACCGCCGGAGGCGGCGGCGCCGGGACCGAACCCGCCTATCCCGGCATCGACCTCGCCAACACCCGCTTCGCCGCAGGCCCGATCGACCGCGCCTCGGCGGAAAAGCTGAAGCTCGCCTGGAAACTGCCGAGCGAAGCGCAGAGCACCTACGGCGCCTACTCGGCCTCGCCGGTGGTCTCCGGCGGCGTCGTCTACATGCAGGACCTCGAATCCAACGTCCAGGCGGTCGACCTCGAATCCGGCGAACTGCTCTGGGAAACGAAGATGGAATCGCCCGACCAGGGACCGAACGGGGTCGCGGTCGCGGAAGGCATGGTCTTCGGGGCGACGGCGACGGAAGCGTTCGCGCTCGACGCCGAAACCGGCGAAGAAGTGTGGTCGACCGAACTGACCACGGTGCCAAAGGAAGCGATCGACATGTCACCGGGCGTCCACGACGGGCTCGTCTACGTCTCGACCGTGCCGACCGACGTCACCAGCGCCTACAACGGCGGCATCGCCGGCGTCCTCTGGGCGCTCGACGCGAAGACCGGGGCGAAAAAGTGGAGCTTCGACACGGCGCCGAAGGGGCTTTGGTCGAAGCAGCACAAGTCGATCAACGCGGGCGGCGGCCTCTGGTACGCGCCCTCCTTCGACGAAGAAGGCGGGATGTACGTGGGCACGGGCAACCCGGTGCCGTTTCCCGGCGCCGAAGGCCTGCCCTGGGGCAAAAGCAGGCCCGGCCCCAACCTCTATACCGACTCGCTGGTCAAGCTGAACGCGAAGACGGGCAAGCTCGAGTGGTACTACCAGGCGACCCCGCACGACGTCTACGACTGGGACTTCCAGGACCCGCCGATCCTCGCCAAGGTCGGCGGCAGGGAGCTGGCGATCGGGGCGGGCAAGTCGGGTCTGGTGGTCGCGGTCGACGCGAAGACCGGCAAGCCGGTCTGGAAGGCTGCGGTCGGCAAGCACAACGGCCACGACGAAGACGGCCTGCTGGCGATGCGGGGCGAATACTCGAAGCTGCCGAAGCAGGCGACCGTCTACCCGGGCATCCTCGGCGGCGTGATCGCGCCGATGGCCGCCTCGAAGACGACCGTCTTCGTGCCGGTCGTCAACCACCCGCTGACGATCGAAAACGGCGAAACGATCGGCGAAGGCGAAGAAAACGCCGGAGAAATGGTCGCCCTCGACATCGCCACCGGCAAGGAGAAGTGGAACGAGACCTACGAAGCGCCGGCGTACGGGGCGCCGGTCGCGGTCCGCGACATGGTCTTCTTCGCCACCTTCGACGGCACCCTGCACGGCCTCGCCGCCGAAACCGGTGGTGAAGTCTGGACCGAAGCGCTGCCCGCCGGGGCGAACTCCGGCGTCACCGCCTTCGGCGACAGCCTGATCGTCGCCGCCGGCATCCCGATCGCCGAAGGCCAGGTCGCGGCGCTGGTGTCCTACCGGCTCGGGGGCTAGCCGACGGAGTCACCGCCGGCGGACCGCGCGCGCTCGGGCGGGAGGGGAGGGGAAGGGGACGCGGCTCTTGCAAGCTGTCGCCTGGGAAGGGACCAGGCCTCGCAAGCTGGCGCCCGGGGGCGGCGAGGGGCAGGGAAAGGGACGACCGAGGGACGAGGAAACGGACGGCCGAGGGACGCGGCCCTCTCGGCCACGGCCCGGGCAGGCTGTGGCCGTGGCCGAGAGGGCCGGGTCAGCGGGGAGCGGAGGAAGGGACGCGGGGGCGTCACGGGAGAGCGACGGGAGTCCCACGGATCCCCCACCGATCCGTGACGGAGCTGGGACGTCGTCACGGAGAGCGTGAGAACGCCACGCTTCCTCCCGTGTCGTCCAACACGCACGGGGGCGCGGTCGTCCTAACCGACCTATAGCGCCGGTTAGGACGACCGCACCCCGGGGGACCCTCGATCCGGGCCCGGAAAGGGACGGAAGGCGCCCGGGCGTGTGACGTTTCCGGCGTCTTCGTCACCGATCGGCCCCTGACGGCCCCCGGTCGGCCGGAGGTGTGCCTTCTCCCGCGCATCACGATCACGTGAGTCCGACCGCCTCACGTCCCTGTACCGGCTCTCCCCCGCACCCCTCCCGTCCTGGGCGCCTCATGGGGGTCACAGCCTGCCAGGACCCCCATGAGGCGCCCAGGACACCCTGCGACATCCCGAAGTGGTGTGGACGGCCGGCGGAAGTGGCGCGGACGGCCCGGCGCGAAGCGGGTGGGGAGCGGACGCCCGCGCCTAATCGACCTCGCCCCAGCTCGCCCCCGCCGCTTCGGCCCGCAGTGGTGTGGACGGCCGGCGCCGAACTGGCGCGGACGCCCGTCCCGAAGTGGCGCGGACGGCCCGCGCCGAAGTCGCATTGGCGCGGAGCGGAGCGGCGGCGACGCGCCGTGGTCCGGCCGAGTGGCACGACCTCTTCGTCGCGCTGGCGGGGGTCTCGGCGGTGCTGGCGGGACTGCGCTTCGTCGCCGTCTCGATCCGCGAGCTGCCGGAGGGCGCCAAGCGGCCGGCCGCCTGGCGGACGGATTGCCTGGTCATCCGCCTCAGCGGTGCGGACCTGCCGGTGATCGGCGCGCTGTCCGAGGTCTTGGCCTTCGGCGGCAGCCTTTGCTGGATCGCCGCCGGGTTCGCCTTCCTGACGGTCCGCGCCGTCGCCGGCGCCGGGGTGCTCGTGATCGAGATCCTGCGCTGAGCCCGGGCGCGCCGCGCTCCCGGTCGCGCCGCCTGAGAGAATGACCGGATGCGCCGCTCCGACCAACGCCGTGACGCCGTCTTCGTCAGCTATCAGCGCGACGTGACCGGCCGCCCGCTCGAGGAGCTGGTGGCGGATGCCAAACCGCTCACCCGGGAGCTCGCCAAAGGGGTCGAGGAGGCGCGCGAAGAACTCGACGAGACGATCGCCGAGCACCTGCGCGGCGGCTGGACCGTCGATCGCATCGCGCCGCTCGACCTGAACGTGATGCGGGTCGCGCTGTTCGAGATCGAGGAGGGGGAGACCCCGTACGAGGTGGCGATCGACGAGGCCGTCGAGATCGCCAAGGAGTACTGCGGCGCCGACGCCCCCAAGTTCATCAACGGCGTGCTCGGGGCGATCGTCCGCGAGCGCGAGCCCGCCGGATGAGCCGCCTGCGCGAGATCGCCGAGCGGCTGCAGGCGATCGCCGCCGAGCTGGACGGCGGCGGGGAGCTCGAGGAGGGACGCGCCGCCGCGCTCGCCGCCGAAGCGGGCGAGCTCTCGCAGGAGGCGGTCGAGGAGACCAACCGCCGCGCCCGCGAAGCGGCCGCCGCCGACAGTGAGTGATCCCGCAGCGGGGGCCGGCTACCCCGAGGACTTGCGCGGCCTGGTCGAGACGGCACTCGCCGAGCTGCGCTTCTCGCCGGCGCCGCGCACCGCGGGCCTCGAGGAGGCGATGCGCTACTCGCTGCTCGCGGGCGGCAAGCGCGTCCGCCCGGTCCTGGCGCTCGCCACCGCCCGCGCCCTCGGGGCGCCGCCGGAGCGCTTCCTCCCGGTCGCCTCGGCGATCGAGCTCATCCACACCTACTCCCTGATCCACGACGACCTCCCCGCGATGGACGACGACGACCTGCGCCGCGGCAAGCCCACCTCGCACGTGCGCTTCGGCGAGGACGTGGCGATCCTGGCGGGCGACGGGCTCTTCGCCGAGGCGGTGCGGATCTTCTGCGAACAGCCCGGGGACCCGGCTCAGGTGCTCGCCGCGCTGCGCGAGCTCTCGGCCGCGACCGGGGTCGACGGCATGGTCGGCGGCCAGTACATCGACGTCCTCGGCGAGCACCTCGATGCCGCCGGGCTGCGCGAGCTGCACGCCCTGAAGACGGGCCGGCTGATCTCCGCCAGCGTCTGTGTGGTGCCGATCCTCGAGGGAACCGGCGAAAGTGAGACAATCATCTACCGCCGTTTCGCCGACGAGCTGGGCGTGCTGTTCCAGATCGTCGACGACATTCTCGACGTGACCGAGAGCGACGAGCGACTCGGCAAGCCACATGGAAGCGACGAGAGACATGGCAAAACCACCTATGTCAGCCTTTTCGGCCTGGAGCGGGCGCGCGAGCTCGCCGCCGACTCCCACGCCAAGGCGCGGAGCGCCCTTGCCGAGGCGAGCGGGGATACCGAGGACCTGAGGCGGGTAGCCGACTACATCTTCACCCGGCACGAATGAGCGAAGAACACAAACAGAACGGGAACGGCGGCGAGGCGGACGGCCCTCTCCTCGACCACATCGACGGCCCGCTCGACCTCCACGGCCGCAGCGACGAGGAACTGCAACGGGTCGCGCAGGAGATGCGCACCTACATCATCGACACGATCGGCCAGATCGGCGGCCACTTCGGCGCCAACCTCGGCACCTGCGAGCTGACCGTCGCCCTCCACAGCGTGCTGGAAAGCCCGCGCGACAAGATCCTCTGGGACGTCGGCCACCAGTCCTACCCGCACAAGGTGCTCACGGGGCGGCGCGACCAGCTGCCGACGATCCGCCAGTACGAGGGCCTCGCCCCGTTCTGCTCGATCGCCGAGTCCGAGCACGACATCATGGGCGCCGGCCATGCATCGACCTCGATCGGCTACGCGGTCGGCCTGAAGGAGGCGATGCGCAAGGGCATCGGCGTCGACGGCCGCGTCGCGGCGGTGATCGGCGACGGCGCGCTGACCGGCGGGGTCGCCTACGAGGCCCTGCACGCCGCGGGCGGCCTGCAGACGCCGATCGTGATCGTCCTCAACGACAACGGGATGTCGATCTCGCCGAACGTCGGCGCGCTCTCCCGCTATTTCAACCGCATCCGCATGAATCCGCGCCTCTACCACGCGCGGGAGGACTTCGAGGAACGGTTGACCAAGCTTCCCCTCGGCGTCGGCCGCCAGATCGAGCGGCTCGGCCCGGAGATCAAGGCGGCGATCAAGGCCTACTGGGCGCCTGGCCTCTTCTTCGAGGAGCTCGACCTCGCCTACATGGGCGCGATCGACGGCCACGACGTGGCGGCGCTGCGCCGCGCGCTCACCGAGGCATTCGAGGCCGACCGCCCGGTCGTCGTCCACGTCAACACGGTGAAGGGGAAGGGCTTCGAGCCCGCCGAAGCGAACGGCCTCGCCTCGATGGAGGAGTGGCATGCGGCGAAGCCGAACTCGATCGTGAACGGCCTGCCGACCGCCGAGGAAACGCCGGCGCGCAAGCCGGTCCCGGTGCAGGAAACCGACTCGCCGGAGGGGATCGAGCGGCTGGAGAAGCCGCCCGCGCCCGGCTCGCCGCCCCAGTACACGAAGGTCTTCGCCGCAGCGCTGGTGGCCGAGGCGGAGCGCGACGACCGCGTGATCGGGATCACCGCGGCGATGGCGGGGGGGACGGGCCTGCAGAAGCTGGCCGACGAGCGCCCCGAGCAGTACTACGACGTCGGCATCGCCGAGCAGAACGCGATCCTGCTCGCCTCCGGCCTCGCGCTCCAGGGCGCCAAACCGGTCGCCGCGATCTACTCCACCTTCCTCCAGCGGGCCTTCGACCAGATCGTCCACGACGTCTGCCTGCAGGACCTCGACGTGACCTTCGCCCTCGACCGCGCCGGGCTGGTCGGCGACGACGGCCCGACCCACCACGGCGCCTTCGACGTCTCCTACTTCCGCCCGATCCCCAACGTGGTGCTGATGGCGCCGCGCGACGAGGCGATGCTGGTCCACATGCTGCACACCGCGATCGCCCACCCGGGCCCGGCCGCGCTGCGGTACCCGCGCGGCGCCGCGGAGGGCGTGGAGATCCCGACGGAGCCCGAGGTCATCCCGATCGGGGAGGGGGAGGTGCTCGCCGAGGGGCGCGGCGTGGCGCTGCTCGGCTATGGCTACGGCGTCCACGTGGCGCTCGCGGCGGCGGCGATCCTCGCCGACCACGGCCTCCAGGTCACGGTCGCCGACGCCCGCTTCGCCAAGCCGCTCGACGCGAATCTGGTGGAGCGCCTCGCGCGCGACCACGACCTGCTGGTGACGATCGAGGAGAACGTGCTGCCGGGCGGCTTCGGGGCCGGAGTGCTGGAGCACCTCGAGGACGCCTTCGCGGCCGGGCCGGCCGAGCGGGCGCGGGTCCTGCGCGTCGGGCTCCCCGACCGTTATGTCACCCACGGCAAGCCGGATCTGCTGCGCGCCGAGGTCGGCCTCACCGGGCAATCGGTGGCCGAGCGGGTGCTCGCCGCGACGCCCTCCGCGCAACCGATTGCACGTTAGTCAAAATTGGGGATTGCACCTTTTGGCGCAAACCAATAGTTTTCCGGCTGTCTCTTCGGTGAAAGGAAGAAGCACCTGCACGTCGGGCGCTTCTGGGGGAATCACCACAGGGAGAAGAGATGCGTATCTCGATATGTGTGGGTCCGTTTGGGGAAGCGGACTTCTCGCCACCCGGGAGCCTCTTATATAAGCGCCCGGGTGGCGAGGCGCGTCCTGGGGCGGCGTGGGGGCGCCTCGCTGTGTCCTCGGTCGCTCCCCTTCGGGTCACGCACTTTTCGTCCGCTCCCCTCGGCTCGCTCCCTGCGTCCTTGCGAGGCTGGCCCACGCGCCGCCTCAGGACCTGGGGTCGACCGCTCGGGGGCGGGCCGACGGTCTCGGGAGCCGGCCGAGGGGCGCGTCGGTCGCCCGGCGACGCCCTCGGGCCGGAATCGAGTGCTACTCCTCGTTCTGCTGGGGCTCCTCGGCGAGGATCGCGTAGACCTTGCGGCGCGTCTCGTCGAGTAGCTCGGTGACCTGCTTGCGCTGGTCCTCGTCGCCGGTCTGGCCGACCTGGCGGACGGCGGCGAAGAGCTTGCCGACGCTGTTGCGCAGGGCGATGTGCCCGGTGGGCGCGCCCTCGCGGACGGCGTCCCAGGGGGCGACCTCATCGGCCTTGCCCTCGCGCTCGGCGCGGCCGGCATCGGTGAGGGCGAACCGGCGTTTGCCGTCGGAGTCCTCGCCGCGGATCAGACCCTCGTCCTCGAGCATCTGCAGCGTCGGATAGATCGAGCCCGCGCTCGGGGTCCATGCCCCCTCGCTGCGCTCCTCGATCTCCTTGATCATCTCGTAGCCGTGCATCGGGCGCTCGGCGAGCAGGGCGAGGACGGCGGCGCGGACGTCACCGCGGCGCGCCCGCGGCCCGCCACGACCGCGGCCGTAACCGAAGCCGCGACTGCGCGCGAACTCCTCGCGACCACGACGCCCGGGATGCGGATGGCGATGTGAGTGCTTGCTGTACATAACTATGCCTTTCATAATTCACTATCGGAATCTAACGCGATATATCGTAACGCGTCGCAACGATATGTCAACCCGGCGCTTTGCCAGGGGCCGGCGAGGCGCCTCTCGACAGCGCGTCCCGCGCGGCGTCCGGCCCGCGCCCGGTTGATCGGTGCCCGGTCGGGTAGGTTCCGCGCATGAAGATCCTCTTCGCACCGGTGGGCATCGCGGCGGGCCTCGTGGCCGGCATGGTCGCCAAGAAAGCCTTCGAAAAAGCCTGGGCCGTGATCGACGACGAGGATCCGCCGGAGCCGGACGTCCGCGGTGCACCGACGGGCAAACTGCTCGCCGCGCTGGCGATCGAGGGCGCGATCTTCCGCCTCACCAAAGGGTTTGTCGACCATCAGGCCCGCAACGCCTTCGCCGGCGCCACCGGCCGCTGGCCGGGCGAGGACCCGGCCAGGGAAGACTGAGCGACCGCCCTTGCCGGACCTGCCCGGCCCGATAAAGGAAAAGGCGCCCCTCCGGGGCATTGGAGGGACGCCTTCAGGGAACTGCAGGGGGAGATCACTTCCATACCCGGTCTCAGATCCCTAAAACCAGGTAGTCGCGAATTTCTGACAGCGGCACATCTCGTCCGGGCGGGATGCGATCCAGGCCGAGTTGGTAAGAAGGGCCGGTGACGACCTTCGCCGTGACGGCCGCGTTGCCCGGCCGCGCCCCCGAGATGCTCGCCGCCGCGGGGGAGGTTCGGGATCTCGTCGGGGTGGACCGGTTGATGCGCGAGCAATTGCTGGCGTTGGTGGACGGCGCCGACGTCGCCCTGACGATGCTCTACGACCGCGTGGACGAGGAGTTCCTTGACGCCGCCGGCACGGATCTGCGCGGGGTCTGCAACGTCGCCGTCGGCTTCGACAACGTCGACCTTGCCGCCTGCGCGCGGCGTGGGGTCGTCGTGACCAACACGCCCGGCGTCCTCGACGACGCGACCGCCGACCTCGCCTTCGCCCTGGCCCTGGCGGCGCGGCGGCGCCTCGGCGAGGGGGAGAGGCTCGTCCGCGCGGGCCGGCCATGGCAGTGGGGGATGGGGTTCATGCTCGGCCACGACCTGCGCGGCGGGCGGCTCGGGATCGTCGGGCTCGGCGGTATCGGCGCCCGCGTCGCCGCCCGTGGGCGCGCCTTCGGCATGGAGGTCGCCTACTCCGGCCGCCGCGAGTCCCCACACGCCGCCGCCCTGGAGGCGACCCGCCTCGACCTCGATGAGCTGCTCGCCACCTCGGACGTCGTCAGCCTCCACACGCCGCTGACCCCGGAGACCCACCACCTGATCGGCGCTCGCGAGCTCGGCCTGATGAAGCCGACCGCGACCCTCGTCAACACCGCCCGCGGCGCGGTGGTCGACGAAGCGGCGCTGGTGGAGGCGCTGCGCGAGGGCCGGATCGCCGGCGCCGGCCTCGACGTCTTCGAAGGCGAGCCCGACGTCCATCCCGGCCTGCTGGAGCTCGAGAACGTCGTCCTGGTGCCCCACATCGGCTCGGCGACGGTCGAGACCCGCGCGGCGATGGCCGAGCTGGCCGCCCGCAACGCGATCGCGATCGCCCGTGGCGAGGCGCCGGAGACCCCGGTCGAGCTTCCTGCGGGTCGGTAGGGGCGGGCGCGGGCCCTCGCAAGCTGGCGCCCGGGGGGCGAGGGACGCGGCCCTCTCAAGCTGGCGCCCGAGGAAGGGACCCCGCCCTCGCAAGCTGGCGCCCGGGGGCGGGTGGCGAGGGACGGGGGAAGGGCCGACCGAGGGACGAGGAAAGGGACGCGGCCCTCTCGGCCACGGCCCGGGCAGGCTGTGGCCGTGGCCGAGAGGGCCGGGTCCCAGGGGAGTGTGGAGGGACACCCGCGGAAGGGTCACGGGAGAGCGACGGGAGTCCCACGGATC
>JBPYFM010000060.1:0-4679 GCA_051986435.1 Solirubrobacterales bacterium | reverse complement strand
CGCGCCTTCCGTCCCTTTCCGGGCCCGGATCGAGGGTCCCCCGGGGTGCGGTCGTCCTAACCGACCTATAGCGCCGGTTAGGACGACCGCACCCCGTCGGTGTTGTGCAACACCGGAGGAAGCGTGGAGATCCCACGCTCTCCGTGACGTCGTCCCACCTCCGTCACGGATCGGTGACGGATCCGTCACCCTCCCGTGACCCTCCCGCGAGGGTCCCTCCACACTCCCCCTGTGACCCGGCCCTCTCGGCCACGGCCACAGCCTGCCCGGGCCGTGGCCGAGAGGGCCGCGTCCCTTTCCTCGTCCCTTTCCTCGTCCCTTTCCTCGTCCCTTGCCGTCCCCGGGCGCCGGCTTGCTAGCCCCCGCGTCCCACCTCCTCAAGCCCTCGCCGGCTCATCCTCCAACTCCCGGACCCGCTGTCGGATCCGGGCGCGGCGCTCGAGGAGCTCGGCTTCCAGCGCGGCGATCTCTTCGCGACGGGTGCGGACCAGGTCGAGCTGGCGGCTCGCGTGGCTGTCGAGGGACTCGAGGATCTCGCGGCGACGGACCAGGTCCGCCACGCCTTCGTGCCACTCGCGTCGCAGGGCCGCGCGGTTGTCCTCGGCTTCGACCAGGTCCTTCAATCCGTCGAGTGAGATGCCGAGCAGGTTCTTCAGGCGGATCAGCTCGGTCAGCCGTTCGACGTCGCTCGGGGCGTAGGTGCGGTGGGCTCCGGGCTCGCGCGCGTCCGGCGCCGGCAGGAGCCCGATCTCCTCGTAGTAGCGGATCGTGCGAGTAGTGACGCCGGCCAGCTTGGCGACCTCGCCGATGCGCAGCGGGGCGGGCTCGTCGCTCATGGCGTCGCCTCGATCTCCTCGGCGATCGCCTCCTCGATCGCCACCGCGCGCGAGGGCGGCGGCCCGGCCTGGCCTTTCTTCTCGCTCGGCCGCAGCATCGAGACCCCGGCGCCGAGCACCGAGATCGCGGCGAGTACCCAGAGCGCGGTGTGCATGTTGGAGATGAAGGGGTCGAGCTGGGCGCTGGAGAGGCCCGAGGCGAGCCCGGAGAAGATCTTGAACAACACGTTGGTCGGAACGGCGGCGGTGATGATCGCCAGGACGAAGGCGATCGAGACGACCGCGCCGGTGTTCTGCAGCATCGTCCGGGCGCCCGCCGCGATACCCCGCCGCTCGGTCGGCACGGTGCCCATCATCGCCGCGGTGTTGGGCGAGTTGAACATCCCCGAGCCGACGCCGACGAGGAAGAGGTAGAGCCCGCCGAGCCAGTAGCCGGTGCCGGCCTGCAGCGTCGTCATCAGCGCGAGGCCGAGGGCGGTGACGAGCATCCCCATCGCGGCCAGGTATTTCGACCCGTGGCGGTCGGCGTAGATGCCGGCGATGGGCGAGGCGATCAGCATCCCGATCGCCATCGGCGCCAGCTTGATCCCGGCCAGGATCGGATCGTCGCCCTGGGCGCCCTGGTAGTAGAAGACGAAGATGAACATCAGGGCGAAGCGCGAGAGCCCGTTGAGGAACGCGGCCGCGGTGGCGGCGGCGAAGAGTCGGTTCTTGAAGATCGAGAGGTCGAGCATCGGCGCCTCCGAGCGCGCCTCGATCAGGACGAACAGCGGCAGCAGGACGACGCCGACGATCAGGGCGACGATCACGGCCGTGTCGTCCCAGCCGGAGATGCCGCCACGCGAGATCCCGTAGACGAGCCCGGTCAGGCCGATCACGAAGGTCACGGTGCCGGGGATGTCGAGGCCGCGGTGGACGTCCGGGGTGGCGAGCTCGCGGAGGACCGTCGCCGCCCAGACGGCGCCGAGCAGCGCGAAGGGCACGTTGAACCAGAAGACCCAGTGCCAGGAGATGCCGACCAGCGCGCCGCCGAGGACCGGGCCGATCACCAGGCCGACCGCGGCGACCATCGTGTTGGTGCCCATCGCCATCCCAAGCTGCTCGCGCGGGAAGGCGTCGGTGACCAGCGCGGGCCCGTTGGCGAAGATGAACGCGCCGCCGATGCCCTGCACGATCCGCCAGAGGATCAGCTGGGTGCCGTTCGCGGCGAACCCGGCGCCGAGCGAGGCGCCGCCGAAGATCAGGAACGCCGCGACGAAGGCGGTCTTGCGGCCGAAGAGGTCGGACAGGCGACCGGCGGTGAGGACCAGCACGGTCGAGCTGATCATGTAGGCGAGGATCACCCAGACCAGCGTGAGGAGGCTGGTGCCGAGCGCCCGCTCGAGGTCCGGCAGGGCGATGATCAGCGTCCCCGAGTTCGTCGCCACCAGCAGCATGCCGAGGCTCGTGCACGACAGGGCCCACCACTTGTAGCTCTCGTGGTCGGCGCTCACTCCTGCGCCCCCGCCGAACCTCTTTCTTACGTTCACGTCAAATACGTTAGAGGGTCGAGCCCATCGTGTCGATATGCGAACATTTGTTCGTATGAGGTGGGACGAGCAACGGGTCGAGAACGACATGCGGCTTCCCGGCGTCGGCGACGGCACCGTCGTCCGCACCTTCGACGCCCCCGAGGCGATGGGCATCAACTTCCACGAGGTCCGCGCCCGCTCCGCCCTCAACCACGTCCCCGGCGAAAGCTTCGGCTTCTCCTGGACCATCAACCCCTACCGGGGCTGCACCCATGCCTGTGTCTTCTGCCAAGAGGGCTCGACGCCGATCTTGCTCGCCGACGGGCGGACCCGACCGCTAGCCGACATCCGCGTCGGGGACGCCATCTACGGGACGGTCAAACGGGGGAACTACCGCCGCTACGCGATTACCGAGGTCTTGGCTCACTGGCAGACACGCAAGCGCGGGTACCGGATCACCCTCGAAGACGGCACCGAGCTGATCGCGAGCGGCGACCACCGCTTCCTCACCGACCGCGGTTGGAGGTTCGTGACCGGAGCCGGAGCGGGTCCCCAGCAGCGTCCGTTCCTGACCACCGACAGCAAGCTGATGGGGATGGGGTCGCTCGGTCCGCCGGGCGTGGAGAACGAGGAATATCGACGCGGTTACCTCTGCGGGGTGATCGGCGGCGACGGCACGGTCGGGAGCTGCTCTTACCAGCGGCCGGGCCGCTCGCGCGACGACCATCACCGATTCCGGCTGGCGCTTGCCGACGACGATGCGCTCGGGCGTTCGCGTCGCTACCTGGCCCGAGCGGGTGTGAGGACCCATGAATTCGGGTTCCACCGCGCCGACGATCGTCATCGCTCGATGCGGGCGATCCGTAACCACTCCCGGGACGGAGTGGAACGCGTGCGTGGCCTTATCGAGTGCCCGCGCGACCCGAGCGACGACTGGTATCGGGGTTTCCTTGCGGGGATCTTCGATGCCGAGGGAAGTTGCGACGGTGCGCTCCGCATCGCCAACGGGGACCTTGCGATGATCGACCGGACCGTCGCGGGACTGCGACGGCTTGGCTTCTCCCACGTGATCGAGGGCCCGAACCGGATTGGCGTCCGGAACGTCCGCCTCCGCGGAGGGCTCGGCGCAGAGCAGCGACTCTTCAGCCGGATCGACCCGGCGATCTGCCGCAAGCGTTCGATCGCCGGGATCGCGATCAAGTCGCCGGCCAGGCTCGGCGTCGTCGCGATCGAGCCGCTCGGCAAGGAGATCGAAATGTTCGACATCTCCACCGGGACCGAAGACTTCATCGCCGACGGCGTCGTCAGCCACAACTGCTTCGCTCGGCGAACTCACAGTTATCTGGATCTGGACGCCGGTCGGGACTTCGAGCGGGAGATCGTCGTCAAGGTCAACGTGCCGGAGCTGGTTCGGGCCGAGCTTCGGCGGCCGAGTTGGAAGCGGGAGCTCGTGGCGCTGGGTACGAACACGGATCCGTATCAGTGGTGTGAGTCGAAGTACCGCATGCTGCCGGAAATCTTGGAGGCGCTGTTGGCGGCAGAGACGCCGGTGTCGGTGTTGACCAAGTCGCCGCTGGTGATGCGGGACATCGAGATCTTCGAACGGTTCCGGGACGCGGGGCTGCGGGTGTCGGTGAACCTGTCGGTGCCGACGCTCGACGAGAAGGCCTGGCGGCTGACCGAGCCGCACACGCCGAGCCCGAGCGCACGGCTCGACGCGGTGGCAGAGCTGCGCCGGCGGGGCATCGACTCGGGGATCCTGATCGCGCCGCTGATGCCGGGCATCAACGACAGCCCCGAGCAGGTCGAGCCGATCGTCGCGCGGGCTAAGGAGGCCGACGCCACCTTCCTCGGCGGAGTCGCACTACACCTCCGCGGCGAGGTGAAGGACGTCTTCTTCGGATGGCTGCACGCGAAACGTCCCGACTTGGTGCCTGAGTACGAACGCCTCTACGGCAAACGCGCCTACATGCGCCCCGAAGACCGAAAAGAGACGACCCGAGCCCTGCGCGGCTGGGGCCAGCGGAGGATGCGCAGCAACTACATCGAGGGCGCTCGGAAAACCAACCGCGAGGAGACGAAATCGCGCCCGTTCGCCACGACGCCCGCGGACCCGAAGCAGAGCACGCTGTTCTAGCGACGGCCGGGTCGGGCCGGGGCCCGGGATGAGGGATGCGGCCGGGTGGGGCGGTGCCCGCGGAAAGAGATGCGGCCGCGTGGGGCCGGGGGGAAGGGGTGCGGCCGGTCGGGCCGGCGCCGGGGGGAAGGGGTGCGGCCGGTCGGGCCGGCGCCGGGGGGAAGGGGTGCGGCCGGGCGGGCCGGCGCCGGGGGG